>NZ_FNTJ01000001.1:1942500-2242803 GCF_900105185.1 Pseudomonas saponiphila | reverse complement strand
GCCGGCGGCATCGCCAAAGTGGGCACCCGTATGGGTACCGGCCTGGCCATGGCGGTGGACGACAGCATCAATATGGTGTCGCTGCTGCGCAACATGGAGCAATTCTTCGCCCGTGAATCCTGCGGCTTCTGCACCCCTTGCCGCGATGGCCTGCCTTGGAGCGTCAAGCTGCTGATGGCCCTGGAAAAAGGCCAGGGCCAGCAGGGTGACATCGAGACCCTGCTGGGTCTGGTGGGTTTCCTCGGCCCGGGCAAGACCTTCTGTGCTCACGCACCGGGTGCCGTGGAGCCTTTGGGCAGCGCCATCAAGTATTTCCGTCCAGAGTTCGAAGCCGGCATCGCGCCCACCAGCGCCGCCGTCCCGCCTCTGGCCCGACCGATCGTAGTCGGCGCGTAACGCTTAGATGAGGGCGCAGGGTCCGTGCCCTGCGCTCGACGTGCGATGACGCCGTGAACGGCTGTGTTGATTCGCACGCATAACAAGATTCCATTAGCCACGCCCGCTGACACCGGGCCAACGAAGAACTTTGAACCATGGCCACTATCCACGTAGACGGCAAAGCGCTCGAAGTCGATGGGGCGGACAACCTGTTACAGGCTTGTCTGTCACTAGGCCTCGACATCCCTTATTTCTGCTGGCACCCCGCTCTCGGTAGCGTCGGTGCCTGTCGCCAGTGCGCGGTCAAGCAGTACACCGACGAGAACGACACCCGTGGTCGTATCGTCATGTCCTGCATGACCCCGGCCACCGACAACACCTGGATCTCCATCGACGATGAAGAATCCAAGGCCTTTCGCGCCAGCGTTGTCGAATGGCTGATGACCAACCACCCGCACGACTGCCCGGTGTGCGAGGAAGGCGGTCACTGCCACCTGCAAGACATGACGGTGATGACCGGCCACAACGAGCGCCGTTATCGCTTCACCAAGCGCACCCACCAGAACCAGGACCTCGGCCCGTTCATTTCCCACGAAATGAACCGCTGCATCGCCTGCTACCGCTGCGTACGCTTCTACAAGGACTACGCCGGCGGCACCGACCTGGGTGTCTACGGCGCCCACGACAACGTGTACTTCGGGCGCGTTGAAGACGGCACCCTGGAAAGCGAGTTCTCCGGCAACCTCACCGAGGTCTGCCCGACCGGCGTGTTCACCGACAAGACCCACTCCGAGCGCTACAACCGCAAGTGGGACATGCAGTTCTCGCCGAGCATCTGCCATGGCTGCTCCAGCGGTTGCAACATTTCCCCGGGCGAGCGCTACGGCGAACTGCGACGCATCGAGAACCGCTACAACGGTTCGGTGAACCAGTACTTCCTCTGCGACCGTGGCCGCTTCGGTTATGGCTACGTCAACCGCAAGGATCGTCCACGCCAGCCACGCCTGGCCGACGGCACCCAGCTGACCCTGGACCAGGCCCTGGACCAGGCTGCCGAGCTGCTGCGCGGTCGCAACATCGTCGGTATCGGCTCGCCTCGTGCCAGCCTGGAAAGCAACTACGCCCTGCGTGAGCTGGTCGGTGCCGAGCACTTCTACAGCGGTATCGAAGCCTCTGAGCTGGAGCGTATCCGCCTGGTCCTGCAGGTGCTGAACGACAGCCCGCTGCCCGTTCCGAACCTGCGCGAGATCGAAGACCACGACGCGATCTTCGTCCTTGGCGAAGACCTGACCCAGACCGCCGCTCGCATGGCCCTGGCCCTGCGCCAGTCGGTCAAGGGCAAGGCCGAGGAAATGGCCGACGCCATGCGCGTCCAGCCTTGGCTCGACGCCGCGGTTAAGAACATCGGCCAGCACGCGCTGAACCCGCTGTTCATCGCCAGCCTCGCTGAAACCAAGCTCGACGACGTTGCCGAGGAGTGTGTACACGCCGCTCCCGACGACCTGGCGCGCATCGGTTTCGCCGTGGCCCACGCCATCGACGCCAGCGCCCCTGCCGTGGAAGGCCTGGACAGCGAAGCCCTGGAACTGGCCAAGCGCATCGCTGACGCGCTGCTGGCGGCCAAGCGCCCACTGATCATTTCCGGTACTTCCCTGGGTTCCAAGGCGCTGATCGAAGCCGCGGCGAACATCGCCAAGGCCCTGAAGCTGCGCGATAAAGCTGGTTCCATCAGCCTGATCGTGCCAGAGGCCAACAGCCTCGGCCTGGCCATGCTCGGCGGCGAATCCGTGGACGCCGCCCTGCAAGCGGTGGTCGACGGTAAAGCCGACGCCATCGTGGTCCTGGAAAACGACCTGTACACCCGCACCGACGCGGCCAAGGTGGATGCGGCCCTGAGCGCGGCCAAGGTGGTGATCGTTGCCGATCATCAACAGACCGCGACCGTCGAGCGTGCGCACCTGGTGCTGTCGGCGGCCAGCTTCGCCGAAGGCGACGGCACCCTGATCAGCCAGGAAGGTCGCGCCCAGCGCTTCTTCCAGGTCTTCGATCCGACTTACCTGGACGCCAGCATCATGGTCCACGAAGGCTGGCGCTGGCTGCATGCCCTGCGTAGCACCCTGCTGAACAAGCCGGTGGACTGGACCCAGCTGGACCACGTGACCGCAGCCTGCGCCGCTAGCACTCCGCAACTGGCCAGCATCGTCGATGCCGCCCCTTCCGCAGCATTCCGTATCAAAGGCCTGAAACTGGCTCGTGAACCGCTGCGCTACAGCGGCCGTACCGCCATGCGCGCCAACCAGAGCGTGCACGAACCGCGTACCCCGCAAGACCCGGATACCGCCTTCGCCTACTCCATGGAAGGCTACTCGGGCTCTGCCGAACCGCGCTCGCAAGTGCCGTTTGCCTGGTCGCCGGGCTGGAACTCGCCGCAAGCCTGGAACAAGTTCCAGGACGAAGTCGGTGGCCATCTGCGTGCTGGCGATCCGGGTAAACGCCTGATCGAAAGCCAGGGCGATCGCCTGAACTGGTTCGCCAGCGTTCCGCGAGCCTTCTCTCCGGCCCAGGGCACCTGGCAAGCGGTGCCGTTCTATCACCTGTTCGGCAGCGAAGAGAACTCTTCGAAAGCCGCTCCGGTGCAGGAACGCATTCCGGCTGCCTACGTGGCCCTGGCCAAGTCCGAAGCCGATCGCCTGGGCGTCAACGACGGTGCCTTGCTCGCAGTGAGCCTGGCTGGCCAGACCCTGCGCCTGCCACTGCGTATCAACGAAGAACTGGGTGCCGGCCTGGTGGGCCTGCCTGCCGGTCTGGCGGGCATTCCTCCGGCATTCTTTGGCAAATCCGTTGACGGTCTGCAGGAGGCGGCGCAATGAGTTGGTTTACCCCTGAAGTGATCGACGTGATCCTGACGGTCGTCAAGGCCATCGTGATCCTGCTGGCGGTGGTCATCGCCGGCGCGCTGTTGAGCTTCGTCGAACGTCGCTTGCTGGGCTGGTGGCAGGACCGCTACGGTCCGAACCGCGTTGGCCCGTTCGGCATGTTCCAGATCGCCGCCGACATGCTGAAGATGTTCTTCAAGGAAGACTGGACCCCGCCGTTTGCCGACAAGGTGATCTTCACCCTGGCACCGGTGGTCGCCATGTCCGCCCTGCTGATCGCCTTCGCCATCATCCCGATCACCCCGACCTGGGGCGTTGCGGACCTGAACATCGGCCTGCTGTTCTTCTTCGCCATGGCCGGTCTTTCGGTCTACGCGGTGCTGTTCGCCGGCTGGTCGAGTAACAACAAGTTCGCCCTGCTGGGCAGCTTGCGGGCTTCGGCACAGACCGTGTCCTACGAAGTGTTCATGGGCCTGGCGCTGATGGGCATCGTGGCTCAGGTCGGTTCGTTCAACATGCGCGACATCGTCGAGTACCAGGCGCAGAACCTGTGGTTCATCATTCCGCAGTTCTTCGGTTTCTGTACCTTCTTCATCGCTGGCGTGGCCGTGACTCACCGTCACCCCTTCGACCAGCCGGAAGCGGAACAGGAACTGGCCGACGGTTACCACATTGAATACGCCGGCATGAAATGGGGCATGTTCTTCGTTGGCGAGTACATCGGCATCATCCTGATCTCGGCACTGCTGGTCACCCTGTTCTTCGGTGGCTGGCACGGTCCGTTCGGCATCCTGCCGCAACTGTCCTTCGTCTGGTTCGCCCTGAAGACCGCGTTCTTCATCATGCTGTTCATCCTGCTGCGCGCCTCTATCCCGCGCCCGCGCTATGACCAGGTGATGGATTTCAGCTGGAAATTCTGCCTGCCGCTGACCCTGATCAATCTGCTGGTGACCGCAGCGCTTGTGTTGTTGAACACGCCTGCGGGCGCGGTTCAGTGAGGATTTGACCCATGTTCAAATATATTGGCGACATCGTTAAGGGTACCGGTACCCAGTTGCGCAGCCTGGTGATGGTGTTCGGTCACGGCTTTCGCAAACGCGACACCCTGCAATACCCCGAAGAGCCGGTGTACCTGCCGCCACGCTACCGTGGCCGTATCGTCCTGACTCGCGACCCCGATGGCGAAGAGCGTTGCGTTGCCTGCAACCTGTGCGCCGTGGCCTGCCCTGTGGGTTGCATCTCGCTGCAGAAAGCTGAAACGGAAGACGGTCGCTGGTACCCGGAGTTCTTCCGCGTCAACTTCTCGCGCTGCATTTTCTGCGGTCTCTGCGAGGAAGCCTGTCCGACCACCGCGATCCAGCTGACACCGGATTTCGAGATGGCCGAGTTCAAACGTCAGGACCTGGTTTACGAGAAAGAGGATCTCTTGATCTCCGGTCCCGGAAAGAACCCTGACTACAACTTCTATCGTGTTGCAGGTATGGCCATTGCCGGTAAGCCGAAAGGCACCGCGCAGAACGAAGCCGAACCGATCAACGTGAAGAGCTTGCTGCCTTAAGGAAGAACGATGGAATTCGCTTTCTATTTCGCATCAGGTGTTGCCGTTGTTTCCACGCTGCGCGTGGTCACCAACACCAACCCTGTGCACGCCCTGCTCTACCTGATCATTTCGCTGATCGCCGTGGCCATGACCTTCTTCAGCCTTGGCGCGCCGTTCGCCGGCGCCCTGGAAGTGATCGCCTACGCTGGCGCCATCATGGTGCTGTTCGTGTTCGTGGTCATGATGCTGAACCTCGGCCCGGCCGCGGCTCAGCAAGAGCGCATCTGGCTCAAGCCAGGCATCTGGATCGGCCCGGTGATTCTCGCCGCGCTGCTGCTGGCCGAACTGCTGTACGTACTGTTCAGCCACCAGAGCGGTGCCGGTATCGGTCAAACCACCGTCAGCGCCAAGGCCGTGGGCATCAGCCTGTTCGGTCCATACCTGCTGGTGGTCGAACTCGCCTCGATGCTGCTGCTCGCCGCAGCCGTCACGGCGTTCCACTTGGGCCGCAACGAGGCGAAGGAGTAATACGATGCCTACTATCCCTCTCGGTACTATCCCGATGGAACATGGCCTGGCGGTTGCCGGCATCCTGTTCTGCCTCGGTCTGGTCGGCCTGATGGTCCGCCGTAACATTCTCTTCGTGTTGATGAGCCTGGAAGTGATGATGAACGCCTCGGCACTGGCGTTCATCGTTGCGGGCGCCCGCTGGGCGCAGCCGGATGGACAAGTGATGTTCATTCTGGTGATCAGCCTGGCAGCCGCCGAGGCCAGTATTGGCCTGGCGATCCTGCTGCAGCTGTACCGCCGCTTCCACACTCTCGATATCGACGCTGCCAGCGAGATGCGCGGATGAACCTTCTCTTTCTGACTTTCGTATTTCCCCTGATCGGTTTCCTGCTGCTGTCGTTCTCCCGGGGACGCCTCTCGGAAAACCTCTCGGCCCTGATCGGCGTCGGCTCCATTGGCCTGTCGGCCATAGTGGCCGCCTACGTGATCTGGCAATTCAACGTCGCGCCACCAGCGGGTGGTCACTACACCCAGGTGCTGTGGCAGTGGATGTCGGTGGACGGTTTCGCGCCGAACTTCGCCCTGTACCTGGATGGTCTGTCCGTGACCATGCTGGGCGTGGTGGTGGGTGTGGGCTTCCTGATCCACCTGTTCGCGTCCTGGTACATGCGTGGTGAGGCCGGCTACTCGCGCTTCTTCGCCTACACCAACCTGTTTATCGCCAGCATGCTGTTCCTGGTGCTGGGCGATAACCTGCTGTTCCTGTACTTCGGCTGGGAAGGCGTGGGCCTGTGCAGCTACCTGTTGATCGGTTTCTACTACAGCAACCGCAACAATGGTAACGCCGCACTCAAGGCCTTTATCGTCACCCGGATCGGCGACGTGTTCATGGCCATCGGCCTGTTCATCCTGTTCCAACAAGTGGGCACGCTGAACGTCCAGGAACTGCTGGTGCTGGCACCGCAGAAATTCCAGGCCGGCGACTTCTGGATCACCCTGGCGACCCTGATGCTGCTGGGCGGCGCCGTGGGTAAATCCGCGCAACTGCCGCTGCAGACCTGGCTGGCGGACGCGATGGCCGGCCCGACCCCGGTTTCGGCACTGATCCACGCCGCGACCATGGTCACCGCTGGTGTCTACCTGATCGCTCGTACCCATGGCCTGTTCACCCTGGCGCCGGAGATCCTGCACCTGGTGGGCCTGGTGGGCGGTGTGACCCTGGTACTGGCCGGCTTCGCCGCGCTGGTGCAGACCGACATCAAGCGCATCCTCGCCTACTCCACCATGAGCCAGATCGGCTACATGTTCATGGCCCTCGGCGTTGGCGCCTGGGACGGCGCGATCTTCCACCTGATGACCCACGCCTTCTTCAAGGCCCTGCTGTTCCTTGCTTCCGGTGCGGTGATCGTTGCCTGCCACCACGAGCAGAACATCTTCAAGATGGGCGGCCTGTGGAAGAAACTGCCGCTGGCCTACGCCAGCTTCATCGTCGGCGGCGCGGCCCTGGCGGCCCTGCCTCTGGTGACCGCAGGCTTCTACTCCAAGGACGAGATCCTCTGGGAAGCCTTCGCCAGCGGCAACCACGGCCTGCTGTACGCCGGCCTGGTGGGTGCGTTCATGACCTCGCTGTACACCTTCCGCCTGATCTTCATCACCTTCCACGGTGAGGCCAAGACCGAAGCCCACGCCGGCCACGGGATTTCCCACTGGCTGCCGCTGGTGGTGCTGATCGTGCTGTCCACCGGGATCGGCGCGATGATCACTCCGCCCCTGCATGGTGTGCTGCCGCTGAGCGCCGGTCATGCGGGTGGCGAAGCCAAGCACAGCCTGGAAATCGCCTCGGGCGCCATCGCCCTGGCCGGTATCCTGCTGGCCGCCCTGTTGTTCCTTGGCAAGCGTCGTGTTGTGACCGCCATCGCCAACAGCGGCATCGGGCGTCTGCTCTCGGCCTGGTGGTTCGCCGCCTGGGGCTTCGACTGGATCTACGACAAACTGTTCGTCAAGCCATACCTGGCCATCAGCCATGTACTGCGCAAGGACCCGCTCGATCAGACCATCGGTTTGATCCCGCGTATGGCCAAAGGGGGTCACAACTCCCTGAGCCGTACCGAGACCGGTCAACTGCGTTGGTACGCCGCCTCGATGGCAGCCGGTGCCGTGCTGGTCATCGGCGCCATTGTGCTGGTAGCGGTCTGATATGAACCTTGCGAACTTGCGAAAGGAATTGAGCCCGTCATGATTCTGCCTTGGCTAATCCTGATCCCCTTCATCGGCGGCCTGCTGTGCTGGCTGGGTGAGCGCTTCGGCGCCACCCTCCCCCGCTGGATTGCGCTGTTGACCATGACCCTGGAACTCGCCCTCGGCCTCTGGCTGTGGGCCCACGGTAACTATTCATATGCTCCGGCGCCTGGCGTCGATCCGACTTGGGCCATCGAGTTCAAGCACCAGTGGATCGAGCGCTTTGGCATCAACGTGCACCTGGCCCTCGACGGCCTGTCGCTGTTGATGGTTCTGCTGACCGGTCTGCTGGGTATCCTCTCGGTACTCTGCTCCTGGAAAGAGATCCAGCGCCACGTGGGCTTCTTCCACCTGAACCTGATGTGGATCCTGGGCGGCGTGGTCGGCGTGTTCCTCGCGCTGGACCTGTTCATGTTCTTCTTCTTCTGGGAAATGATGCTGGTGCCGATGTACTTCCTCATCGCGCTCTGGGGTCACAGCTCGGCAGACGGCAAGAAAACCCGGATCTACGCAGCGACCAAGTTCTTCATCTTCACTCAGGCTTCCGGCCTGATCATGCTGGTGGCGATCCTGGGTCTGGTGCTGGTCAACTTCAACAACACCGGGGTCATCACCTTCGATTACGCCCAGTTGCTGAAGACCAAGATGTCCACCGCCACCGAGTACATCCTGATGCTCGGCTTCTTCATCGCCTTCGCGGTGAAGCTGCCGGTGGTGCCGTTCCACTCCTGGCTGCCTGACGCTCACGCCCAGGCACCGACCGCCGGTTCCGTGGACCTGGCGGGCATCCTGTTGAAGACCGCGGCCTACGGCCTGCTGCGTTTCGCCCTGCCACTGTTCCCCAACGCCTCGGCAGAGTTCGCACCCATCGCCATGACCCTGGGTCTGGTCGGGATCTTCTACGGTGCCTTCCTGGCCTTCGCCCAGACCGACATCAAGCGTCTGATCGCCTTCTCCAGCGTTTCCCACATGGGCTTCGTGCTGATCGGCATCTACTCCGGCAGCCAGCAGGCCCTGCAGGGCGCGGTGATCCAGATGCTGGCCCACGGTGTTTCGGCAGCCGCGCTGTTTATCCTCAGCGGACAGTTGTACGAACGCACCCATACCCGCGACATGCGCGAAATGGGCGGCCTGTGGTCACGCATCGCCTACTTGCCGGCCATCAGCCTGTTCTTCGCGGCCGCTTCCCTGGGCCTGCCGGGTACCGGCAACTTCGTCGGCGAGTTCCTGATCCTGATCGGTACCTTCGTCAGCGCTCCATGGATCACCGCCATCGCGACTTCCGGCCTGGTGTTCGGTTCGGTCTACTCGCTGATCATGATCCACCGTGCCTACTTCGGCCCGTCCAAGTCGGACGCGGTGCTGCACGGCATGGATGCTCGCGAACTGATCATGGTGCTGGGACTGGCGGTGCTGCTGATCTACATCGGCGTCTACCCGCAACCGTTCCTCGATACCTCTGCCGCCACCATGCATGGCGTGCAGCAATGGCTCAGCACCGCCTTCACTCAACTCGCTTCGGCCCGGTAAGAGCGCTATGGACTTTACGATTCAACACTTTATAGCCCTGGCGCCGCTGCTGATCACCAGCGCCACCCTTGTGGTGGTGATGTTGGCGATCGCCTGGCGGCGCAACCACGCACAGACCTTCCTGCTGTCGGTGGCCGGTCTGAACCTGGCATTGCTGTCGATCTTCCCGGTGCTGAAAGTGGCACCCCTGGCGGTCACCCCGCTGTTGCAGATCGACCAGTTCGCCTGCCTGTACATGGCCCTGATCCTGGTGGCCACCCTGGCCTGCGTCACCCTGGCCCACGCCTACCTGGGCGACGGCAGCAGCGGTTACCCGGGCAACCGTGAAGAACTGTACCTGCTGATCCTGCTGGCCGCCGCCGGTGGCCTGGTGCTGGTCAGCGCACAGAACCTGGCTGGCCTGTTCATCGGCCTGGAGCTGCTCTCGGTACCGGTCTACGGTCTGGTGGCCTATGCCTTCTTCAACAAGCGCTCCCTGGAAGCCGGCATCAAGTACATGGTGCTGTCGGCCGCCGGTTCGGGCTTCCTGTTGTTCGGCATGGCCCTGCTCTACGCCGAAGCCGGCAGCCTGAGCTTCAGCGGCATCGGCCAGGCCCTGGCCGCTACCGGGCTGCCAAGCCCACTGGCGCAACTGGGCCTGGGCATGATGCTGATCGGCCTGGCCTTCAAGCTGTCGCTGGTACCGTTCCACCTGTGGACCCCGGACGTCTACGAAGGCGCCCCGGCTCCGGTGGCGGCCTTCCTGGCTACCGCCAGCAAGGTGGCGGTGTTCGCGGTGCTGGTGCGCCTGTTCCAGCTCTCGCCAGTGGCCAGCAGCGGTGTGTTGAGCAACGTGCTGACCGTGATCGCCATTGCCTCGATCCTGGTGGGCAACCTGTTGGCGCTGACCCAGAGCAACCTCAAGCGTTTGCTGGGTTACTCGTCCATCGCTCACTTCGGTTACCTGCTGATCGCCCTGGTGGCAAGCAAGGGCCTGGCCATGGAAGCCATTGGCGTGTACCTGGTCACCTACGTGATCACCAGCCTCGGCGCCTTCGGTGTGATCACCCTGATGTCCTCGCCGTACAAAGGCCGTGACGCTGACGCCCTGTACGAGTACCGCGGCCTGTTCTGGCGTCGTCCGTACCTGACCGCCGTGCTCACCGTGATGATGTTGTCCCTGGCCGGTATTCCGCTGACCGCGGGCTTCATCGGCAAGTTCTACATCATCGCTACCGGTGTCGAAGCGCACCAATGGTGGCTGGTCGGTTCCCTGGTCATGGGCAGCGCCATCGGCGTCTTCTACTACCTGCGTGTGATGGTCACCCTGTACCTGATCGAGCCGAACCTGCGCCGCGTCGATGCCCAGCTGCACTGGGAACAGAAAGCCGGTGGCGTCATGCTGCTGGCCATCGCGGTCCTGGCGTTCTTCCTCGGCGTGTACCCACAGCCGCTGCTGACCCTGGTCCAGCACTCGGGCCTGGCCGGTTGATCGCTTAAGTTTCAACGCAACAAACAAAACGGCACCTTCGGGTGCCGTTTTGCGTTTCTGGCCCCCGCCCTCCCCTCTTCCCGGCGAAACTCGGAATCGCCCTTCCTGTCACGTCGACCCGGTCCGACATTCAGCCCGACGCCACGGGCATAAACTGTTGCCAGATCAACCGCGGCGCTCAGCGGGCCTTGACCAAAGCTGTAGCGTCATCCAGTCTATACGCAGGAAGCGTATAAAATGAATGCTCTGTTTATTGAACTGCCGGCATTTGCACGATACCGAAGGGACTTCCTTGACGACGAGTTGTTCTGCGAACTGCAGATCGAGTTGCTGCGCCACCCGCACGCGGGTGTTCTGATTCAGGGCACTGGCGGCTTGCGCAAGATGCGTTTCGTCGATGAGCGACGCAACAAGGGCAAGCGTGGCGGGTTGAGGGTGATTTATTACTGGTGGTCCGGAGGGGCGCAGTTCTGGCTCTTCACCCTGTTCGGCAAGGAGCAGATGGACGACCTGCTACCGCAGCAGCGACAACAGCTCAAACAACTGCTGGAACGTGAAATCGAGGCCAGAAGACATGACCAAGCGTGACATCTTTTCCGAACTGGTAGAGGGCATCGATGCCCTCACCCAGGAGCGCCAGGGCAAGATCACTCTGCGCAGCCATAAAGTGAAACTCGACAAGTTGCCCCCCATCACCGCCGCCGAGGTGATGAACATCCGCCAGCAACTCAACCTCTCGCGTTCGGTATTCGCCATGTACCTGCGCACCAACACCCGCACCCTGGAAAACTGGGAACAAGGCCGCGCCACACCCAACGCCCAGGCCACGACCTTGATGCGCCTGGTGGAACGCTACCCCGACACGGTGGAGCGCCTCGCTTCGCTGGCTGCGGATTTCGGTGAACGTGACCGAGCGTTTCGCTAATACGTGACCGGTGCTTCCACCCCGGTTGCGCGGGTTCTGGATTGTAATCGCATCGGTCACGATGCGGCTTGTTCCTCGGCTTTTTTTCGGCGCAGCGACTCGCCTTTCATCGTCAGCCGGTAGGCGTTGTGCACCAGGCGGTCGAGGATGGCATCGGCCAGGGTCGGGTCGTTGATCCAGCCGTGCCAGTGCTCGATGGGCAGTTGGCTCGTCAGGATGGTGGAGCGGCTGCCAGCGCGGTCGTCGATCACCTCCAGCAGGTCATGCCGGGCTCCTTCCTCCAGCGGGGCTAGCGCCCAGTCGTCCAGCACCAGGACGTCGACCTTTGCCAGCTGTTGCAGGGTACGGCCGAAGCTGCCGTCGCCATGAGCGATGCGCAGTTGTTCCAGCAGGCGCGGGGTGCGCAGGTACAGGGTGCTATAGCCCTGGCGGCAGGCCTGGTTGCCCAGGGCGCAGGCCAGCCAGGTTTTGCCGGCACCGGTCGGGCCGGTCAGCAGCAGGTTGTGCTGCTGGCGGATCCAGTCGCCACTGGCCAGGGTGGCGATCAGACGCTCGTCCAGGGCGCGTCCGGTGCGGCGGTCGAGATCTTCCAGGCAGGCGTTGGCGTACTTGAGCTTGGCCTTCTTGCGCAGCCGTACCAGGCGCTGGTTGTCACGCCAGGCCAGTTCGCGGTCGAGCAGTAGGCCGAGGCGTTCATCGAAGCTCAGGCTGTGGCTGGCCGGCAGCGTCCATTGCTCTTCCAGGGCGCGGGCCATGCCGTCCAGGCGTAGCTGGTGCAGTTGATTCAGGGTGTGTTGCGGCATCATCGAACAGCTCCTGTTGCGGGGGTTGGTAGTAGTCGGCGCCACGGACGTTCTCGTGGTCGCCGGGTAAGGTCGTTTCGGCGGCACGCTGGGGCAGCGGCTGTTGATCCAGGCCTTGCTGGAGCAGGTTGCGCACGCTGCGCCCGGTGAAGGCGCGCAGGTGTACGGCACGTTCGGCAGCGGCTTCCAGGCGTGCATTGCCATAGCGCCGGGCCAGCGAGAGCAGGCCGAGGCAGGCGCGGTAGCCCATCTCCGGGTGCGGCTTGTGGGTCAGTTGGTGATCGATCAGTTGGCGCGTGTAGGGGCCGATCCGCGCGCCCCAGTCGAGCAGGCGTTGTGGCGTCCATTCGCGATGCGCCTGGTGCGCCGCGGGCATGTGCTCGCGCTGGGTACTGTAAGCGCCGCGTCGCCCCAGCAGCAGGTGGCTGGCCACCCGCCGGTTGCCATGCAGCACTTCCAGGGTGTGTGCCGTCAGTCGCACGTCCACGTTCTGCCGGGCCAGGGCGGAGGGCACGCTGTAGAAGCTGCCATTGACCTCGATGTGGTAGTCGATGCTGACCTTGCAGCGCTTGAAGGTGGCGACCTCGTAGGGATGCACCGGCAGCGCTCGCAAGGCCGGGCGATCCAGGCGCTCGAACCAGTCGCGCCGGCAGCCATCGAGCCGCTTGAACGGGCGCCGATTCAGATCCTCCAGCAGCTCGGCGATGGCCTGGTTAAGCGCATGCAGGCTGAAGAACTGCCGATGGCGCAGCCGCGCCATGATCCAGCGCTCGACCACCTGCACCGCCACCTCGGCCTTGGCCTTGTCCTGAGGCTTGCGTGGCCGTGCCGGCAGGATCACCGTCTGGTAATGACGCGCGCACTCCAGCGTGGCCCGGTTCAGGCCCGGCTCGTAGCGATCCGGCTGGGCGACCAGGGCGCGCGGATTGTCCGGCACAACCATTTCCGGCACGCCGCCAAAGTAGGTCAGAGCCTGGCCCAGCGAGGTCAGCCAGTCCACCTGGGTTTCGCCTGGCGTCGCGCAGGCATAGGTGTAATTCGAGGCGCCCAGGGCGGCGACGAAGATGTGCGCCCGGCGCACTTCGCCGGTGGCCGGGTCGACCACCGGCAGCGTCGGCCCGGCATAGTCGATGAATAGCTTCTCGCCCGCACGGTGCAGCTGACGCATCGAACGTTTGAGCGTCTGGGCGTAGCGCCGGTAGTGCTCGACGAACTGGGTGTAGCGGTAGGTCGGCTGGCCCGCATGCGCGGCGAGATATTCCTCCCACAGCAGCTGCAAGGTCACGCCCTTGCGTCGCAACTCGCGGTGGATGCTCAGCACATCGGGCAGCACTCGCTCACCGCGCGGCTTGTTCGTCGACGTCGGTGCAAACAAGGCGGCCGCCAGCGCGGCCTCGTCCATGGCCACCAGCGCCGGCCAGTCCAGCCCGGCCACCCGCGCCGCCGCGATGTACTTGCTAACCACGCCCTTGGACAGCTGCAAGGCACGGGCAATCTTCTCGTGGGACAAGCCGGCCTCAAACTTGAGGCGCAGACATTCTTTGATGTTTCGCATGGCTACTCGCGGCGCCGCCATCTTCCTCTCCCGAAATCGGTCGAGGATGGCGGCGCATCAGGTCATGCGCAACGAAGGGGAAGGCTTTCGCTAAGTCGTGACCGGCGATTTCGGTAAGCCGTGACCACCTGTTTCGGAACAGGCGGAGAATCGGTCACGTTGCTACCGAAATGAGCGGTCACGATCAACCGAAACGGCCGGTCACGGTGCTCCGAAATCCGCAGCTGGCCTGATCCGGCACTGTTCGAAGGGCAACAAAAAACCCGCACCAGGCGGGTTTCTTGTTACTGCGAACGTAGACTTAGTCAGCAAGGCGCCAGGTCGTACCGCCCTTGCCGTCTTCCAGGATCACGCCCATGGCGGTGATCTGGTCACGAATGCGGTCGGACTCGGCCCAGTCCTTGTTGGCGCGGGCTGCCAGACGGGCCTGGATCAGCGCCTCGACTTCTGCCGCATCAACCCGACCTTCGGCACCGGCCTGCAGGAAGTCATCGGCTTCCAGTTGCAGCACACCCAGCACGCTGGCCAGTTCTTTCAGACGTGCTGCCAGACCCGCCGCCGCGTCGATATCGCTCTCACGCAGGCGGTTGATCTCACGCACCATCTCGAACAGCACAGCGCAGGCTTCCGGAGTACCAAAGTCGTCGTTCATCACCTGGGTGAAACGTTCGACAAAGGCTTCGCCACCGGCCGGCGCCACTTTCGGCAGCCCCTTGAGCGCATGGTAGAAGCGCTCCAGCGCACCCTTGGCGTCCTTGAGGTTGTCTTCCGAGTAGTTGATGGCGCTGCGGTAGTGGCTGGCCACCAGCAGGTAACGCACCACTTCCGGATGGTATTTGTCGAGCACGTCGCGAATGGTGAAGAAGTTGTTCAAGGACTTGGACATCTTCTCGCCATTGATACGGATCATGCCGCAGTGCATCCAGGCGTTGGCGTAGGGCTTGCCGGTCGCCGCCTCGCTCTGGGCGATCTCGTTCTCGTGGTGCGGGAACTCCAGGTCGCTGCCACCGCCATGAATGTCGAAGGTCTCGCCCAGGCAGCAGGTGGACATCACCGAGCACTCGATGTGCCAGCCCGGACGACCGTCGCCCCAAGGCGATGGCCAGCTTGGCTCACCCGGCTTGGTGCCTTTCCACAAGACGAAGTCCAGTGGATCCTGCTTCGACTCGTCCACTTCGATCCGCGCGCCGATGCGCAGGTCTTCGATCTTCTTGCGCGACAGCTTGCCGTAGCCCATGAACTTGCCGACGCGATAGTACACGTCGCCATTGCCCGGGGCGTAGGCGTAGCCCTTGTCGATCAGGGTCTGGATCATCTTCAACATGCCCGGAATATGATCCGTGGCACGCGGTTCCATGTCCGGCTTGAGGATGTTGAGGCGTGCTTCATCCTCGTGCATCGCCGTGATCATGCGTTCGGTCAGGACATTGAACGGCTCGCCGTTCTCCTTGGCCCGATTGATGATCTTGTCTTCGATGTCGGTGATGTTGCGCACATACGTCAGGTCATACCCGCTGAAACGCAGCCAGCGAGTAATCAGGTCGAAGGCCACCATGCTGCGGCCGTGCCCGAGGTGGCAGTAGTCGTACACGGTCATGCCGCACACGTACATGCGCACCTTGTTGCCATCCAGCGGCTTGAAGACTTCTTTGCTCTTGGTGAGCGTGTTGTAGATCGTTAGCACGTTAGTTCCTTGACTGAATCACTGACCCCAGGAGTCGCGCAGGGTCACGGTACGGTTGAATACCGGAGCACCGGGTTTCGAGTCCTTGATATCCGCGCAGAAGTAGCCTTCGCGCTCGAACTGGAAACGGTCTTCCGGCTGTGCGTTGCCCAACGAGGGTTCGGCACGACAACCAGTGAGCACTTGCAGGGAGTCAGGGTTGATGTTGTCCAGGAAACTCGCGCTGTCTTCGGCCTTCTCCGGATTCGGAGAGCGGAACAGACGATCGTACAGACGCACCTCGCACTCGACGCTGGCGGCGGCCGGCACCCAGTGGATCACGCCCTTGACCTTGCGGCCTTCAGGGTTCTTGCCCAGGGTGTCGGGGTCGTAGGAGCAACGCAGCTCGACGATATTGCCCTCGGCGTCCTTGATCGCTTCGTCGGCACGGATCACGTAGCTGCCGCGCAGACGCACTTCACCGTTGGGCTCCAGGCGCTTGTAGCCCTTGGGCGGCTCTTCCATGAAGTCGTCACGGTCGATGTAGATTTCACGGGCGAACGGCAGCTGGCGCACGCCCAGTTCTTCTTTCTGCGGATGGCGCGGCAGTTCGAGGTTCTCGACCTGACCTTCCGGATAGTTGGTGATCACCACCTTCAACGGACGCAACACGCACATGGCACGCGGGGCGTTCTGGTCCAGATCCTGGCGGATGCTGAATTCCAGCATGCCGTAGTCGACCACGCCGTCGGAGCGGTTGGTGCCAACCATCTCGCAGAAATTGCGGATCGACGCCGGCGTGTAGCCACGACGACGGAAGCCCGACAGGGTCGACATGCGCGGATCGTCCCAGCCATTGACGTGCTGCTCGTCCACCAGTTGCTTGAGCTTGCGCTTGCTGGTGATGGTGTAGTTCAGGTTCAGGCGGCTGAATTCGTACTGACGCGGGTGCGCCGGTACCGGCAGGTGCTCGAGGAACCACTCATACAGCGGACGATGGCTTTCGAACTCCAGGGTGCAGATCGAATGGGTGATGCCTTCAATGGCATCCGACTGACCGTGGGTGAAGTCATAGTTGGGGTAGATGCACCACTTGTCACCGGTCTGGTGGTGATGGGCGTGGCGGATGCGATACATGATCGGATCGCGCAGGTTCATGTTCGGCGAGGCCATGTCGATCTTGGCCCGCAGCACCCGTGCGCCGTCCGGGAACTCGCCAGCACGCATGCGGGCGAACCAGTCCAGGTTCTCTTCCACCGAACGCTCGCGGAACGGGCTGTTCTTGCCCGGCTCGGTGAGGCTGCCACGGTATTCCCTGGCCTGTTCAGGGGTCAGGTCGCAGACATAGGCTTTGCCGGCCTTGATCAGCTCCACGGCCCAGTCGTGCAACTGGTCGAAATACTGCGAGGCATAACGCACTTCGCCGGACCACTCAAAACCCAGCCACTTGACGTCGCTTTCAATGGCGTCGATGTATTCCTGGTCTTCCTTGGCCGGGTTGGTGTCGTCGAAACGCAGGTGCGTGACGCCACCAAACTCCTGGGCCAGGCCGAAGTTCACGCAGATCGACTTGGCGTGACCGATGTGCAGGTATCCGTTGGGCTCCGGAGGGAAGCGGGTCACGATCTGTGTGTGCTTACCCGAGTCCAGGTCCGCCTGGATGATCGGGCGCAGGAAGTTGACCGGCACGGCCGGTCCAGTCTTGGAATTCGAGGTAGGGTCGACAGTGGGCTTGCTCATAGGATCCTTGAACGTACAAGTGCGCGGCCGGACGCGGCCTGATAAATCAAAACGGCTATCATAGCCGATGCTGTCAAGCGCCTGACAGAGCGCAGCTTTAAAACTGCGGCGATTAATGCCCCGGCCGTGAAAAAACAGCCTCGAATTTCGCGGTTGTCACGCTAAACTGCGCTCCTTGGCTGCAGGACGGCCAAACCGGTGCGGAGCGCATGCATGCTCCGCCACTCTGGATTTTCTTGAAAACGCTTTTCCTTATAAAGAGTACCGACCATGACCCAAGTCAAACTGACCACCAACCACGGCGAGATCGTGCTGGAACTGAACGCCGAGAAAGCCCCGTTGACCGTGGCCAACTTCGTCGAATACGTGAAAGCCGGTCACTATGAAAACACCGTATTTCACCGCGTCATCGGTAACTTCATGATCCAGGGCGGCGGCTTCGAACCCGGCATGAAAGAAAAGAAAGACAAGCGTCCAAGCATCCAGAACGAAGCGGACAACGGCCTTTCCAACGACAAGTACACCGTCGCCATGGCCCGCACCATGGAGCCGCATTCGGCTTCCGCGCAGTTCTTCATCAACGTTGCCGACAACAGCTTCCTCAACCACAGCGGCAAGACCGTTCAAGGCTGGGGCTATGCAGTATTCGGTAAGGTGATCGCCGGCACCGAAGTGGTCGACAAGATCAAAGGCGTGGCCACCACCATGAAAGCCGGCCACCAGGACGTACCCGCAGAAGACGTGATCATCGAGAAAGCCGAGATCATTGAGTGATACTGCTGATTTCAGATTTGCATCTGGAAGAGGAACGCCCGGACATTACCCGGGCGTTTCTGGATTTACTCGGTGGACGCGCCCGCGCGGCCGAGGCGCTGTACATCCTCGGGGACTTCTTCGAGGTATGGATCGGCGACGATGCCATGACCCCCTACCAGCTTTCCATTTGCCAGGCACTGCGCGAGCTCAGCGATAGCGGCACGCGGGTTTTCCTGATGCATGGCAATCGCGACTTCATGCTTGGCCAGGCCTTCTGCAAGGCCGCCGGCGCCACCCTGCTCAAGGACCCCAGCGTCGTCGACTTCTACGGCGAGCCGGTGCTGCTGATGCACGGCGACAGCCTGTGCACCCGTGACGAGTCCTACATGCGCATGCGCCGCTACCTGCGCAACCCGCTGAGCTTGTGGATTCTGCGCCACCTGCCCCTGGGCACCCGGCGCAAGCTGGCGCGCAAACTGCGCAACGAAAGCCGGGCCCAGACCCGCATGAAAGCCAACGACATTGTCGACGTGACCCCGGACGAAGTGCCGCGGGTCATGCGCGAACATGGCGTGGGCACCCTGGTTCACGGCCATACCCACCGTCCGGCGATTCACAAGTTGCAGATTGGCGAGCAGGCCGCCAAGCGCATTGTGCTGGGGGATTGGGACCGACAGGGATGGGCATTGCAGGTGGACGAGCAAGGCTTCCAACTGGCTGCGTTCGATTTCGTAGCCACGCAGGCGGGATTGCCCGATTCGCCTTGAGCGGCATCTCTTTCGCTGGCAAGCCAGCTCCTACAACAAATGTCCCACCGTAGGAGCCGGCTGGCCGGCGAAGCGGCCAGCAAGCCTGACATCGCCCTTGCGGACGCCTTCGCTGGCAAGCCAGCTCCTACAACAAATGTCCCACCGTAGGAGCCGGCTTGCCGGCGAAGAGGCCAGCAAGCCTGGCATCGCCCTTGCCGACGCCTTCGCTGGCAAGCCAGCTCCTACGACAATGGGCATCAATGCCCCGCCGAGGCCGGGCCGGCCTTCGCGGCAAAGGGTGGCTTGGCCAGCCAGACCAGCAGAATCAGGCCCATGAAGCCCCAGCCCAGCAAGGTGAAATAGTCCACCGTCGAAAGCATGTACGCCTGGCTGGTCAGCACTTGATCCAGTTGCGCGTAAGCCTTGCTGCTCGCACCACCAAGATTATTCAGCGCATCCCGGGTCACCGGATCGAAGATGCTCATGCTCTCGCTCATGTAGGCATGGTGCTGATCCGCCCGACGAATCCAGATCCAGGTGGTCAGCGACGCCGCGAAGCTGCCCCCCAGGGTCCGCAGGAAGGTCGCCAGGCCAGCGCCGTCGGCGATCTGGTGCGGCGGTAGATCGGACATCAGGATGCTCAGGGTCGGCATGAAGAACAGCGCCACGCCAATGCCCATGAACAACTGCACCAGGGCGATGTGCTGGAAGTCCACCTCATTGGTGAAGCCGGCACGCATGAAGCAGCTCAGGCCAATGGCCAGGAACGCCAGCCCGGCCAGCAGCCGCAAGTCGAACTTGTGGGCGTACTTGCCGACAAAGGGCGACATCAACACTGGCAGAATACCGATCGGCGCCACCGCCAGACCGGCCCAGGTGGCGGTGTAGCCCATCTGGGTCTGCAACCATTGCGGCAGGATCAGGTTGATCCCGAAGAACCCGGCATAACCGCCCACCAGCACAATGGTGCCGATGCGGAAGTTGCGATGGGCGAACAGCCGCAGGTTGACCACCGGATGACGATCGGTCATTTCCCAGATCACGAACACTGCCAGGGCAATCACCGAGATCAGCGTGCCGACGATGATGAAGTTGGACTCGAACCAGTCCAGGTCGTTGCCCTTGTCGAGGACGATCTGCAACGCCCCCACCCCGACGATCAGGCTCAGCAAACCGATGTAGTCCATCGGCTGGCGACTGGTGACCACCGGCCGCGCCTTCAATTGCTGCTGCACCACCCAGGCGGCGAACAGACCAATCGGCACGTTGATGAAGAAGATCCACGGCCAGCTGTAGCTGTCGGTGATCCAGCCACCGAGTATCGGCCCGGCAATCGGCGCCACCACCGTGACCATCGCCAGCAGTGCCAGGGCCATGCCCCTCTTCGCCGGCGGGTAGACGGCAATCAGCAAGGTCTGGGTCATCGGGTACAGCGGGCCCGCCACCACCCCTTGCAGCACGCGAAAGCCGACGAGCTCGGGCATCGAGGTGGAAATGCCGCACAGGAACGAAGCCAGCACGAACAGCAGCGTGGCCCAGATAAACAGCTTCACCTCGCCGAAACGCCGGCTCAACCAGCCGGTCAGCGGCAAGGCGATGGCGTTGCTCACGGCGAACGAGGTAATCACCCAGGTGCCCTGCTCCGAACTCACCCCGAGGTTGCCGGAGATGGTTGGCAACGCCACGTTGGCGATGGTGGTGTCGAGCACCTGCATGAAGGTCGCCAGGGACAGGCCGATGGTGCTCAGCAGCAGGCTGGGCGGCTTGAAAGATGCGTTATTGCTCATCGCGAATCCTTTGGAACAGGGCAGGCACCCCGGCCGTCAGGCCGGCCGGGGTCGACGGATTGGCGAATCAGCGCTGGGCGGTCTTGCCGATGGCAGCGCTGTTGTCGTGGATCAGGCGGGCAATCAACGTATCGGCTTCACCCAACTGACGGTCGTAGACATTGGTACTGAAAGACGCCTTTTGCGGTGGCTGCTGGGCCAATACCGGGCCGCTCTGGTCCCGCAGGTTGACGTTCACCAGAGTCGACAGGCCAACCCGCAGCGGATGCTTGGCCAGCTCTTCGGCGTTCACGTGGATCCGCACCGGCACCCGCTGCACGATCTTGATCCAGTTGCCGGTGGCATTCTGTGCCGGCAGCAAGGCGAAGGCGCTGCCTGTGCCGGCACCGAGGCTATCGATGGTGCCGCTGTACTTCACATCGCTGCCGTAGATGTCCGCCTCGATCTCCACCGCCTGACCGATGCGCATGTCCCGCAGCTGGGTTTCCTTGAAGTTGGCGTCGATCCACAGCTGGTCGAGGGGAATCACCGCCATCAGCGCCGTGCCCGGCTGGACCCGCTGCCCCAACTGCACGGTGCGCTTGGCCACATAGCCGGTGACCGGCGCAATCAGGGTGCTGCGGGCATTGTTCAGGTAGGCCTGGCGCAGTTGCGCCGCCGCGGCCTGCACATCCGGATGATTGGACACCACGGTGTCATCCACCAGCGCGTTGGTGGTGTTGAGTTGCTGCTGGGCATTGGCCAGGGCGTTTTGCGCCGAGGTCAGGTCATCGCGAGCGTGGGACAGTTCTTCCTGGGAAATCGCTCCGCTGGCCGCCAGGTTCTTGCGCCGACTGAAGTTCTCCTGAGCCTTCTGCACCTCGGCTTTCTGCGCCGCCACCTGGGCCCGCATGCCATCGACATTGCTGTACAAGCCGCGTACCTGGCGCACGGTGCGCGCCAGATTGGCCTCGGCACTCTGCAGGCCGACCTGGGCATCGTTGGGGTCGAAGTTGATCAACACCTGGCCTTCATGCACCAGATCGCCGTCGTCGGCACCAATGCTGACCACGGTACCGGTGACCAGCGGGGTGATCTCCACCACGTTGCCGTTCACGTAGGCATCGTCGGTGCTTTCATTCCAGCGCCCATAGAGCTCATGCCAGGCGAACGCGCCCAGGCCGCCCAGGATGACCAGGGCCGTAAGCCCCAGCAGCATGACTTTGCGCTTGCGCGATTGAGCGGTGTCCGGGGTGTTTTCGGTTGTTTGACTGTCGGCAGTGGCCATGACGAATACCTCGAATTATTTAGTCTGCGGGGCTGGGATCGGGTTGGCCGAAGCCAGGTTCTGGGCGCCGAAGCCGCCCCCCAACGCCTGCATCAGTTGGATCGACAGATCAATCTGCTGGGCATTCAGCGTGGCCAGCTGACGCTGGGCCTGGAGCAACTGCTGCTCGATGCTCAGCACATCCAGGTAGTTGCCGATACCGGAACCGAAGCGCTGAACCACGGTGTTGTAGGAGTCCCGGGCAATGTCCGTGGCATGTTGCTGGGCGGCGATCTGCCGCCCGATATCGCGCAGCTGCGAGATGCTGTCGCTGACGTCCCCCAGAGCGGTCACCAGGGTCTTGTTGTACTGCGCCACCGCCAGGTCGTAGTCGGCGTCCCGGGCATCCAGGTCCGCGCGCAGGCGCCCGCCATCGAAAATCGGCAGCGATACGGTCGGCGCAATGCTGAAGAAGCGGCTGGCGGAGCCGAACATGGCATCCCCCAGCAACGACTCGGCACCGGCGCTGGCCCTCAGGTTGAGGTTGGGATAGAAGCGGGTCTTGCTGGCATCGATGTTCTTGCTCGCCGCTTCCACCCGCCAGCGCGCCGCTACCAGATCGGGCCGGCGTCCCAACAGTTCGGCGGGCAGGGTCGAAGGCAGGGCCACGGCACTGGCCTGCAGGACCTTAGGCCGGGCGATGTCGTCGGCCCGCCCGGGGCCTTTGCCCAACAGCACCGCCAGGGTGATCCTGGCGCTCTGCAGCTGCTTCTCGGCGTCGATCAGGCTGGCCTGGGCACTGGCTTCCAGGCTTTCGGTCTGCTGGTACTGGTACTGGCTGTCGATCCCGGAATCCAGGCGACGCCGACTCAGATCGAGCATCTGCCGGGTTCGCTTGAGGTCTTCGTCGGCCAGGTCATGGACGATATAGGCCCGCCCCAGGTCGCTGTAGGCCCTGGCCACATCGGCGGCCAGGGTCAGGCTGGCGGCCTGGCGGTCGATCTCGGCGGCGCGGGCCTGGCCCAGCGCGGCTTCCCAGGCTGCACGCTGGCCGCCCCAGAGATCGAAGTTGTAATTGAAGGCGGCGCTGATGTTGCGCACCGTGGAATAGGCACCGCCCTGCCCCAACGGGTCCTGGTCACGGGCCAGACGCGAACGGCTGACGCCGGCGCTGGCATCCAGGGTCGGCATCCGCTCGGCATCGGCGGCATAGGCCGCGGCGCTGGCCTGATGGGCCCGGGCGCTGGCGATCTGCATGTCCGGGCTGTCCCGCAGAGCTTCCAGGATCAGGCCATTGAGCTGGCTGTCGCCCAGGCTTTTCCACCAGTCGCTTTGCGGCCAGGCCGCCGGCGACAGCTTCACGCCATTGAGCGACTGACCGGTTGCCAGGCTCTGCGCCTCAAGGTTGGCGCCGGAAGTCGCCAGGCCACTGTAATTGGCACAACCGGCCAGGCTCATGGCCAACAGCACCAGGCTGACACGTGTACGCAAGGTTTTACTGCTCATTTTTCACCTAAGCGCAGGACAGTGATCGGGTCACCGGCTGCCAGCAAGATTTTCTTGAGGATCTGTTCCAGGGTGCGCAACTCATCGGGGGTGATGGCGCCGGCCAACTGGTTCATTGCATTGGCGCCGATGTAGGGCAGCCGATCGGCGAGCTTCTGCCCCTCCTCGGTCAGCACCAGGCGCACTTGGCGCCGGTCGCCTTCCGAGCGTTTGCGGGCAAGGAAATCCTTCTGTTGCAGACGATCGAGCATGCGGGTCATCGAACCGCTGTCCAGGGACAGGTGACGACACAACTCGGCCGGGGTATCGACCCCGAACTGGGCCATGATGATCAGCACCTTGAACTGCGCCGCCGTGATGCCGTGGGGTTCCATGTGCGTGTCGATGATCCGGTCCTTGAGCAAGGCGGCACGCCCCAGCAAGAGGCCGAGATGGCAATTGTGAAAGTCGTCGGGTTCGAAATGCTTCATCTGACCACCAATTAGCTGCCTAGGCAGAGAGTGTGTGTCGAGATATTACTGCCTAGGCAGAGAATGTCAACGCAGTAGTTAGCTTGCTCTTTATTTACTTGATAAACGGCGCGGCACGCCGCCTTGAGAGCGGCGCAGGTCCGGAGCGAGGAAGGACGCGAGGTGAACAGGAGGCGTTGCGCCTCCCGGCGGCAGGAGTTAGAAGTCGCGCTTGTAGAAGATGTCCAGGGAGCTGGCAAAACCGCTGGCCGCTTCCAGGTAGACCTTCTTGCTCAGCTTGTAGCGCAGGGCAATGGTGCTGGCCGGCTCGAACACCCCGACGCCATAGCGCAGGCTGAGCTTCTCGGAAATATTGCCGCTGGCCACCACGCTGGTGCTGTTGCCGCTGCCTTGGGTATCGAGCTGGAAGTCCTGGATCCCCAGGTTCTTGGCAATGCCGCCGGTGAGTTCGGAGCTGCCCATCAGCCCGAGCCCCAAGGCGGCCTGGGCCAGCATGTTGTTGTCCTCGCCGGTGGAGCTCAGCGGCCGCCCCAGCACCAGATAGGACAACGCCTGCTCCTGGCTCATGGCCGGTTCGGAGAAGATCTGCGTTACAGGCTGCTCGGCACTGCCGCTCAGGCGGATGCCGGCGATCACGTTGTCGGTCTGGCGCACCGCTTCGATATCCAGGTACGGCTGGTCGATGGGACCGGCGAACAGCAACCGCGCGCGACGTACCGTCAGGCGCTGGCCGTAGGCTCGGTAGCGGCCGTCGTTGAGCCACAGCTCGCCACGGGTGTCCATGTTGTCGCCGATATGCACGTGGCCCTGCAGGTTGGCGGTCAGGCCGAAGCCGGCAAAACCGAGTTTGTCCCGCCCCACCTCAACATCGATGTTCATCGCCATGGCCATGGGCTTTTGCCCCTCATCGGTCTGCTGACCGACGATCACCGTGTCCTCGGATACCTTGACCGTGGACGGCGGCAGTTCACGCACGGTGATCTGGCCCCTGGGAATCAACACCTTGCCATCGATCGCCAGCTTGTCGTCGCGCAGCGAGATCTTCAGATCCGGCTCCACTTCCAGCGCCGCATAGGGCTCGATCGTCACCGGCAACTGCGTGCCCTTGAGACTCAGGTCCACCACCAGCGCCCGACCCCAGGCCAGGTTGCCAGTGAGGCTGCCCTGCCCGGACTTGCCGCTTTTCCAGCCGCCGTCCAGGCGCACGCTCTCGCCCATGATCTGTGCGGTCAATTGCAGGTCTTCAAGGCTGGTGGGCAGCTCCGAGCCGGACACCTGCCCGTCACTGAGCTGCAGGTTGCCATTGACCTGAGGCGCCAACAGCCCGCCCGACAGGCGACCACTGCCATTCAGGTTGCCGCCAAGCTTCTCCACCATGGGCACGAAGGGCCGCGCCACCGACAGGTCCAGGCCACTGAGACGAAACTCCCCGGACAAAGGCTTGTTTTTCGCCAGCGGATTGATCTGCGCCTGCACCATCAACTGCCCCAACTTGCCGCCATCGAACTGCAACTGGGTATCGATGCGCCGCGGATTGAGGCGGGTATCGAGCTTCAGCGCCTGATAGGGGAAGTCCAGCCACTGATCCTGATCCTTGACCCGCAAGGTGCCACCGCTGGCGTCCAGGACCACCTGCCCCTTGGGGCCGCTGGCCGGCAGATCCAGCTGCACCTCGGCATTGAGCAGGCCTTTCCAGGCAAAATCCTTGGGCAGCCATTGGGCCAGACTGTCGATGGGGAAGCGCTTGAGGTGATAACGCAGCTTCGGATCGGGCATCAAGCGCTGGTCTTCGCCGCACAAGCTGGCATCGCCACTGACCCAGCAGTGAGCGCCGAAGTTGAGGGTGCCGCTGGCCAGCCGCTCCAGTTTGGCCGGACTCTGCAACTTCCAGTCCTGGCCGCCGGTCTGCACATCGCCATTGGCCAGGCGCCCGCGCCAGTTGCCCTGATCCAGGGTGCCGTCCAGGCCCAGGGCCAGTTTCAGCAATGGGCCTTGCAGGCCCAGTTGCAGTGCCTGTTTCTTGATATCGCCCTGGCCGGCCAGGGTCAGGGTGCCCAGCTGAGTGTCTCCCGCCTGAATTCCGCTGCCCTTGAGCTCCACCTGAGCTTTTTGTGCACCATCGAGCGTGGCATTCAGCTTGAGGTTTTGCAGGTGGTTCTCGGCAAAAGCCAATTGTTGCCCCGCAAGATCCACCTTGCCCTGTGGCGCCTTGAGTGTCCCGGCCAGATCCACCCGACCAGTGAGCTGCCCGCGCAACTGCGGCCAGAGCTGGCCCAGGCGCGGCAGCTTGATGTCCAGTTGCCCGGCGAGCTTGTGCTGCAGGCTGCCCGTTCCCTTGATGCTGTTGTCGCCGAGGCGGATGTCCAGCGCACTCAGCTGCCACTGTTCCCCCGCGCCGTCGGCCTTGGCCTGCAACAGCGCCGGTTGCCCGCGCAGGCGGCCCTTGAGGTCCAGATCGGCAGTGAGCTTGAGCTGTTCATTCTTCAGTTCACCCTGACTGCGCAACAGGCCGGCCAGGGTCCCGGGCAACTCCGCCAGCCAATACGCCGGATTGATCGCCGACAGGTCCAGGGCCGTGTCCCAGGCGATGCCATCGGCAAATTGCAGGTTCAGGTGACCTTCGGCCTTGCCTTGCCCCGCCACCAGTTTGAACTGCGGCAGGTAGATTTTCGTCAGGTCGCCACTGAACGGACTGCTCAGGCTGAAGGCGCCGGCCGGACCGTCCAGGTCGCCCTTGAAGTTGCCCAGGTAATGACCGTCGCGATAAGCCACCTCGGCGTCGAAGCTGCGGACCCGCACGGCCGGCTCATCGATCAGCGGATACAGGCGGTGCCAAGGGAAATCCAGCCAGGCGAGCTTGGCCTCGGCGGCAAAACCTTCGCTCCAGTCCAGTTGCCCGCTGAGCTTGAGGTGCTGCTGGTCGCTGGCATTCAGGTCCAGAGCGGCAATCTGTGCGCCCTTGGCGTCGACCTTGCCCTGCAGCACCAGGGCCACCGGCCCCTGCTCTGCAGGCAGATTGGCCTTGCCCGCCAGCTGGTAGCCGCTTTTCAGGTCACCCTTGCCGCTCAGTTCCAACTGATCCAGCTGCAGGGTGTCCGGCAGATCGGCGCTGGCCTTGAAACCATCGGCGGTGATCCGCACCTCTGCCGGCAGATTCTCCGCCAATGGCTGCAATTGGCCGCTCAATTGCCCTTGCAGGTAGCCGCTGCTGTCGGCATGCAGCTTCAGGGTCTTGAGCAGGTCGCCTTCCACCTTCAGCGCCAGGGACCAGGGGCCGCCACCGGGAGCCGGCAAAGCGAGGGTGCCCTGGGCGGTCAGCGGCCAATCGCCAGCGGGTTGCAACAGTCCGGAAAGGTTCAGGCTCAAGTCATCGCGCTGCAGCTGCAGCGAGTCGATCTGCAGGCCTTGCGCGGTCCAGTGCGCCGCCAGTTGCAAGCCCTTGAGCTGTTCGCTGCCGTTGAACAGCAGGCTGCCGATCTGCACCTGGCCCAGTTCGATGGCCAGTGGCAGTTTCAGCTCCGGCAGGCTGATGGGAGCTGAATCTGTTTCATCCTCGGCACCGGGCGGCAATTGCAGGCTGACCTGCTCGGCCTGCAATTGCTCGATGCACAGGGTGCGGCGCAGCAGGCAGGCGGGAGACCAGGCGAACTTCACCTGGCTGAGCTCGACTCGATTGTCGTCCTGTTGCCAGAGCAGGTGATCGGCACTCCATTGGCCGCCGAGGCGGCCATCGAAATGCACCAGGGTCAGCCCCGGCACCCGCGTCAAGGCCCAGCGACTCCCGGCCTGGGTCCCCAGCACAGCGGCCACGGCCAGGAGGATCAGGATCACCAGCGCAAGGACCGCCAGCAGCGTTATCTTCAAACCACGCTTCAAAGCTCTGGCCCCATGGAAAAGTGCAAACGAATACCACCGTCATCATTCAGCGCATGGGCCAGGTCGACCCGGATCGGCCCGACCGGCGAAACCCAGCGCAGGCCCATGCCTACCCCGGTCTTGAGGTTCGGCAGTTCCAGTTTATTGAAGGAGTTGCCCTGGTCGACGAAGGTCGCGATCCGCCACTTCTCGGCAATGGAGTATTGGTACTCGACACTGCCAGCCACCATGTAGCGGCCACCGATGCGATCGCCTTCGGCGTTTTTCGGCGACAGGGTCTGGTAGTCGTAACCGCGCACGCTCTGGTCGCCACCGGCAAAGAAGCGCAGAGACGGCGGAATCGACTTGTAGCCGTTGGTGGCGCTGCCCCCGAACTGCACCCGGCCGAGAAACCGGTGATTGTCCCAGGCCGTGGTCAGGCCCTTGAGCAGCACCGTGCCGTACAACAGATTGGTATCGGAACCCACGCCCTCCTTGGCCAGCTTGGTGTCGAACTGGATGCGATAACCGTTGTGCGGATCGATGCGGTTGTCACTGCGCAGGTAGGAATAAGTCAGACCGGGCATCAGCAGGTTACTCAGACCCGAGTCGTCCCCGAGGCGATATTCCTCACGCTGATACTTCAGCGACACCACCCGCTGCCAGCCGCTGGGCAACTTGCTGTGCCATTCGGGGCCCACCGTGAGCAGCTTGCTCAGGGTGTCGGTGCCGGCGAGTTCTTCGTTCTGGTAGCCACCGGCGAAGCGCAGCTTGTCGGTCAGCGGCGGATCCAGGGGAATGTCGTACCACAGGCCGACGTTCTGCCGGGGCGCCGAGACTTCCGCCTCCCAGCCGTAACTGTGGCCCTGGGGATTGACCCAGTGCCGGGTCCAGTTGGCCTTGACCCGGGGACCGACGTCGGTGGAGTACCCCAAACCCAGCCCCAGGGTCCGCGGCTTGCGAGTCTCCAGTTGAACCGCCACCGGAATCACTTGGTGTTCGGCGGCCGTGGGTGCGGCATCCACCCGCACGCCTTCGAAATAGCCGCTGGACTGCAGCGCTTGGTTGAGTTCGGCGATCAGCTCCGAGTCATAGGGGGCACCGCTCTTGAAGGGCACCATGCGCCGTAGCAGGTCTTCGTCGAACAGCGAATCCCCGGTGAAGCTGACCTTGCCCAGGGTGTAGCGCGGGCCGCTGTCATACACCAGTTCGATGTCGGCGATGCCGGCCTGTGGGTCCACCGAGAGTTGCTGGCGCGTAAAGCGTCCGCTAAAAAAACCGTAGCGCGAGGCCTGGTTCTGGATCAGGCGCTTGGCGTCTTCATAACGGCCATGATTGAGCACCGCGCCCGGCTTGAGCTGCTCGCTGTCGGGGGTGCGAAAAGACTTGAGGGACGCCGCCGGACCTTCGACGCGGATCGTGACATTGCGCAGGTGCACCGGCTCGCCGGGATCGATACGCAGCAGCAGGCGGGGTTTGTCGCCACCGCGCACTTCGCTCTGGATATGGGGCTGGTAGTAGCCCAGAGCCTGGGCGGCTTTCTTCGCCTGCTCCTCGGCCCCCCGACTGAACCGCAGCAGGGCTTGCTCATCACGATCACCGACATCACCAATGTATCCCTCCACATTGGCCTTCAGCTCGTCATTGGCGGGCTTTACCCTGACATCCATTTCGCTCTGCGCCAGCGCCGCACAGCTTGTGAACAACAGCAAAAAGCCGCTGGTAAATCTTCCTGAAAACTTCATAGGCGCGGATGCTATCACGAGCTTGGGAGGGCGATAGAGCGCTCTAACGCACGGAAAGTTCTATATCAGCCTGTTGCTCTTTGTAAGAGCTGGGGGTTGGGATGGAAGAATACATGCTCGCGAACCGGTCCCACGGCCACCTCTCCGACTTCGGCATACCCCTGACGCTTGTAGAACTCCAGATAACGGGGATTGCCGGTGTCCAACACAACTCCTTGGGAATGCTCGTCCACCGCGCACCAGTTGTGCACCGCCGCGAGCAACTGCTCGCCAAAATGCTGCCCCTGGAACTGCGGATGCACCCCCAGCAACGGCAATACGTGGACCGCGTCACTGGGCAGACAGGCCTGTACCGCCTGGTGGTACTCCAGGTAACGCCGGGTGCAGCGAAAGCCGGTGCCGAGCAGCATGCGCAGGCGCCAGGCCCAGCTTTCGGTGATCCCCAGGCGCCGTTGCGGCGGGGCAATCAAGGCAATGCCGATCAACCGGTCGTTGACCAGCAGGCCAATGGCCGGCAGCTCCTGAAGAAAATGCTGCTTGACCAACTCGCGCACCGTAGCCCGTACCCGTTGTTCGTAACCGCCGCGCTCGGACTCGAAAATGAACGCGAAAGTCGGTTCATGCCGGTAGGCCTGGTACAACAGCGACCTAGCTTCACGGGAATAACCGCTGTCGAGCATATGGATATCGGCAATGGTGTTGGAGGTATCAGGCATGACGGTCACTCTCCCTGGCCCCGGCTCAGGTGGCCGCGCTCTTGTTATTACGAGCCCTGCGCGGCGCTGATCGTTCCCCGCGCTCAAGGACATTAGCAGTGCATCCACGGCGCTGCCACGCTGGTCGACCCGGGCGTTGTCAGCTAGCATCGCTGTTTTGCCAGGACCGCCGACCATGAAGATCGTCTCGTTCAATATCAACGGGCTGCGCGCCCGCCCTCATCAGCTGGCGGCGCTGATCGACAAACACCAGCCGGACGTGATCGGCCTGCAGGAAACCAAGGTCGCCGACGAGCAGTTCCCCCTCGCCGACGTCCAGGCCCTGGGCTACCACGTGCACTACCACGGCCAGAAAGGCCATTACGGCGTCGCCCTGCTCTCGCGCCAGGCGCCGCTGGCCCTGCACAAAGGTTTCGAAGGCGATGACGAAGACGCCCAGCGACGCTTTATCTGGGGCACCTTCGCCGACGCCCATGGCACGCCGGTGACCATCATGAATGGCTACTTTCCCCAGGGCGAAAGCCGTGACCATCCGACCAAGTTCCCGGCCAAGCAGCGCTTCTACAGCGATCTGCAGCACCTGCTGGAAAGTCGCTTCAGCAATGACCAGCCCCTGGTGGTCATGGGCGACGTGAATATTTCCCCGGAAGACTGCGATATCGGCATCGGCGCCGACAACGCCAAGCGCTGGCTCAAGACCGGCAAATGCAGCTTCCTGCCGGAAGAACGCGAGTGGATGGCCCGCCTGAAGAACTGGGGCCTGGTGGACAGCTTCCGTCACCTCAACCCCGAGGTGAACGACCGCTTCAGCTGGTTCGACTACCGCAGCCGCGGCTTCGAGGACGAGCCCAAGCGTGGCCTGCGCATCGACTTGATCATGGCCTCCCAGGGCCTGTTGCCGCGTGTCAAGGATGCCGGTGTCGACTATGAACTGCGCGGCATGGAAAAGCCGTCGGATCATGCGCCGATCTGGCTCGAACTGAGCTGATCGACAGGCACAAAAAAGCCCATCGTCAGATGGGCTTTTCTTGCTACCGCTTACATTTGGACCACTTCAACCCGATCAGTGGTGCCGGCTGCTGCGATGGCGTCGATGGCGCTCTCGAGCGTGGGCTCCGAGTCATACAAATGGCTGACCAGGATCACTTCCTTGCCGGCCTTGAGCTTGAAATAAGGTTTGCCGCCCGATGAAATTTTCTTGACGTAACGCTCGGGAGAAGCGCAGTGTGCGCGGAACAGGCCGAGAGCCGCCTCGGCACTGTCCCGGCATGGGAATCGTTCGCTTTGAAGCATGGTCTGCGCCTCCTTTGTCTTCAGCAAGAATCTGCATGCACCACTGCCATACTGCTTCAGCTCGAACCAGGCACTCATTTGTAACTCCTTTGCTTACCACGAAATGGCAGCTCAACACTGCCGAGGCATCCGCGGGGACGACGCGTTGGCAGTCGCCCCAATCCCCGCCAGACAAAGTTGCCCACTCTACGCATCGCCCAGAGGCTGGTCTTTAGGACAAGTCTCAAAAAATCTAGAGAAAACAGCTAGTTACGATGTAGGACTTTCGCCATTTGTTGCCGAAAAGTGCCATCGGTCACATGCCTGTCACCTCCCTGACTTAATCTCGCCAGCACTTCCCCTCTTCCTATATAGAAGGCCAGTGCCGCCATGCCCCGCGCTTCCACCGCCAGTGAACGAGATATCTGGTGCCGGACCATCAGCCTGTTTCTGATCGGCTTCGTCTGCTACGCCCTGCCCTGGTCGGTGTTCGCCGCCCTGCCCATGGCGACCGACAATACCGCCGTGCTGCGCATCCAGGGCTCCAACACCATTGGCGCCAGGCTCGGTCCGGCGCTGGTCAAGGGCTTGCTGGAGCAACAGGGCCTGCGCGATATCCGCATCGAGGCCAGCGGCAAGGACAATGAGCAACAGGTTCTGGGACAGCCCCCCCAGGGCCGGACTGTCAAAGTGGAGATTGCCGCCCACGGCTCGAGCACCGGCTTCAGTGCGCTGCAGAACGCCCAAGCCGATGTGGCCGCGGCCTCCCGCCCCATCAAGGACAGCGAACTGGTGGACCTGGAAAGCCTGGGCGACCTGAAGAGCCCCGGCGCCGAACAGGTCATCGCCATTGATGGCCTAGCCATCATCCTGCATCCGCACAACCCGCTGAACCAACTGAGCACCGAGCAACTGGCCCGCCTGTTCAGCGGCGAGATCAAGACCTGGGAAGAGCTGGGGAGCACCGGCGGCGCAGTCCATCTGTATGCCCGGGATAATCAGTCCGGCACCTACGACACCTTCAGAGAGCTGGTCCTCAGTCGTCGTGGCAAGACGTTGAACCCGACGGCCAAGCGTTTCGAGTCCAGCGAACAACTGTCCGACGCCGTCAGTCACGACCCGCAAGGCATCGGTTTCATCGGCCTGCCCTACGTGCGCCAGGCCAAGGCGGTGGCGATTGTCGACGGCGAATCCCAGCCCATGCTGCCCCTCAACAGCCTGATCGCCACCGAGGACTACCCACTAACGCGGCGCCTGTATCTGTACCTGCCCCCCAACAAGCAGAATCCCTGGGCCGCAGCCTTGGTGAATTTTGCCCAGAGCGCCAAGGGCCAGGCCATCGTCGCCGCCAACGGCTTTGTCGCCCAGACCGTGCAAGCCATGCGGGTAACGCCCAGCCTGCAGATGCCCGAGGCCTACCAGCAACTAAGCCGGGACGCGCAACGCCTGAGCGTGAACTTTCGCTTCGAGGAAGGTAGCGCCAATCTGGACAACAAGGCGCGCCAGGACCTGAATCGGGTCCTGGACTACTTGCGCCAGCACGGCAAGCTGGAGCGCCAAGTGACCCTGGCCGGCTTCGGCGATGCCAAGAGCGACCCGGCACGCGCCGCCCTGCTGTCCAAGCTGCGAGCCATGGCAGTCCGCCGGGAACTGGTGAAAAGCGGCGTGGTATTGCGCGAGATCCGCGGTTTTGGCGCCGAGCTGCCGGTGGCGACCAATCAGGCCGACGAGGGCCGGATCAAGAACCGGCGGGTGGAAGTCTGGGTGTACTGAATACACCGCCGCCGACCGGCCGGGTGCTTGCCCGGACGGCCGGCGGCGATTTCATCAATGCCCGCTGCGCAGCAGCTCCCTGGGCACGTACTTGCCGATTTCGTACTTGCCGATGGCCGCGCGGTGCACTTCATCCGGGCCGTCCGCCAGGCGCAAGGTGCGCTGCATGGCGTACATGTAGGCCAGGGGGAAATCATTGGACACGCCCGCCCCGCCGTGAATCTGGATCGCCCGATCGATCACCCGCAGGGCCACGTTCGGTGCTACCACCTTGATCTGGGCAATCTCGCTCTTGGCTACCTTGTTACCGACGGTGTCCATCATGTACGCGGCTTTCAGGGTCAACAGCCGAGCCATGTCGATTTCCATTCGCGAGTCGGCGATCTTGTCGATGTTGCCCCCCAGGCGCGCCAGAGGCTTGCCGAACGCGGTGCGATTCACCGCGCGCTTGCACATCAGCTCCAGCGCACGCTCGGCCATGCCGATCGAACGCATGCAGTGATGGATGCGCCCTGGACCAAGACGGCCCTGGGCAATCTCGAAACCGCGGCCCTCGCCCAGCAGCACGTTCTCATAGGGCACCCGAACGTTGTCGAACAGCACCTCGGCGTGGCCGTGAGGCGCATCGTCGTAGCCGAACACCGGCAGCGGACGGACGATCTTCACCCCGGGGGTATCCACCGGCACCAGGATCATCGAGTGCTGCTGGTGACGTGGCGCATCGGGGTTGCTCAGGCCCATGAAGATCAGGATCTTGCAACGCGGATCACAGGCGCCGGAGGTCCACCACTTCTTGCCATTGATCAGCCACTGGTCGCCGTCGCGCACCGCGCGGGCGGCCATGTTGGTGGCGTCGGACGAGGCTACGTCCGGCTCGGTCATGGCGAATGCCGAGCGGATCTCGCCGCGCAGCAGCGGCTCCAGCCAGCGCCGCTTCTGCTCCTCATTGGCATAGCGCACCAGCACTTCCATGTTGCCGGTATCCGGCGCCGAGCAGTTGAACGGCTCGGGGCCCAGCAGCGAACGGCCCATGATCTCCGCCAGTGGTGCGTATTCGAGGTTGGTCAGGCCGGCACCCAGTTCCGACTCAGGCAGAAACAAATTCCACAGACCTTCAGCCTTGGCCTTGAGTTTGAGCTCTTCCATGATGGCGGTCGGCTGCCAGCGATCGCCTTCGGCAACCTGACGCTCGAAAACCGCTTCAGCCGGATAAACATAGGCATCCATGAACGCCGTGACGCGCTCACGCAGCTCCTGAACCTTGGGGGAATAGGCGAATTCCATGGGCAGTTCTACCTTTTTGAAGAACGGGTGTTGGGGGACTGAAATCGATGCTAGATCAGCTACGAAAATTTACCTAGCCTATTCTCGGCGTGTATTAACATTCATCACCGATATATGATCGACTGATCCGCAAGGCTTCCGAGCCTCCCTCACAGGCCCTAACAATAAGAGTGCAGCGCCATGAATCTGAGCAAGGTCGACCTCAACCTCTTCATCGTTTTCGACGCGATCTACACCGAAGCCAACCTGACCCGCGCCGGGCAGATCGTCGGCATCACCCAGCCGGCAGTGTCCAACGCCCTGGCGCGTCTGCGCGAGACCTTCAACGATCCGCTGTTCGTCAGGACCGCCCAGGGCATGGTGCCCACTCCCATGGCACAGAACATCATCGGTCCGGTGCGCAATGCCTTGTCGCTACTGCGGGTTTCAGTCCAGGAAAGTCGGATTTTCAACCCACTGCAAGCGGTCAAGACCTACCGCATCAGCATGACCGACCTGACCGAGGCAGTGATCCTGCCGCCGCTGTTCCAGCGCCTGCGCCGCCTGGCACCGGCGGTGATCATCGAGAGCTTCCTGTCCAAGCGCCGGGAAACCACCAAGGAACTGGCGGCCGGGCGCCTGGACTTTGCCGTGGATGCCCCCCTCAACACCGACCCGCAAGTGCGCCATGTCAAGCTCATGGAAGACCGTTACGTGTGCGCCATGCGCAAGGGCCACCCCCTGGCGGGCAAGGAAAAATTCACCCTGGACGATTACCTGTCGCTGACCCACATCCATATCTCCAGCCGTCGCAGCGGCCTGGGCCATGTCGACCTGGCCCTGGGCAAGATGGGCATCCAGCGCAAGATCGCCCTGCGCTCCCAGCACTACCTGATGGCCTCCCAAGTGCTGCAACAGACCGACATGGTCATGACCGTGCCGGAGCGCTTTGCCCGGCGCCACGACCTGCAGGCCTTCAATCTGCCGGTCAATGACGTACCGCCCGTGGAAACCCACTTGTATTGGCACGAAAGCACCGACCAGGACCCGGCCAACCGCTGGATGCGCGAGCAGATAATCGAGTTGTGCCAACAGGTGAGCGCCTACGAAAAGAAGCTCGACCAGCAGACCGCCTGACCCCTCGCCGGCAAGCCCTCACAGCAGGAGTCGGCTTGCCGGCGCACGGGATAGGAGCGGATTGCTTGACGTATACGTAAACCTGCCTTTAGCTTAGCGCCAAGTCCCACCTTGAGCGCCTCCATGAGCAGTCAGACCTACAGCATCTCCGACCTCGCCCGCGAGCTCGACATCACCACCCGGGCCATCCGCTTCTATGAAGAACAAGGCCTGCTGGCCCCCGAGCGCCGCGGTCAGGAACGCATCTACTCACCCCGGGACAAGGTCAGCCTGAAGCTGATCCTGCGGGGCAAGCGCATCGGTTTTTCCCTGGCCGAATGCCGTGAACTGATCGAACTCTATGACCCCAGCAGCGGCAACCTCAAACAGTTGCACAGCATGCTGGCCAAGATCAGCGAGCGCCGTGAGCAGCTTGAACAGCAGTTGCTCGACATCGAACAGATGAAGCTGGAACTGGACACCGCCGAAGAGCGCTGCACCCAGGCACTGCAACAGACCCTCCAGAACCAGAAGCACCCTGCCCAATAATCCCCGGGACACCTGCGCGGCTCGCGCCGGCAACCGCCCTCCTCCATTAGAAGGTGAACCTGTATGTCACTCCCCAGCCATGTACGCCTGATCGAAGTCGGCCCCCGCGATGGCCTGCAGAACGAAGCCCTGCGCATCAGCGTCGACGACAAGGTGCAACTGGTCGACGCGCTGACCGCAGCGGGCCTGGGCTATATAGAAGTCGGCAGTTTCGTCTCGCCCAAGTGGGTGCCGCAGATGGCCGGCTCGGCCGAAGTGTTTGCCCGCATCCAGCGCAAGCCGGGGGTAGTCTACGGCGCGCTGGCGCCGAACCTACGGGGCTTCGAGGACGCTCTGGCAGCGGGAGTCAAGGAAGTCGCGGTGTTCGCCGCCGCGTCGGAGTCGTTCTCCCAGCGCAACATCAATTGCTCCATTAGCGAGAGCCTGGAGCGCTTCGTACCGATCATGGACGCGGCCAAACAGCACGGGATCAGCGTGCGCGGCTACGTGTCCTGCGTACTGGGCTGTCCTTATGAAGGCCAAGTGGCTGCGGAACAAGTCGCCCTGGTAGCCCGCGAACTCTATGCCATGGGCTGCTATGAGGTGTCCCTGGGTGACACCATCGGCACCGGCACCGCCGGCGCCACCCGCAACCTGTTCGACGTGGTGGGTGCCCAGGTGCCACGGGACAAGCTCGCCGGTCACTTTCACGACACCTATGGCCAGGCCCTGGCCAACGTCTACGCCAGCCTGCTGGAGGGCATCGCGGTGTTCGACAGCTCGATCGCTGGCCTCGGCGGCTGCCCCTATGCCAATGGCGCCAGCGGTAACGTTGCCACCGAAGACGTGCTGTACCTGCTCAACGGTCTGGGCATTCACACGGGTATCGACATGGACCGCCTGATCGACGCTGGCCGGCAGATCTGCGCGGTACTGGGGCGTCCCAGCGGTTCCCGGGTGGCCAAGGCACGTAACGCCGGATGAGCCAATGTGCGGCCGGGTGTTACCGGCCGCTCTGAACCGCGGCTGGAACGAGTAACACGGAAACAGTTTGTCGATTTTCTTGCAGCACAGGTTGTCCTACAAAATCATCAAGTTATTGATTTAAAAGGATTTTAAAAAGTTGGCACGGCTTCTGCTATCTCTATGGCATAACAAGAATAAAAAGCAGCAAACCTAATAAAAATAAGACGTAACGACTCTGACATAACAAAAACAACACGACAGAGACGCAGCTAACAGATTTTTTTGGAGAGGATGTAGTGTGCAGGAGGGCTTGCAAGAGCCACCCGCAACCGGTCAGAGAACAATAAAACTACCCTGAGGTAGCTCCCGAACTGGTTGGATCGCCCTGGCGACACATTGGATCAGCGCTCAAAAAAATACGTTTGCTCTTGATCCCGGATGGGGATCACCCAAAACAGCAGCAAAGGGCCACGGTTGCCAAAAACAACAACAGACCGCCCCTCAATAATAAAAAAAGAGCACGCAACGACACATTAAAGGGGAGCTTCGGCTCCCCTTTGTGCTTTTCGCGATTCGACTTTACCCGCCCTTCCTCGCCCCAAAAGCGTGCACCGGTACAGATGCACGCCCCAGCAAGGCTCAGACCTTACCCACCTGCTCGCGCAGCTCCTCGATGCTGATCTCGCGCATGCGGAATTTCTGGATCTTGCCGGTCACCGTCATCGGAAATTCCTCAACGAACTTGAAGTAGCGCTGCGGATTTCGGTGAACGTGACCGAGCGTTTCGCTAATACGTGACCGGTGCTTCCACCCCGGTTGCGCGGGTTCTGGATTGTAATCGCATCGGTCACGATGCGGCTTGTTCCTCGGCTTTTTTTCGGCGCAGCGACTCGCCTTTCATCGTCAGTCGGTAGGCGTTGTGCACCAGGCGGTCGAGGATGGCATCGGCCAGGGTCGGGTCGTTGATCCAGCCGTGCCAGTGCTCGATGGGCAGTTGGCTCGTCAGGATGGTGGAGCGGCTGCCAGCGCGGTCGTCGATCACCTCCAGCAGGTCATGCCGGGCTCCTTCCTCCAGCGGGGCTAGCGCCCAGTCGTCCAGCACCAGGACGTCGACCTTTGCCAGCTGTTGCAGGGTACGGCCGAAGCTGCCGTCGCCATGAGCGATGCGCAGTTGTTCCAGCAGGCGCGGGGTGCGCAGGTACAGGGTGCTATAGCCCTGGCGGCAGGCCTGGTTGCCCAGGGCGCAGGCCAGCCAGGTTTTGCCGGCACCGGTCGGGCCGGTCAGCAGCAGGTTGTGCTGCTGGCGGATCCAGTCGCCACTGGCCAGGGTGGCGATCAGACGCTCGTCCAGGGCGCGTCCGGTGCGGCGGTCGAGATCTTCCAGGCAGGCGTTGGCGTACTTGAGCTTGGCCTTCTTGCGCAGCCGTACCAGGCGCTGGTTGTCACGCCAGGCCAGTTCGCGGTCGAGCAGTAGGCCGAGGCGTTCATCGAAGCTCAGGCTGTGGCTGGCCGGCAGCGTCCATTGCTCTTCCAGGGCGCGGGCCATGCCGTCCAGGCGTAGCTGGTGCAGTTGATTCAGGGTGTGTTGCGGCATCATCGAACAGCTCCTGTTGCGGGGGTTGGTAGTAGTCGGCGCCACGGACGTTCTCGTGGTCGCCGGGTAAGGTCGTTTCGGCGGCACGCTGGGGCAGCGGCTGTTGATCCAGGCCTTGCTGGAGCAGGTTGCGCACGCTGCGCCCGGTGAAGGCGCGCAGGTGTACGGCACGTTCGGCAGCGGCTTCCAGGCGTGCATTGCCATAGCGCCGGGCCAGCGAGAGCAGGCCGAGGCAGGCGCGGTAGCCCATCTCCGGGTGCGGCTTGTGGGTCAGTTGGTGATCGATCAGTTGGCGCGTGTAGGGGCCGATCCGCGCGCCCCAGTCGAGCAGGCGTTGTGGCGTCCATTCGCGATGCGCCTGGTGCGCCGCGGGCATGTGCTCGCGCTGGGTACTGTAAGCGCCGCGTCGCCCCAGCAGCAGGTGGCTGGCCACCCGCCGGTTGCCATGCAGCACTTCCAGGGTGTGTGCCGTCAGTCGCACGTCCACGTTCTGCCGGGCCAGGGCGGAGGGCACGCTGTAGAAGCTGCCATTGACCTCGATGTGGTAGTCGATGCTGACCTTGCAGCGCTTGAAGGTGGCGACCTCGTAGGGATGCACCGGCAGCGCTCGCAAGGCCGGGCGATCCAGGCGCTCGAACCAGTCGCGCCGGCAGCCATCGAGCCGCTTGAACGGGCGCCGATTCAGATCCTCCAGCAGCTCGGCGATGGCCTGGTTAAGCGCATGCAGGCTGAAGAACTGCCGATGGCGCAGCCGCGCCATGATCCAGCGCTCGACCACCTGCACCGCCACCTCGGCCTTGGCCTTGTCCTGAGGCTTGCGTGGCCGTGCCGGCAGGATCACCGTCTGGTAATGACGCGCGCACTCCAGCGTGGCCCGGTTCAGGCCCGGCTCGTAGCGATCCGGCTGGGCGACCAGGGCGCGCGGATTGTCCGGCACAACCATTTCCGGCACGCCGCCAAAGTAGGTCAGAGCCTGGCCCAGCGAGGTCAGCCAGTCCACCTGGGTTTCGCCTGGCGTCGCGCAGGCATAGGTGTAATTCGAGGCGCCCAGGGCGGCGACGAAGATGTGCGCCCGGCGCACTTCGCCGGTGGCCGGGTCGACCACCGGCAGCGTCGGCCCGGCATAGTCGATGAATAGCTTCTCGCCCGCACGGTGCAGCTGACGCATCGAACGTTTGAGCGTCTGGGCGTAGCGCCGGTAGTGCTCGACGAACTGGGTGTAGCGGTAGGTCGGCTGGCCCGCATGCGCGGCGAGATATTCCTCCCACAGCAGCTGCAAGGTCACGCCCTTGCGTCGCAACTCGCGGTGGATGCTCAGCACATCGGGCAGCACTCGCTCACCGCGCGGCTTGTTCGTCGACGTCGGTGCAAACAAGGCGGCCGCCAGCGCGGCCTCGTCCATGGCCACCAGCGCCGGCCAGTCCAGCCCGGCCACCCGCGCCGCCGCGATGTACTTGCTAACCACGCCCTTGGACAGCTGCAAGGCACGGGCAATCTTCTCGTGGGACAAGCCGGCCTCAAACTTGAGGCGCAGACATTCTTTGATGTTTCGCATGGCTACTCGCGGCGCCGCCATCTTCCTCTCCCGAAATCGGTCGAGGATGGCGGCGCATCAGGTCATGCGCAACGAAGGGGAAGGCTTTCGCTAAGTCGTGACCGGCGATTTCGGTAAGCCGTGACCACCTGTTTCGGAACAGGCGGAAAATCGGTCACGTTGCTACCGAAATGAGCGGTCACGCGTTAGCGAAATGACCGGTCACGATCAACCGAAACGGCCGGTCACGGTGCTCCGAAATCCGCAGTAGCGCGGCGTCTTGAAATGGGCGATGCGCTCCTTGCACCAGGCCTGCAGCTCCACTTCATTGGCGCAATGCCCGGGATGGAACTTGATCCACGCGACGATTTCCTCACCGTACTTGGCGCAGGGAATACCGATCACCTGCACATCGGCCACGGCAGGATGGGTGAAGAAGAACTCTTCCAGTTCCCGCGGGTAGATGTTCTCGCCACCGCGAATGATCATGTCCTTGTTGCGCCCGGCGATGCACACATAACCCTGCTCGTTCATGGTCGCCAGGTCGCCGGTGTGCATCCAGCCCGCCTGATCGATGGATTCAAGGGTGCCCTGGGGATTGTTCCAGTAGCCGAGCATGACGCTGTAACCCCGGGTGCAGAGTTCACCAATAGTGCCCCGCGGCACCACATTGCCGGCCTCGTCGATGATCTTGCTCTCCAGATGGGGCTGGGTACGCCCCACAGTGGTGACCCGCAACTCCAGGTCGTCGGCGGGACCGGTCTGCAACGACACCGGGCTGGTCTCGGTCATGCCATAGGCAATCTGCACTTCGCTCATGTGCATTTCGCTGATGACCCGACGCATTACCTCGATCGGGCAAGTGGCGCCGGCCATGATCCCGGTACGCAGGCTCGACAGATCGAACTCGCCACGCCGGGGCTGATCGAGCAGGGCAATGAACATGGTGGGCACCCCGTACAGACCGGTCGCCCGCTCCTCGGTCACGGCGCTCAGGGTCAGCAAAGGGTCGAAAGCGTCGTTGGGGTAGATCATGGTGGTGCCATGGGTGATACAGCCCAGGTTGCCCATGACCATGCCGAAGCAGTGGTACAGCGGCACCGGGATCACCAGGCGATCCGCCGCCGTCAGGCCTAGGCTCTCCCCCACCATGTAACCGTTGTTGAGGATGTTGTAGTGACTCAGGGTCGCGCCCTTGGGAAAGCCCGTGGTACCCGAGGTGTACTGGATATTCACCGGCTGGTCGAAATCCAGGCTGTCCTGGCGTGCCTGCAGTTGCTCGGCAGTGGTTCCGGCGGCCAGGTCGGTCAACTGCGACCAGGGCAGGAAGCCGGAGGGTGGCTGGGCGTGCAGGCTGATCACCCCACGCAGCTCGGGCAGGCGCTCACAGTGCAATTGGCCGATGGATTGCTCCGCCAGTTCGGGGATCAGCCCCTGCAGCATGCCGTGGTAATCGGAAGTCTTGAACGCCCCGGCACAGATCAGCCACTGGCAGCCGGACTGCTTGAGCACATACTCCAGCTCGGAACTGCGATAGGCCGGGTTGATGTTCACCAGGATCGCGCCGATCTTGGCGCTGGCCAGTTGCGCGATGCACCATTGGGCGCAGTTGGGCGCCCAGATTCCCAGGCGATCCCCGGTATCCAGCCCCAAGGCCAGCAGCGCACGAGCATGCAGATCCACTGCCTCGCGCAACTGCTGCCAGGTGTAACGCAGCTGCTGATGACGCACCACCAGCGCCTCGCCCTGAGGATAGGCGGCGACAGTGTTGTCGAAAGCCTGGCCAATGGTCAGCGCGAGTAACGGCTTGTCTTGCGTACCACGGGTGTAACTGCGATCCGGCTGGAAACCCGAGTGTTCCATGACGACCCCTATTGTCTTTATTAGTGGGTGTTCAGGAGCCAGGCGAAAGGTGCAAAAAAGCCCGGCTCCAATCGAAAGCCCTGCTACTCTGGCGCAAGTTGACGTTTACGTAAAGGGCGATTGACAGCCTTCGGTCGCAGGTTTACGTTAACGTAAAGGTGAGAGCCCGACAGCGCCGCTCTCCACGTCCCTCCTCTCAATAAAAACAAGTGTGAAGGTGCCCACGCCATGAGTTATCCGACCCTGAACTTCGCCCTCGGTGAAACCATCGACATGCTGCGCCAACAGGTCCAGGCCTTCGTCAAGGCCGAGCTGGCACCGCGGGCGGCACAGATCGATGTCGACAACCTGTTTCCCGCCGACATGTGGCGCAAGTTCGGTGACATGGGCCTCTTGGGCATCACCGTGGCGGAAGAGTACGGTGGCGCCGGCCTGGGCTACCTGGCGCACGTGGTGGCCATGGAAGAGATCAGCCGAGGCTCGGCCTCGGTGGCGCTGTCCTACGGTGCCCACTCCAACCTCTGCGTGAACCAGATCAACCGTAACGGCAACCACGAGCAGAAGAGCAAGTACCTGCCCAAGCTGATCAGCGGCGAACACATTGGCGCCCTGGCCATGAGCGAGCCCAACGCCGGCTCCGACGTAGTGTCGATGAAGCTGCGGGCCGACAAGCGCGGCGACCGCTTCGTGCTCAACGGCAGCAAGACCTGGATCACCAACGGCCCCGACGCCAACACCTATGTGATCTACGCCAAGACCGATCTGGAAAAAGGCCCCCACGGCATCACCGCTTTCATCGTCGAGCGCGACTGGAAAGGCTTCAGCCGCAGCAACAAGTTCGACAAGCTGGGCATGCGCGGCTCCAACACCTGCGAGCTGTTCTTCGATGACGTGGAAGTACCGGAGGAAAACATCCTCGGCGTACTCAATGGCGGCGTCAAAGTGCTGATGAGCGGCCTGGACTACGAGCGCGTGGTGCTCTCCGGCGGCCCGACCGGGATCATGCAGGCCTGCATGGACCTGGTGGTGCCCTACATCCACGATCGCAAGCAGTTCGGCCAGAGCATCGGCGAATTCCAGCTGATCCAAGGCAAGATCGCCGACATGTACACCCAGCTCAACGCCAGCCGCGCCTACCTGTACGCGGTGGCCCAGGCCTGCGAACGCGGCGAAACCACCCGCAAGGACGCCGCCGGGGTGATTCTCTACAGCGCCGAACGTGCCACCCAGATGGCCCTGGATGCGATCCAGATTCTCGGCGGCAACGGCTACATCAACGAATTCCCGGCCGGCCGCCTGCTGCGCGACGCCAAGCTCTACGAAATCGGTGCCGGCACCAGTGAGATCCGACGCATGCTGATCGGTCGCGAACTGTTCAACGAAACCAGGTAAGAGCAGCCGCAAGTGGCGAGCTACCAGCGGCAAGCCAACGCTGCCGTGATACCGACTTACTTTTGCAGCTTGAAGCGTGTCGCTTGAAGCTGCCGTAGGCCCTCCGATGATTCTGAAGTCTCAGCTCAACCCGAAATCCCCCGAGTTCGCGCAGAACGCGGCCAGCATGCTGGCCCAGGTCGATGCCCTGCACACCCTGCTCGCCCAGGTCCAGCAAGGCGGTGGCGCCAAGGCCCAGGAGCGTCACACTTCCCGGGGCAAACTGCTGCCGCGCGAGCGGATCAACCGCCTGCTCGATCCCGGCTCGCCCTTCCTGGAACTCAGCCCCCTGGCCGCCTACGAGGTCTATGGCGAAGACGTGCCGGCTGCCGGGCTGATTGCCGGCATCGGCCGAGTGGAAGGCATCGAATGCATGATCGTGGCCAACGACGCCACGGTGAAAGGTGGCTCCTACTATCCGCTGACGGTGAAAAAGCACCTGCGGGCCCAGACCATCGCCCAGCAAAACCGCCTGCCGTGCATCTACCTGGTGGACTCCGGCGGCGCCAACCTGCCACGCCAGGATGAAGTGTTCCCGGACCGCGAGCACTTCGGACGCATCTTTTTCAACCAGGCCAACATGAGCGCCCAGGGCATCCCGCAGATCGCCGTGGTCATGGGCTCCTGCACTGCCGGTGGCGCCTACGTACCGGCCATGGCCGACGAAGCCATCATGGTCCGTGAACAGGCGACCATCTTCCTTGCCGGCCCGCCCCTGGTGAAGGCCGCCACCGGTGAAGTGGTGAGTGCCGAAGACCTCGGCGGTGCCGACGTGCACTGCAAGGTTTCCGGGGTCGCCGACCACTACGCCGACAGCGACGAACATGCCCTGGCCCTGGCACGGCGCAGCGTGGCCAACCTCAACTGGCACAAGCAGGGGCAATTGCAGCAACGTACCCCGATCGCCCCGCTGTATGCCGGCGACGAGCTCTATGGTGTGGTGCCGGCCGACGCCAAGCAGCCATTCGATGTCCGCGAAGTCATTGCGCGGCTGGTGGACGGCTCGCTGTTCGATGAATTCAAGGCCCTGTTCGGCACCACCCTGGTCTGCGGTTTCGCCCATCTGCACGGCTATCCGGTGGCCATTCTCGCCAACAACGGCATCCTGTTCGCCGAAGCCGCGCAAAAAGGCGCGCACTTCATCGAACTGGCCTGCCAGCGCGGCATTCCCCTGCTGTTCCTGCAGAACATCACCGGTTTCATGGTGGGGCAGAAATACGAAGCCGGCGGTATCGCCAAGCACGGCGCCAAGTTGGTGACCGCGGTGGCCTGCGCCAAGGTGCCGAAACTCACCGTGATCATCGGCGGCAGCTTCGGCGCCGGTAACTACGGCATGTGCGGCCGCGCCTATGACCCGCGCTTTTTGTGGATGTGGCCCAATGCGCGAATTGGCGTGATGGGTGCCGAACAGGCGGCCGGGGTGCTGGTTCAGGTCAAGCGCGAGCAGGCGGAACGCGGCGGACAGCCGTTCGACGCGGCCCAGGAAGCCGAGATCAAGCAGCCGATCCTCGATCAGTACGAACACCAGGGGCACCCCTATTACTCCAGTGCACGACTGTGGGACGACGGCGTCATCGACCCGGCGCAAACCCGTGACGTACTGGCCCTGGCCCTGTCCGCGGCCCTCAATGCCCCCATCGAACAGAGCCGCTTCGGCGTGTTCCGCATGTAATCCTGCGCGAGAAGAACATGAGCGACTTCAATACCCTGGAACTGCTGCGCGACCCCCGTGGCTTCGCCACCCTGTGGCTCAGCCGCGAAACCAAGAACAACGCCTTCAACGCCGAGATGATCCGCGAGCTGATCCTCGCCCTGGATCAGGTCCAGGCCGACCCGAGCCTGCGTTTCCTGTTGCTGCGCGGACGCGGCAAGCACTTCAGCGCCGGCGCAGACCTGGCCTGGATGCAGCAGTCGGCGGAACTCGACTACCAGACCAACCTCGACGACGCCCGGGAACTGGCGGAGCTGATGTACAACCTGGCCAAACTGAAAATCCCCACCCTGGCCGTGGTGCAAGGCGCAGCCTTCGGCGGCGCCCTGGGCCTGATCAGTTGCTGCGACATGGCCATCGGCACCGACGATGCCCAGTTCTGCCTGTCGGAAGTGCGTATCGGCCTGGCGCCGGCGGTCATCAGCCCGTTCGTGGTCCAGGCCATCGGTGAACGCGCTGCCCGGCGCTATGCCCTCACCGCCGAGCGCTTTGGCGGCCAGCGCGCGCGGGACATCGGCTTGCTGGCGGAAAGCTACCCGGCTGACACGCTGGAACAGCAAGTGAGCCAATGGATCGACAACCTGCTGCTCAACAGTCCCCAGGCCATGCGCGCCAGCAAGGACCTGTTGCGGGAAGTCGGCAACGGCGCGCTGACCACAGCTCTGCGCCGCTATTGTGAGAACGCCATCGCGCGCATCCGGGTCAGCGCCGAAGGCCAGGAAGGCCTGCGGGCGTTTCTCGACAAACGCCCGCCCAGCTGGCAGTCCGCGACCACCACCAAGGAGCCCCGCTCATGAGCGCCCCTGTTCTAGACACCCTGCTGGTGGCCAACCGCGGCGAAATCGCCTGCCGGGTGATGCGCACCGCCAAGGCCCTGGGCCTGACCACCGTGGCCGTGCACAGTGCCACCGACCGTGACGCCCGGCACAGCCGCGAGGCGGATATCCGTGTCGATCTGGGCGGCAGCAAGGCCGTCGACAGCTACCTGCAGATCGATAAGCTCATCGCCGCCGCCAAAGCCAGCGGCGCCCAGGCCATTCACCCTGGCTACGGCTTTCTCTCGGAGAACGCCGGTTTTGCCCGAGCCATTGAAGCGGCGGGCCTGATCTTTCTGGGGCCGCCCGCCTCGGCCATCGACGCCATGGGCAGTAAATCAGCGGCCAAGGCGCTGATGGAAACCGCCGGGGTGCCGTTGGTGCCGGGTTATCACGGCGAAGCCCAGGACCTGGACACCTTCCGTAGCGCCGCCGAGCGCATCGGCTACCCGGTGCTGCTCAAGGCCACCGCCGGCGGTGGCGGCAAGGGCATGAAGGTGGTCGAGGACGTCAGCCAACTGGCTGAAGCCCTGGCCTCGGCGCAGCGCGAAGCCCTGTCGTCCTTCGGCGACTCGCGGATGCTGGTGGAAAAGTACCTGCTCAAGCCACGGCACGTGGAGATCCAGGTATTTGCCGACCAACACGGCCACTGCCTGTACCTCAACGAGCGCGACTGTTCGATTCAGCGCCGCCACCAGAAAGTAGTCGAGGAAGCCCCCGCTCCGGGCCTGAGCCCCGAGCTGCGCAAGGCCATGGGCGAGGCGGCGGTGCGTGCCGCTCAGGCCATCGGCTATGTCGGCGCCGGCACCGTGGAGTTTCTTCTGGACGCCCGCGGCGAATTCTTCTTCATGGAGATGAATACCCGGCTGCAGGTGGAACACCCGGTTACCGAAGCCATTACCGGGCTCGATCTGGTGGCCTGGCAAATACGCGTGGCCCAGGGTGAAGCCCTGCCCATCAGCCAGGAACAGGTCCCGCTGCTGGGGCATGCCATTGAAGTACGCCTCTACGCTGAAGATCCGGGCAATGATTTTCTGCCGGCCACCGGCCGCCTCGATTTGTATCAGGAGTCCGCCGCCGGACCGGGACGCCGGGTGGACAGTGGGGTCGAGGAAGGCGACAGCGTGTCGCCCTTCTACGATCCGATGCTGGGCAAACTGATCGCCTGGGGCGAGAACCGCGAACAGGCCCGCCTCCGGCTATTGAGCATGCTCGACGAGTTCGCCATCGGCGGCCTGAAAACCAACCTGGCGTTCCTGCGGCGCATCATTGCCCATCCGGCATTTGCTCAAGCGCAACTGGATACCGGATTTATCCCACGCTATCAGGAGCAACTCCTGCCAGCGCCAAGCGAATTGACTACGGACTTCTGGCAGGCGGCGGCCCAGGCCTTTGCGCAAAGTCAGCCGCAGCGCACGCGCGCTGACGATCCCCAATCGCCCTGGTCGACGCTCAACGGCTGGCGCAGCGGCCTGCCGGCCCAGACCAGCCTGCACCTGAGCTGTGCCGGCCAGGACCGGGCCATCAGCCTTGGGGCCCATTCGCCCGCCTATCAGTTGCAGAACGAGCGCCTGTGGGTCGAGCAACAGGGACTGCGTCGTGAACATCGCGCCATTCGTCGTGGCGATACCCTGTACCTGCACTGGCAGGGCGACATGCACGCCATCACCGCCTACGACCCGATCGCCGCGGCCGATGCCAGCCACAGTCAGCATGGCGGGCTCACGGCACCGATGAATGGCAGCATCGTGCGGGTGCTGGTCAGCGTCGGACAAAGCGTCGAGGCCGGTGCGCAACTGGTGGTACTGGAAGCAATGAAGATGGAGCACAGCATCCGCGCGCCCCAGGCCGGAGTCGTCAAGGCCCTGTACTGCCAGGAAGGTGAAATGGTCAGCGAAGGCAGTGCGTTGGTGGAGTTGGAGTAACTTTATCAATAAGAAAGCCCCTTTCTATTTGTAGGAAGGGGCTCTTCAAAGAAGTTAAAACTTCGCAGTTGCTTGTACGACTACACCAATAACCCGGCACTCGTCGCTGTAGAGCATCTTCGGATAAGTGGGATTGAGTGGTACCAGATAACGCTGGCCGCCCTCTTGTACCAACTTGCGGAAGATCGCCTCGTCATTCCCGGGACACTGCACGACCAGCAACTTCCCAGGCTCGGCAGCAACGGCCGGGTCCACCAGGATCAGCATGCCCTGGCTGATGCTCAGGCCGCTGGGGGCGATCATCGCGTCACCGACCACTACTAACCAGAAGGCCGCCCCCTGCGCCTGATAATCGGAAAGCTCATAACGCTCGGGGACATAGGCCGACTGGCCACTTTCCCGGACTTCTCCGACCTCCCGCCAATCACTGACCGGATACCGGAAATACGGGTTGTACTTGTGCTGCAAGGAAGGCTCCTCCACCAGGGGTTCGCCATCATCGCCGAGCATGGGTTTCTCGCGGACCACCAGGGCAACTTCAAGAAAGCCCATGCCGATCTCTTCGAGCACCCGGTTCATGTCTTCGATCTTCGGCTGGCGACGCTTGCTCAACCAATGACCGATGCCACCTTGAGACATGCCCAGACGCTCGGCGAGTTTTTCCTGTGTGACCTTGCGGCCTTTCATGTTGGCTTTAACCAACTCGATCCATTTGTCCATGGGCCGAACAATACGTTGTGTATTCCCCGCCTCAACACACAAGTTGTAGTATTTGAAATCTCGTCACAATTACAATACGTATTAACATCGTTCCTACCCCTCTCTCCTTATCACCATCAGGGCAGAACACTTCATGAACACAAGCAGCAAGGATGTGCAGGAATTCGATACAGAGGCCACATTCAACGCACTCAAGGATAGCGATGCGGCACGGCGAGCGATGGACTACTACTTGAAACCCGCCATTACCGAGCCAAGCAAGGATGAAAAGTTTTTCGAGATCAGACGCAGCCTGAGCAGTGAGGAAGCCATGATCCATGCATCCGATCTATTGCGCTGTGCAGCGGCCACCGCCTATGACGCCGCCAACAATCTGCGGGGTGCCAATCGTGACCTGGCATTTTCGGTGGTGCACATGATCGACCTGGCCAAGGCCCTGGTGGACAAGTGCCTGGAATGCCAGCGTTGTGGATCAAGCTAGGAGGCCTGCGCCCTTCCCGACAGGAGGGTGGGCAAGAGGGCAAGGCAAGAAGGGCGGATTATTTACCGGGACACGAGGAAAATCATTTGACTTGCAAATGATAATGATTATTATTGCATCCAGCTGATCGCGAGATCGGTCGATAACCCAAAGGACCTTAGGTCGGACCTTTGGATTATCTCCTCATCAGGCTAATCACGGTTTTTGACCCGGCTTTTTGCCGGGTCTTTTTTTTGCCAGTTTTTCTGGCTTGGCTTCAGGCTAATGAAGACGTGGGTGCCGCTAAAAATAATGGCGGCGATGATAGCAAAAGAATGTCCTTTTGCAAGTCAGCGCCAGACGCCACGCTCCGGGCAAAGAAAAAAGTAGCGCTTGAGAATCAATCGCATAGCCACTAAGCTGCTTCGGCGTCAAGGACGACGCCCCCCCCTTCTATTACCTTCTCCAGTGTGTAGAGTGACGGTCATAACAATCCTGTACAGGAACCGAACATGACCGTGGGCAATCACACTTCGTTTCAAATCACTGCCGATTTCGACAGTGGCAACATCAAAGTGCTGGACATCAGCAATCCACTGCAAGCCCTGCTGGCCATCCGCCCGGATACCCAGAGCCCGCATTTCCAGTGGTTTCACTTCAAGGTCAGCGGCCTGCATGTCGGCCAGGAACACTGGTTCCGCCTGACCAATGCCAGCCAGTCCTCCTACAACAAGGCCTGGACCGGCTACCAGGCTGTTGCTTCCTATGACCATGTGAACTGGTTTCGCGTACCGACGATCTTCGAAGGCGACGCCCTGCGCTTCAATCTGGAAGCCACCCAGACCCACGCCTGGTTCGCCTACTTCGAGCCCTACAGCCGCGGACGCCACGACTGGCTGATCGACCAGGCCTTGAGCAAGGCCGGGACCCAATTGCTGGCCGTGGGCAAAAGCGTCGAAGGCCGGGACATCCAGCTGCTACGCAAAGGCAGCGGCGAGCAAGGCCGGCGCAAACTGTGGATCATCGCCCAGCAGCACCCCGGCGAGCATATGGCCGAGTGGTTCATGGAAGGCGTGATCGAGCGCCTGCAGCATCGGGACGACCCGGAACTCAATGCACTGCTGGCCAAGGCCGATCTGTACCTGGTGCCGAACATGAACCCGGATGGCGCATTCCATGGCCACCTGCGGACCAACGCCAAGGGCCAGGACCTGAATCGCGCCTGGCAGAACGCCAGCCAGGAGCTCAGCCCCGAAGTGCTGTTCGTCCAGCAGCAGATGGAAAGGTACGGTGTCGACCTGTTCCTCGATGTGCACGGCGATGAAGAGATTCCCTACGTGTTCACCGCCGGCTGCGAAGGCAACCCGGGCTACACGCCACGGCTGGCGGCACTCGAGGAGCATTTCCGCAGCCATCTGAAGCACCAGACCCGGGATTTCCAGACCACCCACGGTTATGCCCGGGACAATCCCGGAGAGGCCAACATGACCCTGGCCTGCAACGCCGTCGGGGAAAAATACGACTGCCTGGCATTGACCCTGGAGATGCCCTTCAAGGATCACGACGATGCCCCCAACCCGCTGACCGGCTGGTCCGGCAAGCGCTCCATGCAACTGGGCAAGGATGTGCTGAGTACCCTCGCCGATCTGGTGGACAGCCTGCGCTAAGCCATGCCGACGACTGCGGGAAGCGCTCCCGCAGTCGTCATGTGCTCACGACGCCGGCACCCGCAGGCAATCGTCCGGCCCCAGCAAGCGCCCATCCGCCGTACGCAGTTCCAGTGCCGGCAGCGGTTGCCCGGTTTCCCGGTCGACCATCCGCGAATGCGCCTCACCCTCCTTGTAGAAAAACGCCTCGCCCCATTGGCGCAGACCAATGATCAGAGGAAACAGCCCCCTGCCCTTCTCCGTCAGCACGTACTCCTGATAGGAACTGCCATCGGAGGCTGGCACAACCGCCAGCACCCCGTGTTCCACCAAGGTGCGCAGGCGCGCGGCGAGGATGTTCTTGGCCATGCCCAGATTGCGCTGGAATTCGCCAAAGCGGCGGATGCCGTCGAAGGCATCACGCACGATCAGTAACGACCACCAGTCACCAATGGCGTCCAAGGAGCGAGCCACCGGGCACTCAGCATCTTGCAGGCTAGTGCGTTTGACCATGTTGGGATTCTCCAGACAGGCAGCGGAAAAGTGGTTGCAATATAAAACCGCGATCACTACCGTACAACTGGTTTTATAACAAAACCAGATACGGAGTCCGCCATGTCATCAGAATCCTCAACCCCCTCGCCACTTTCAGCCAAGGTGGTGCTGCTGTTCGCCGCGGCCTGCGGGCTGGCGGTGGGCAACGTGTACTACGCCCAACCGCTGCTGGACGCCATGGCCCAGGCCTTCGACCTGGCACCGGCCACGGTGGGCATCGTCATCACCCTGACCCAGGTGGGTTACGGTCTCGGCCTGCTGTTGCTGGTGCCCCTGGGCGACCTGCTCAATCGCCGGCGCTTGATCGTCAGCCAGACCCTGCTGTCGGTCCTGGCCCTGTTGACCGTGGCTTTGGCCCCCAGCAGCGCCTGGCTGTTACTGGGCATGGCCTGCACCGGCCTGCTGGCGGTCGTGACCCAGGTGCTGGTGGCCTACGCAGCCCACCTGACGCCGGTCGCCCAGCGCGGACGGGTGGTGGGCATGGTCACCAGCGGCATCGTGGTGGGCATCCTCCTGGCCCGTACCGTGGCCGGCACCATGGCCGATCTGGCGGGCTGGCGCTCGGTGTACCTGCTGTCGGCCGGGCTGACCCTGCTGGTGGCCCTGGCCCTGTGGAAGGTGCTGCCGACTGCTGAACAGCCGCCAGCGGTGCAGCGCTACGGGCAACTGCTCGGCTCGCTGCTGCTGTTGTTCAAGGAGGAAAAGGTCCTGCGCGACCGGGCGGTCCTGGCCATGCTGATCTTCGCTGCCGGCACGGTCTTATGGACCCCGCTGGTGCTGCCCCTGAGCGCCCCACCGCTGTCGCTGTCACACACCGAGATCGGGCTGTTTGGCCTGGCCGGCGCCGCAGGCGCACTGGGCGCGGCACGGGCCGGGCACCTGGCGGATCGCGGGCTGGCGCAATGGACCAGTGGCCTGGCCTTGGCGCTGATGCTGCTGTCCTGGTTGCCCCTGGCCTTTACCCAATCCTCCCTGTGGGCCCTGCTCGTCGGGGTGATCACTTTCGACCTGGGCCTGCAGGCGGTCCACGTTACCAGCCAGAGCCTGATCTACAGCGTGCGCCCGCAAGCCCAGAGCCGTCTGGCGGCCGGATACATGCTGTTCTACTCGGCAGGCAGCGCCGGCGGCTCCATTGCCGCCACCGCCACCTACGCCTGGGCCGGCTGGACCGGCGTGTGCCTGCTGGGCGCCGCCATCAACGGCGTGGCCCTGGCCTACTGGCTGTGGAGCCTGAACCCCGGAAAACACCCGGCCACCGCGCACGGCGCCAGCTCGGCACGCCCATAGCGGGCTCGCCCGAGAGTGCTTCAACCCCAGCCCCGCGGCCTGCCTGGCAGCAGCTCGTCGCCCTGGAACGGCCAGCCAGGGAATGACTGAGCAAAAGCGCCTCGGGCGGAAGACGAAATCAATGGCGCGGTGGCTCCTAGAACCCCACATCCAGCACCACGTTGTCGACATAGGTACCGGCCGGCGGGGTGCTCTGGTCGGTATAGATCCGGGCGTTGTAGTTGAAGATCTGGCTGCCGGTGCCCAGGCCGTTACCCGGGTTGACTTCGGCATCGGTACTGGAGCGCCGGGCACTGCCGACACTGCCCCAACGGGTATTGCCGGCACTCTTGAAGATGTCATAGGCCAGGTAGTTGCCACTGGAAATCATCCGCCGCCGACCACCCGCGCTCACCGGCTGCTGGCCATCGCTCAAACCCACGGTATAGGCGCTGCCCTTGGTGCAGGCCAGGTTGATGGTCTGCCCGGTCACCGTGGCAAAGGCGCTGACCACCGGCGCACTGCCGAAACTGATGTTGGGCGCGGTGATCACGCAATCGTTGGACACCGTCATGTTGACCGTCAGGGCCTGGGTGCCGCTGCCGATATCACGGCCCAGGCAGGCTCCCAGGGCGCCGATCCCGGCGCAGTAGTTCCAGCTCCAGAAGATGCTCAGGTTCTCGGTATAGACCCCGGCCGCCACGTTGCTGCCGGTGATGGTCCCCATGTAGATCGGCACAGTCTTGGCCACGGTGGGGCTGCCCAGCAAACCGAGCAGATCGATGATCGAGTTGCGGGCGAAGTCGAACTGCACCCCCCGAGTGATCGGGTAGCTGGTGCTGTTGTTGGCGTACAGGGTGTAGCCGATGACATCGCCAGTGGGGCCGACCATGCCGCTGGTGGCGGATGTGATGGTGGCGTAGAAATGGTCGTTGCTGGCCAGCACGCTCAGCAGCGAGCCGGTGCAGCTCAGGCCGGCATTGGTGGTGGAGGCCGGCTGCGAAGTGGTGCGCACCAGGATCGAGCTGAGCGTGCCGAACCCCGCCGGCGTGGTGCTGACCGTGTTACACAGCGCCTGGGCCGACAGCGCCAGCACGCTGGCCAAGAGTCCCGCCATTGCCTGTCGCCAGCCCGTGAATCTGCCCATGCCTCGCCCTCCCTTGCGCCTTGACCCTGTCGCTACTGACAAACCAGCGGGCCAATCAGCGGCACCTGCTGCTGTTGCAGATCCATATCGAACTGCGCATGACAGCGCTGGCCATCGGCCAGGCCGACTTCCAGGCGGTTGTGTTGCGCAAGGTTCTCCAGATACACCAGCCCATCCCAGCCGACCACTGCCCGAGCTCCGCTCGGCTGATGGGTCACGCTGCTCCCCAGAGGCAATTCCCGTTGCTGGGCATCCACCAGCACCACGCTGGCGGCGATCACCCGGGCCAGGGGAAACTCCAGCAGATAGCCGCTACCGCGGCGAACCGCCACCCGTTGCTCGACACTCGGACTCTGCACGTTGGCCGGCAGGTTCAGCGGATCGATCTCGTACTTGCCCCGGTAGTAGGCGCTGCTCCAGGGCACCAGCAGATGACCGCTGGCGTCGGTCCGGCCCACCAGCTGGTTCTCATAGCGCACCGGTATGTCCGGGTAGCCGCCGGTGCTGACCACCACGAAGGCGTCGTCGATCTGGTTGGCGGCGAACAACTGGCGGTCCATCCACACCAGCGAACCACTGGCATCGGCCCAGCGCGTCTCGGCTTCGCGAGTGCCATAGACCCCGGCCTGCAGGCGCACCGACTGCAGGCGCCAGGTGGCATCCGCCTGGCGATAGTCGGCGCCGGCGCCGGTGGCATAACCCAGGTTGTAACCGACACCGCCCTCAAGCGGCACCGAGCGACTGAAATTGACCCGCTGGCGGTTTTCCCCGGTCTTGCTGCGCTCGTTGCTCAGGCTCAGGCTGCCGTGCAGATCGAAGGGAATCACCAGTTGTGCCTGCATGGCCCACTGGCTATCGCCGATTTCCCGGTTGGCCGACAGGTAGAAACTGCTGTTGTGCCACAGCGGCTTGCTCCAGGTCAGATTGAGCAGGCGGGTACGGCTCGAATCGGCGGCCAGCACATCGAAATAACCGGCTCCCAGGCTGCCATAACGCTCCAGATTGAGGCTCAGGGTCAGTTGCTCGCTGCGCTGGCTGAGTCGGGTGTAGGGGCTGTCGAGCAGACTCAGGTCGGCGTACTGGTCGCGACGCTGCATGCGCTGGTAGGCCAGGCTGAAGCGCTGATTGTTGTACTGGTAGCCGAAGCTGAACTGCTGGCCGCCACTGCCGTCGAAGCGGCTCTGGCTGAGCGCGGTGTTGAGCACGCCGAAGTGGCCCAGGCGCAGGTTGCCGCCCATTCCGCCCAGCGTCAGGGAGTCCGCGGCTTCGGCATGGGCTTCCAGGGTCAGGCTATCGCTCAGGCCATGGCGCAGGCTGCCGGAAGTAACGCCCGGGCCATAGCCGAAATCACGCAAGCCGTAGTCACGACGCAGGTTGCCTGCGGCCACCGAGAAGTCCGTCAGGCCCTTCTGCAGCAAGGTGCTGGTGACATAGAACGGCACCGTGGTCGATACCTGCCGCCCCAGGGCATCGGTGGTCACCACCACCGCCTCTCCCGCGCCGTTGATGAAGGGAATGTTGGTCAGGGTATAGGGGCCGGGCTGCAACTCGCTGCTGCTGGCCTTGTAGCCGTTGATGAACAGGTCCAGGGAGGACGGCACCGCCGCTTCACCGGCAAACTGCGGCAAGGGATAGGTCACCAGGTCCGGACGCACGGCAAAGTCCCGTGACAGCTGGACCCCGCCCAGGCGCACCGAACTGCTCCAGGGCAAGGCGCTGCTCACCACGTCACCCGCCTCATAGGTCAGCAGGCGTTCCTCATCGGAAAAGCGCCAGGTGGTGTCGTAGCGCCGATAGCCATTGTTCAGCGAAGCGCTTTCAATCCCGGACAGGGTCCGCCGGTACTGCCCGGTATTGGACAAGGTGCCCCAGCTGTCAAACAGCCGCACTTCGTTCCAGGCCGCCAGGTAAGTGCCGCCGTCGTCGGTGTCATTGAGGTACAGGTCATAGTTGAGCAGCGCGCCGAAACTGCTCAGCGCCGGGGTCCGCGGGTAGGCCTGGCGGCTGCCGATGAACTGCTCCGGCAGCCAGTCCGCCGGCACATCCAGCAGCAAGCGCTGGCCCTGGCTGTCGTAATCGCTGTGCAACTGCGGCAGGCCCTCCAGATCCACCTCGCTGCCCACCCCCTGCGGCAGCTTGATCCCGGCGTCCTGCAGCGTCTGCAGCGGCATGAACAGTCGCCCGGCGCGCTGCTCCACCGCCACCACCTTGCCCGTGTTCATCCGATTGATCACCAACTCCAGAAACAACTGCGCATCGGCCATCGACTCCAGGCTGCTGGGCGGCGGCGGCAATTCGCCGGCCTGGAGCGGGCCACTCAGCATCACGCCCCACAGACCGGCCAGCAGCCCTTGCAAGCGCCAGTAACGACGAGCCGGTTCCCGGCTCATGGCGGATTCAAGTCCATCTGTGGACATCTCCATCCCAAGGCAAATGCGCCATCGCGCTCACATCCGTGTGTAGCTGTGCCCGATCGCCCTTTTGCCGAGCGCCTCACCGCGCCTGTGGATCAGCGTGCAGGCGCCAGGGTCTGTACCTGCGACGCACCATTGATCCGCAGCTGCAGGGTCGCGTCGGCCGCCAGAGGCTCGGTCAGCGGCCAGCGCATCACCGCGCCGGGCAAGACATACCCCAGCAGGCCCGGCGCCAACGGCCGGGTCTGTGTCCCCTGGCTGAACCCGACGTTGGTCAGGCGCGCATGCACCGCGCCCTGATTGCGCAATTCGAGGAACGTCTTGCCATCCTGCGCCACCTTGCGCCAGCTCAGGTCGGGGACGCCGGCGCCCTTGGGATCGCGCTGGCGAGTGGTGTCCTCCTTGCTCCAGAGTCCTGCGCCATAGGCAAACAGCGGCACCGAGTAGCGCATTTGGAAGCGAATCGCCGCAGCGCTCTTGGCACCGTCCTGCGGGGTGATGGGTTGGGCCGAGGGAATCTCGTCAATGATGATCCGGTACGCCAGCTCCTGCCCCGGCGGTACTTCACGGGTACGGGTCAGGCGCACCAGTTGTTTCTGCCCGGGTTCGATCTTCGCCACCGGCGGGCTGCCGATGACCTCGCGCTGGTTCTGGTACTGATCGGCAAAGCCGCTCTGACTCCAGGCAAATACCCGGATCTGCAGATTGGCAGTCTCGGTGCCGCGATTTTCCAGCCATAGGGCGCTGGCCTGCTGATCCGCCTCCAGCACCGGGTCGATCGGCCAGATCAGCACCGAACTGGCGCCCTGTACCGCCGGCACGCCAGACAACAGCCCCGCCAGTATCAAGTAACGGGTGGCCTGCAGGCCCCGCAAAAGTAAATGCATACTGCTACTCCTTGTCCGCCTGCCGGCTGATGGTCGATTCGCCCCTTCACCACGACAGCTGCACCTGCAGCACGTCGCTGTATGTCCCCCCAGGCTGATTGCCCGGCAACTGCACCTGCCCGTAGATCGGCAGGCTGATGTTATTGGCATCGCTGTAAGCCACGGCCACGCTCTGGCCGATCCCCAGGCTCTGGCTGTACCCCGCATCGCGAAACAGCTGATAGGCGACCTGGGCGCTGCCGCTGTTGATCTTCATGTGCCGCCCGCTGCTGTTGTACTGGCCTCCGTCCACCGTCATGTTCAGGGTCACCCCCGGGGTGCACTGCAACTGCACGCCGCCGGTCAGAGCCACCCTGACCGTGCTGGTGGACAGCGCCGACTGGCTGCCGAACGCCAGACTCCCGTAGTTGCTGACACCGCCCACCACCAGGCAGCCGGCGGTAATAGTGGCGCTGACCTGGAAGCTCTGGCTGGTGGCGGCACTGGTCCACGCCGGCCAGGCACCGGCACAGATCAGGGCCAGCAGCGCACATCCGGGGCGGGCCATGGCATCAGAAGGTCAGTTGTACGGACACCGTATCGGTGTAGGTGCCGGCCGGTAGCCCGGCCTTGCCCACTGCCTGGCCATAGAGATTGACGGTCTGCGCCACCCCGGTGCTCGGTGCCAGGTTGATCACCCCATTGATCGCCACGATCTGCGAATGCCCGGAGTCGGTGTACAGGTCGTAGGGCACGTAGTTGGCCACGCCGTCGTACAGCGCCCGGGTGCCGCCGCTGGACTTGCCGTCATTGCTGCCGCCCTGGATGGTCAGGCTCGGGGTGGTGCCGCTGGAGCAAAGGATCGACAGCGCTCCGCCGCCACCGCCCAGCACCTGGCCGCTGGCGGTAGTGAACAGGCTGTTGGTGGTGCCGAAGTTCAAGGCACCGAAGTTCAGGCCGGTGCTGCCGCCGACGCCATTGACCTGACAGCTGCTGGTCAGAATCAGGGTCGAGCTGATCTGCCCGGTGACCGTGGTCGCGGCGTTGGCCGTTGAGGCCATGACCAGTCCCAGCAAGGGCCAGCCGATTCTCGATACAAGCGGGTGCATGATGTGCGTCCTCTCATGAGTTACCAATCCAGCGTGATGGTCAGGGTGTCGGTGTAGACCCCTGCCGGAACCGCGCGGGTATTCGCGACCACCGAGCCGAACACCGGAATGGGAATCCGCCTGCCGCTGCTCACTGCGAAATTGCGCTGCTGGTCGATGCTGTAGCTGTCGCTACCGGATGCATCGACGAACAATCGATAGGGAATGGTCTGGCGTCCGTTGCTCAGGCGCCTGGTCGTGCCGTCGCCATTGAGGCCGCCATTGATGGTCACGGTGAACCCGGTGACCGAGGGGTTGCAGGCCACCTGCAAGCGGCCTTCGGCACTGTCGCTAAGGCTGGCCTTGATCGGGTTGACCCAGGTCGGACCTTGCCGGCCGAAATCGAGCAGGCCCGAGTCGCTGACGGGACCTGCGGCGGGATCGTTGCCGGCGCTGCTCACCTGGCAACTGGCCTGGATCACCAGGCGCGCCTGAATCTGTCCGCTGATCGCCGCCTGGGCATCGTCGACCAGCAGGCACAACGAACCCAAGGCGATGATCGTCCAGTTCCTGCCCTTCATTGCTGCCATCCCGGTTCCATCAGGACTCCCACCTGAGCCGTCCATCGTCGGCGGCTTTCCCTGTTCTGCCCGGGATTCCCCGCAGCAGGTGTCATGGCCCTGCCTTCACCAGCTCAGGGTCACCTTCAATAGATCGGAATAGCCTCCGGCTCGGGGAATCTCGGCCAGGGGCTCGATACGTCCGTACAGAGGCAGATCCACGCTGCCGGAATCCGGCACGCGTCCGCTGACCGGGACATTCACCGGCAACGGTATGCGCCGGGCCGGGTCCTGGTACAGACGATAAGGAATGGGTTTGCCCAGCGAGCGGTTGCTGGCCAAATAGCGCACGTCGCCGACGCCGCCATGCAGGCCGCCATCGACACGCAGTTGATAGGGCGTATCGGGATTGCACTCCAGCCGCGGCCGGCGGCCACTGGGCAGCGCAGCGGTCAAAGGCCCCGCGACGTCATCCAGGCGCGCGCTGCTGCCGAAATCCAGAGTGCCGAGCTGCTCGATACCGGCCTCGCGCTGTTGCCCCAGCAACTGGCAGCCATGCAACACATCGACCCGGACCTGTACCTGCAGATCCGCGGCCCCTGCCGTCGCACAGAGCAACGCGCTCATGACAGCCATCCCCTGGTATCCATTCAAGGCCTCAATCCTTGTGAGAAGCATTCGCTGCCATCAGGTTAGCAAGCAGCAGGGAAACCGCCAGTTTGTGTATTAATTGGCCAGATTCCGCCCCATCCGCCCCCCACCTCCGAGCCATGCTCTTTAGAGATCACTGGTCGACTGGTTTCCTATTGGTTAAATTGTCGCGCCGCTTCTAAGGTGAGCGGCCCGGAATCATCGAGGTAACCGCTCTTGGCCGCTCTACCGCCAAAACCTGCACCGACCCGCTCTCCCTGGCGTCGCCTGTTCGCCAGGCCCGCGCAACACCAGAGCGCTGCCGGTGCGGTCATCCGCGACTACTTTCGCCACAGGGCCCAGGACCTGGGCTACACCCTGAGCCACAGCCAGTTGCGGGTGATCGACTGCATGGCCCAGCAGGCCGAAGGCCTGGCGCACTCACCCGGCAAGGCCCAGAGCCTGTACTTGTACGGTGCCGTCGGCCGAGGCAAGAGCTGGCTGCTGGACGGCTTCTTCCGCGCCCTGCCTCTCGCGGAAAAACAGCGCCTGCACTTCCATGACTTCTTCACCCAATTGCACCAGGGCATGTTCCGTCACCAGCAACAGGACGACGCCCTGGAAACCACCCTGGACGAACTGCTCAACCAGTGCCGGGTGCTGTGTTTCGACGAGTTCCATGTCCACGACATCGGCGATGCCATGCTCATCACCCGGCTGTTCAAGGCCTTGTTCAAACGCGGCATCACCCTGCTGGTCACCTCCAACTACGCTCCCGAAGGCTTGCTGCCCAATCCGCTGTACCACGCCCGTTTCAAGCCGGTGATCGAGCTGATCAAACAACGCATGCAGGTCATGGAAGTCGGCGGCCCCCACGACTACCGCAGCCAGGCCAGGACCCACGAGCAGCAGGTCTTCACCCAGGGATGCTATGTGTGGCCCGGCACCCCGGCCCAGCGCCAGGCCCTGGAACTGCCGGAACGCCATGCTCCGGCGCAGCCACTGAGCGTGGGCGCGCGACAGCTGACCGTGCGCCAGATCCAGCAGCGCAGCATCCGTTTTGAATTCAACGACCTGTGCGAACAGCCCACGGCCGTCATGGACTACCTGGAACTGAGCCGCCGCTTCGATACCTGGATCATCGACGAACTGCCCGAACTGGGAGAATGCTCGATCGCCGCCCAGCAGCGCTTCATCAACCTGATCGACGTGCTCTACGACCAGGACAAACGCCTGCTGCTGATCGGCCAGCGCCCGCTGGCTGAAAGCCTGGGCGGCCATGCCATTGACCTGGCACGCACCCGCAGTCGTCTCGGACAACTGCGGAAAATCGGTCCCGAACATGCATTGGGCTGAACCGCCACAGACAGGCAGGACCATGTTGCCCATCACCTTTTTCGAGCTCTTTGAGCAGCACCTGAACGACTCGACGCTCGAACATTCGTCGTCGTTCGGCCTGGAGACGTTCTCTGCCGACGAACTCGCGGCAAAGGGCTATGAACTGATCGGCGATCCGGCGGACTTTCACTTCTTCGAAAAAAGCCACGCGACGCTTTACCACCGACGAGCGCAGGAAGTGATCCTCAAGTGCTACTTCTTCAACCAGCAACGGCTGGGCAGTGGCTTCAGCATTGTTCGCGGCGTACGCCTTGGCTCCCTGCTCAGGCACTGCAAACTCCTGGAGCAACAAGGCAATGGCATCCGCCCGAACCTGGCCTGGTACTTCTCGGACGACAAGAAAGAAGGCGCCGTGATCCTCAATGACCGGCATGTCATGCGTTTCAACCAATGGAGCTACAAGGGCGCCTATCAGGTGGCGACCCTGGAGAGCGACTTCGATTCCAGCAACCCGCTAGGCCAGGCCGCCACGCGCTCGGTCAAACATGCCTTTGCGCACCACAGCCTGGAATCGATGCGCCAAGAGGCTCGCAACGCCAGGCAACCTGGTGCATTTCTCAGGCTGCTCGGAGCGATGCACGATGGCATTTGATCGCGAGGAGCTCTATCGACTGGCCACTGAACTTTTGCGAGCCCTGCAGGATGGAGAACCGGCAAGGTTGTCGGCGTTTGGCGTCAGCCCGGCCATGTATGAGGAGATCACCGAAGAGCTGGAACACTCGGGGGAACAGCTTGCGCAGCTGGCGCTGGCTCCTTCTGAGATCGTCAGCCAAGCGGACCGCACCGGTAGGGTCGCCCTGGACATTTACCCGCTGCAGGCCGATCCACACACCCTGAGAGTGGCCTGCCAGTTGTGGTCCAGAGGCCAGAAGACCGAGCTCACGCTGATTGCCGACTACCGGGAACAACACCGACAGGCCACCCTGACCTTCAGGCTGCTGGAAACCCAGTGACCCTCGCCCTGGGACAATCCAACGCCCAGGCAGCAAAACCAACCGATCTGCTTTATCCTCCCCGCCCCTGTCCTTCATTCGAGTGTTGACGCTGTTCATGGATACCCTTGCTCAACTGCGGGCCGGCCAGCTGGCCGGAATCAAGCGCCTGGACCTGTCCTGTGGACTGACCGAGTTCCCCCGGGAGATCTTCGATCTCGCCGATTCCCTGGAAATCCTCAACCTCAGCGGCAACGCCCTGGACAGCCTGCCCGATGACCTGCATCGCCTGACCCGCCTGCGCATTCTGTTCTGCTCGGACAACCGGTTTCGCGAAGTGCCGGCCTGTGTCGGCCAATGCGCGCAACTGAGCATGATCGGCTTCAAGGCCAACCGTATCGAACGGGTGTCGGCCGCCGCGCTGCCGCCGCAGTTGCGCTGGCTGATCCTCACCGACAATTGCATCAGTGAATTGCCGCAAGAGCTGGGTAACCGCCCGCTGCTGCAAAAACTCATGCTCTCCGGCAACCGCCTGACCCGGCTGCCCGAAAGCCTGAGCCAGTGCCATCGCCTGGAGCTGCTGCGGATCGCCGCCAACCAACTGAGCGAACTGCCACCCTTCCTCCTGGCCCTGCCACGCCTGACCTGGCTGGCCTACGCCGGCAACCCGCTGGAATCGGAAGCCGACGCCACGGCGCTGGCCTCCACGCCGAGCATTCCCTGGAGCGAACTGAGCTTGCAACAGCGCCTGGGGGAAGGCGCCTCGGGGGTGATTCACCAGGCCCAATGGCAACCCGCCGGGCAACCGCCGCGGGCGGTGGCGGTGAAGCTGTACAAGGGCGAGATGACCAGCGACGGCTCGCCGCTGCATGAAATGAACGCCTGCATCAGTGCCGGGCTGCACCCGAACCTGATCCGCGTCGAGGGTCGCATTGTCGATCACCCCCAAGGCCAGAACGGGCTGGTGATGCAACTGATCGACTCCAGCTACCGCAACCTAGCGGCGCTGCCGAGCCTGGACTCCTGCTCCCGGGATATCTACCCGGATAACGCGCACTACAGCGCCAGCGTGATGCTGCGTATCGCCCGCGGCATCGCTTCGGTGGGCGCCCATCTGCACGCCCAGGGCATTACCCACGGTGACCTCTACGGCCACAACACCCTGTGGAATGAAACAGGCGACTGCTTGCTGGGGGATTTTGGCGCGGCCTCCTTCCATGCCAAGGACGACACCCCGCAAAGCCGCGCACTGCAACGCCTGGAAGTGCGGGCCTTCGGCATCTTGCTGGAGGAATTGCTGGAGCGTGGAGATGGTTCGCTGAGCCTGGGGCAACAGCAGAAACTGACGGCGCTGGTGCAGCGCTGCTGTCAGCCAGAAGTACTGGCACGACCGGATTTTGCCCAGGTTTGCGAGGAACTGGCGGGGCTTTAAAACAGCTTCGCCGGCCAGCCGGCTCCTACAGGGGTATGCAGGAGCCGGCTGGCCGGCGAATCGCGGTCTTAGCCCGCCAGGCCGACGAACATGTCTTGCACGTCGTCATGGTTGTCCAGGCCTTCGAGGAAGGCTTCGACTTCGGCCATCTGCTCATCGCTCAGGCCGCTGACCGGGTTCTTCGGCTGGTAGCCGAGCTTGGCCGACAGCACGGTGAAGCCGTGCTCAGGTAGGGCCTTCTGCACCGCATCCAGGTCCGCAGGCTCGGTGAGGAACAGGGTCGCGCCCTCTTCGCCCGGCTCGAAATCCTGGGCACCGGCTTCGATGGCCGCCAGTTCCGGATCGGCGTCCGGAGTGTCCGGCGAGGCCTCGATCATGCCCACGTGGTTGAAATCCCAGGACACCGAACCCGAAGCGCCCAGCTGGCCCTTGCGGAACGCCACGCGGATTTCCGCCACGGTGCGGTTGATGTTGTCGGTCACGCATTCAACGATCAGCGGCACCTGGTGCGGGGCAAAACCTTCGTAGGTCACGCGGTGGTACTGCACGGTTTCGCCGAGCTGGCCCGAGCCTTTCTTGATGGCACGCTCCAGGGTTTCACGGGGCATCGAAGCCTTTTTCGCCTGTTCCACCACCAGCCGCAGGTGGGCGTTGGTGGCGACGTCAGCGCCGTTACGTGCGGCGATGGTGATCTCTTTCACCAGCTTGCCGAAAATCTTGCCCTTGGCGTTGGCTGCCGCTTCTTTGTGTTTAACCTTCCACTGTGCGCCCATTACTCACTCTCTTGATCTATGGCGTCGAGTTGGATTTGGCCGACGCGATGGGCAAGTTTATACGTCCTCAAGGCCCTGATCGACCAAAAAGTCAGTATCCGGCCGCCGGTCGGCCTGGCCGGCGCAGGTGATCACTCGGGTCTGTGTCATGGCGAGCCGGTGCCGACCCGCGAGGGACGGGTCAGGCGGGGGCCAGGGCAAAAAAAGCCTGGATCAGGCGCAGGTCACGACGTCGCTCGATGCAGCCGAGCATGTGCCGGTTAACCAGGCCCGCGCCGCGAATCGGCACGGTTCGCACCCGCGGGTCGTGACCGACTTCCGCCGAGCTGACGACGCCCACCCCCAATTGCGCCGCCACCGCCTCGGTCACTGCTTCGCGGCTATCCAGCTCCAGCAGCACCCGTGGCTGGACCTGGGCCAGCGCGCAGGCTTCATCAAAGGTACGGCGGGTAATCGAACCGGGTTCGCGCAACACCATGATCACCTGGTCCAGTTGTTCGATGGCAATGCCTTCGGCCAGCTCCAGCCATGGGTGCCCTGCCGGCACCAGGGCACAGACTCGCGACTCGCCCAGGCGTTGCAGGTGCAGGCCCTTGCGCGGCTCGACCTCGGTCAGCACCGCCACGTCGGCGTGCTCGGACAGCAAGGCGGCCAGGGTTTCCTGGGCATTGCCCAGGCGCAGGTTGACCGTCACCCCCGGATATTGCTTGCGCAGGCTGGCGAGCATCGGCATCACCAGATGCGGGCCATCCGCCGCTACTTCCAGGCGCCCGGTCAGCAATTGCCGGTTGGCCTCAAGCATGGCCTGGGCCTCTTCGGCCAGGCCGAACAGGGCGCGGGTGATGGCCGCCAGCTTGATGCCTTCCTCGGTCAGTTCCACCCGGCGCGCGGTGCGCCGCAGCAAGGTGATCTGGTAATGCTCCTCCAGGGCCTTGATATGCCCGGTGACCGCCGGCTGGCTGATGAACAGCCGTCCGGCGGCCCGGGTAAAGCTGCCTTCACGGGCCACGGCGTCGAATGCGCGGAGTTGAAACAGGTTCATAGCTATCGGCCTCACTGATGGCTGGCATAACAATAAACAATTTGATTGATGACAAGGCAAACTGCAATTTAGTCCCCGTAGCGTCAGCCCCATCTTTTCGAGGACACCGCATGAGCGTCGCCGAGCCCATCCTGCTTACCCCCGGCCCCCTGACCACCTCCGCCCGCACCCGCCAGGCGATGCTGGTGGACTGGGGCTCATGGGATGAGCGCTTCAACCAACTGACGGCCAGCCTGTGCCGGCAACTGCTGGCCATCGTCAACGGCGCCGACAGCCACTGCTGCGTGCCCCTGCAAGGCAGTGGCACCTTCGCCGTGGAGGCGGCCATCGGCACCCTGGTGCCCCGGACCGGCAAGGTCCTGGTGCTGATCAACGGTGCCTACGGCAAGCGCCTGGCGAAGATCTGCGAAGTGCTGGGCCGGGATTTCAGCACCTTTGAAACCGCCGAAGACCAGCCCACCACCGCCGCCGACGTCGAGCGCCTGCTCCAGGCCGACCGCGCCATCAGCCACGTGGCGCTGATCCACTGCGAAACCAGCACCGGCATCCTCAACCCGCTGCCGGAGATCGCCCGGGTGGTGGCCGACCACGGCAAGCGCCTGATCATCGACGCCATGAGCTCTTTTGGCGCGCTGCCCATCGATGCCCGGGAAATCCCCTTCGAGGCGCTGATCGCCGCCTCCGGCAAATGCCTGGAAGGCGTGCCCGGCATGGGTTTTGTCCTGGCCGACAAACACTCCCTGGCCCAGGCTGCGGGCAACGCCCATTCCCTGGCCATGGACTTGCACGACCAGTACAACTACATGGCCAGCACCGGCCAGTGGCGCTTCACCCCGCCGACCCACGTAGTCGCTGCGTTACATGAAGCCCTGCTGCAATACAACGAGCAAGGCGGCCTGCCGGCGCGCCATGCACGCTATGCCGACAACTGTCGGGCGCTGCTGCAGGGCATGGGCGAACTGGGCCTGCAGAGCTTCCTGCCAGAGGCGATCCAGGCGCCGATCATCGTCACCTTCCATGCCCCGAAAGACCCGCGCTACCAGTTCCAGGACTTCTACGAGCGGGTCAAGGCCAAGGGCTACATCCTCTACCCGGGCAAGCTGACCCAGGTCGACACCTTCCGCGTGGGCTGCATCGGCCACGTCGACCGCCGCGACATGCAGGCCGCGGTGAGCGCCATAGGCGAAGCCCTGCGGGAACTCTGACCCCCCGTGCCCCTGCAGGAGCGAGCTTGCTCGCGAATCAGGCGCTGCGATCCACGAACCTTTTTTCGCGAGCAAGCTCGCTCCTACAACAGGCACTGCAAGCATGAACTACAGCAACCCCAACCAGCTGCAAGCGGCGATCCTCGACTGGGCCGGCACCGTGGTCGACTTCGGCTCCTTCGCTCCGACGCAGATCTTTGTCGAAGCCTTTGCCGAATTCGATGTGCAGGTGTCCATTGAAGAAGCCCGCGGCCCCATGGGCATGGGCAAGTGGGACCATATCCGCACCCTGTGCGACCTGCCGGAGGTGGCCGAGCGCTACCGCAAAGTCTTCGGTCGTACGCCCACCGATGCTGACGTCACCGCCATCTACGAGCGCTTCATGCCCTTGCAGATCGAGAAAATCGCCGAGCATTCGGCATTGATCCCCGGCGCCCTGGAAGTGATTGCCCAGTTGCGCGCGCAAGGCATCAAGATCGGCTCCTGCTCCGGTTACCCCAAGCAAGTGATGGACAGGGTGGTGGCCCTGGCCGCCAGCAACGGCTACGTCGCCGACCATGTAGTGGCCACCGACGAAGTGCCCAACGGTCGCCCCTGGCCGGCCCAGGCCCTGGCCAACGTGATCGCCTTGGGGATCGACGACGTCGGCGCCTGCGTGAAGATCGACGACACCGTGCCAGGCATTCTCGAAGGTCGCCGCGCCGGCATGTGGACCGTGGCCCTGATCTGCTCGGGCAACGCCCTGGGCCTGAGCTACGAAGCCTACCGGGCCCTGGCCAGCGATACCCTGGCCAGCGAGCGCCGGCGCATCCACGCGCTGTTCGAAAGCTCGCGCCCGCACTACATGATCGACAGCATCGCCGACCTGCCCGAGGTCATCGCCGATATCAACCGGCGCCTGGCCCGGGGGGAGATGCCCCAGAACCATTGATCAGGAGCTGGGTGGGGCAAAGACGGCGCTGCCAGGAAGCATCGCCGTTTTTTTCGGTCATATCCGCGCCAAAGCTCTGGCACGGGCGATAAAAGCCACAAGCGGCTCAGGCAAACCCGGGGAAAGCGGATTACAGTTAAACCACTCCGTCATTCAAGAACGGAGGCTTCAGACCTGATGACCGAGGATGTCCCGTATGCCCTGGAAGAACACTGAGTCTCGCTACAGCACCATGACAATCACCTTGCACTGGCTGATGCTGGTGCTCTTGGCGGTGGTTTACGCCTGTATCGAATTTCGCGGCATCTTTCCCAAAGGCAGCGGTGGTCGCACGCTGATTGTCGAAGCTCACTTCATGCTCGGCCTGACCGTGTTTGCGCTGGTCTGGCTGCGTCTGTTCGCCCGCGCCCAGGGCGTGGCACCGAAGATCCTGCCCACCCCGCCGCAGTGGCAACGCGTCTTGTCGACTCTGATGCATTGGGCGCTGTACCTGTTCATGATCGCCATGCCGATCCTCGGCTGGCTGACCACCAGCGCCAAGGGCCATCAAGTGATGTTCTACGGTTTCGACCTGCCGCTGCTGGTGCAAGAGGACAAGGCCCTGGCCAAGCAGTTCCAGGGCTGGCACGAGCTGCTGGGCAGCATCGGTTACTGGCTGATCGGCCTGCATGCCCTGGCTGGGCTCTATCACCACTACGTGATGCGCGACAACACCCTGCAACGCATGTGGCGCCAGCGCGGTCAGGCCTGAGCCAGCAGCGCGCGGCGGCCCTGCAAGCCGCCGGTGTGCACGAAGACCAATCGGTAACCCGGAGCAAAGCGCCCGGCCATTACCTGCTCCTGCAAGGCCAGCAAGGCCTTGCCGGTGTACAACGGCTCCAAGGGCAGCGCGCACTGCTGCTCGGTGAGCTGGATGAACCCGCGTAACGCATCGTCAACCCGGGCAAAACCGCCACGGCTGCTGTCCAGCAGCTGGTAACCGCCGTGCCCCTGTCCGGCCTGCTGCAAAATGCTCTCGACCTGCTGCGTCACGCCGTGATCCTCGGGCACCGCCAGCGCGCCGTACACCGGACGTGCCCCGGCCTCCGCCAGCACCAGCCCGGCCAAGGTAGTGCCGGTGCCGGCAGCCAGCCACCAGGCGTGATAGTCGTTCCAGCCCAGGCTCGGCAACTGCCGCTGTACCTGATCGCGCAAGGTCATGCAGCCCGCTGCACCGGCCAGCCCTCCGCCGCCTTCAGGCACCGGGTACAACTCCGGGTACTGGGCCTGCCATGGCGCCCAGAAGCCGGGAGCGTGGCGTTCGCGGTAACCGGCGTAGCCCAGCCAATGCAGGTGCATGCCAAAGGCTTGCAGGTCGAGGACCGTCGGGGTGTCTTGAGGATGGCCGCGCAACAGCCCGACCGTGGGAAAGGCAAAACGCCGGCCGGCTGCGGCCAGCGCATGCAAGTGATTGGAATGGGCGCCGCCGAGGCTGATGACGCCTTGGGCGCCCAGGCTGCGGGCCGCCGCCAGGTGCTCGGTGAGCTTGAACCACTTGTTGCCGCTGATCAGCGGATCAATCAGGTCCAGGCGCAATACCGCCACCTCGACCCCGGCCCGGGTCAGCCAGTCCAGCTCCAGGCGTTGCAACGGAGCCTGGGGTAACCAGTCGAAGGATTCAGGAAAGGACATCGGCAGCGGGTTCGGCAAGCAAGGGAGCGCAGTCTACCAGCTCGACACGCTGGCAGACTGCGCCGCAGGGGGTTACAGCTCGGCCGCCAGGCGCGACCCCTGGTTGATGGCGCGCTTGGCGTCCAACTCGGCAGCCACATCGGCACCGCCAATCAGGTGCACGTTCTGCCCCGCCGCCACCAGGCCGTCCTGCAGCTCGCGCAGCGGGTCTTGACCGGCACAGATGACGATGTTGTCCACCGCCAGCACCTGGGGCTCACCCGCTTCGCCAATACGAATGTGCAGGCCAGCATCGTCGATCTTCAGGTACTCGACACTGTTGAGCATCTGCACCTGCTTGTTCTTCAGCCCGGTGCGGTGGATCCAGCCGGTGGTCTTGCCCAGGCCGTCGCCGACCTTGGATTTCTTGCGCTGCAACAGGAACACCTGACGCGCCGGCGCATGGGGCTCGGCCTTGATTCCGGCCACGCCGCCACGGGCCTCAAGCTGGGTGTCGATGCCCCATTCCTTCCAGAACGCTTCGCGATCCTGGCTGGTGGCCACGCCCTGGTGCACCAGGAACTCGGAAACGTCGAAGCCAATGCCACCGGCACCGATCACTGCCACGCTCTTGCCCACCGGCTTGCGCTGCAGCAGCACGTCCAGGTAGCTCAGGACCTTGGGGTGCTCAACCCCGGGGATCGCCGGTACGCGGGGGGCAATGCCAGTGGCGAGGATGATTTCATCAAAACCGCCAGCCACCAGTTGCGCCACATCCACCCGGGTGTCGAGGCACAGCTCGACATGGCTGGTCTGCAGCTTGCGCTTGAAGTAGCGCAGGGTTTCGTAGAACTCTTCCTTGCCCGGCACCCGCTTGGCGATATTGAACTGGCCGCCGATCTCGCTGGCGGAGTCGAACAGGGTCACCTGATGCCCACGTTCGGCGGCCACGGTAGCAGCGGACAGGCCCGCCGGGCCGGCACCGACCACGGCAATCTTCTTGATCTGCTTGACCGGCAGGTAGTTGAGCTCGGTTTCATGGCAGGCCCGGGGGTTGACCAGGCAACTGGTGAGCTTGCCGCCGAAGGTGTGGTCCAGGCAGGCCTGGTTGCAGCCGATGCAGGTATTGATCTCGTCGGCGCGGCCTTCAGCGGCCTTGTTGACGAAATCCGGATCGGCCAGGAACGGCCGGGCCATGGACACCATGTCAGCATCGCCCTCGGCGAGGATCTGCTCGGCGACTTCCGGAGTATTGATGCGGTTGGTGGTGATCAGCGGAATGCTCACCGAACCCCGCAACTTGGCCGTGACCTTGCTGAACGCGGCCCGCGGCACCTTGGTGGCGATGGTCGGGATCCGCGCTTCGTGCCAGCCGATCCCGGTGTTGATGAGGGTCGCGCCAGCCCGCTCGATGGCCTGGGCCAGCTGCACGATCTCTTCCCAGGTGCTGCCGCCTTCCACCAGGTCGAGCATCGACAGGCGGAAGATGATGATGAAGTTCGGACCAACCGCTTCACGCACCCGGCGGACGATTTCCACCGGCAGGCGCATGCGGTTCTCATAGCTGCCGCCCCAGCGGTCGGTGCGATGGTTGGTGTGGGCGGCCAGGAACTGGTTAATGAAATAGCCTTCCGACCCCATGATCTCGACGCCGTCGTACTCGGCCTTCTGGGCCAGGGTCGAGCAGGTGACGAAGTCGCGGATCTGCTTCTCGATGCCTTCCTCGTCCAGCTCCTTGGGCTTGAACGGGTTGATCGGCGCCTGGATCGCGCTGGGCGCCACCTGCTTGGGGCTGTAGGCATAGCGCCCGGCGTGGAGGATCTGCATGCAGATCTTGCCGCCGGCCTCGTGCACCGCGCGGGTGACGATCTGGTGCTTGAGGGCCTCTTCCTCGGTGGTCAGCTTGGCCGCGCCGGAATACACCCCGCCCTCATCATTGGGGCCGATGCCGCCGGTGACCATCAGGCCCACGCCGCCCCGGGCGCGCTCGGCAAAATATGCCGCCATGCGCTCGAAGCCGCCGGGCTTCTCTTCCAAGCCGGTGTGCATGGACCCCATCAGGGTGCGGTTGCGCAGGGTGGTGAAACCCAGGTCGAGGGGGGCCAGCAAATGCGGGTAAGGTGCTCCAGCCATGGTGTCACTCCAGATCGGGCAATCACGGGAAAATGCGGAAGCTCTGCGGCTTCCATCAGTAGTGCTGCACAGCCTAAGAGCAGGACACCCGCGGCTCAATGACCGTAACTGACAACTTAATGATCAAATCGCGCAGCACTTATTCGACAATCGCTCAGATTTGCTCAGTTTTAGAACGTTTCAGCCTGTTAGATTCGCGCGTCATTTCTCACCCGGCCTGCACAGCCACCCCGAGGAGCAGTATGAAGCGCGCTTTCCGTATTATCTGCAGCCATGCCCGCCTGGCATCGCTGGCCACCGACGAACCCACCGCTACCTGCGGCACGCGCGGTCGCTCGCGCCTGTTGCTGGCTGCGGCGGGCAGCGGCTGCCTGGCCCTGGCCAGCCCGGGCATGGTGCAGGCTCAGGAGCGCTGCAACACCATTGAGGTGGAGATCGCCGACGACGGCAGCGGTAACGACAGCTGCACCCTGCACTCCTCCGGCCAGGGCAGCCTGGAGGTCAACGCGACGCTGATGAAGATCTACGGCGATGCCATCACCGCGCCCAAGGGCTTCGTGCGAATCACCAACAACGGCACAGTGATTGGCACCAGCATCGGCAACGGGGTCAACCTGTCGGGCAACTACAATGGCAGGGCCTTGTTGAACCAGCAGGATTCGACGATCCAGGGCGGCAACAACGGGGTCGCCGTCGCCAATGGCTTCCGCCTGGGTTCGTTGATCAATGCGGGCAGCATCAGTGGCTACAACGTCAACGGGGCCGGGGTATCGGTCAATAACGCGAGCATCGGCGTACTGCACAACCAGGCTTCGGGCTCCATCTACAACGCGGCAGCCGGCAACGCCATACAGCTGCTCAACAACGCCTCGATCAACGGCGATCTGATCAACGACGGCAGCATCACCAGCAACGGCGGCGCCGCAGCCATTCGTGGTGCTTCGAGCACCATCGACGGCGACCTGCTCAACAACGGCCAGATCAGCAACCAGGGCAGCGACGAACATGCAGCGGTGGAGTTGAACGGCTTCACCATCGGCGGCAACTTCAGCAACAGCAGCCTGGGTGTGATCGATGGCTCGGCCGGGGCGATCCAGCTGACGGGCAGCAGCATCGCCGGCACCTTGTGGAACCAGGGCCTGCTCAATGGCCGTGGCACCACGGCAAGCGTTCTGCTTGAGCAAAGCAATCTCGCCGGCCTGGTCAACTCAGGCATCCTGCAGGGCAAGCTGACCGGGCTGCAGCTGCAGGCCAGCACCCTGAACAGCATTGCCAACGAATCCACGGCAACCCTCAAGGGCGGCGACATCGGTTTGAACATCGGTAGCCACTCCACGGTCGACAGGCTCAGCAACAGCGGGCTCATCCAGGGCGGCAAGTATGCCGTCTATGTTGCCTCCGACAGCGGCGCGAGCCTGGCCAACATCGACATCAGCGGCAATGACACGGCGGCCTTCCAGGGCGATGTGCGTGCCAGCACCAGCGATGTCAGCGTCAAATCCGGCGCGGTGTTCAGCAGCAGCAATGCCTTCCAGGTACGAAGCTTCAACGTGGAACAGGGCGCCCTCTTCAATCTGCGCAACAGCCCATCCACCAGCGCCATGGCCAATGGCCTGAGCCTGAGCAACGGCCTGCACAACAGCGGCACCCTGGCCCTGGCCAGCGATGTGACCGGCACCGTGCACGGCGACTATTCGCAGAGCGCCAGCGGCACCCTGAAGATTGGCGTGGCGAATGACAGCAGCTACGCCCAACTGCGGGTCGATGGCGTCGCCAGCCTGCCCAGCAACGCCAGGATCGACGTCGATGTGACCGACCCCGGCTATCGCTTCAACAGCAAGAGCCTGCAGGGCATTCTCAGCGCTGGAACCCTGGTCAGCGATGGCACCTTTGCCGTCACCGACAACTCCCTGCTGTTCAACTTCGGCGCGATCAAGAACGGCAATGCAGTGGACTTGACCCTGGCCGCCGCGGGCGGCTCCGATGGCAGCCCTGGCGGGCTGGTGGAACAAAGCGTGCGCAACCTGGGCAACAGCCCTGCGCTGGGCGCCGCCCGGGTACTCGACCAGGCCTTCAGCGCCAACCCCACTGGCGAGCTGGCCAGGCACTTCGTCGGCCTGAGCAGCGAAAGGGACGTCTCCAACGCCGTTTCGCAAACCCTGCCAACAGCCGCCGGTAACGCCCGGAACGCCACCAGCAGCACCCTGGCCGGCATCAACCGGGTGATCCAGGCCCGCCAGGAAAGCAACAGCGGGCTGTCCTCCGGCGACGCCGTGCAGGCCGAGAACAACCTGTGGATCAAGACATTCGGCTCCTGGGCCGAACAGGACGCACGAGGGGGTGTCTCCGGCTACGACGCCAACACTCAGGGCCTGGCAATCGGCGCCGATGCCGCCACCTCCGAGTACGCGCGCCTGGGCCTGGCATTCGCCTATGCCCGCACCGACCTGAGCAACGATTCGCGCATCGCCCCGCAGAACGTGAAGATCGACACCTACCAGTTGATCGGTTACGGCAGCTACGCCCTGGCTCCCGAAACCGAGCTGAACTACCAGCTCGACGGCGGCCAGAACCGTTCCAGGAGCACCCGCCACATGCCATTCGCCGATGCCACCGCCAAGGGCAACCATGACGGCTACAACCTGCATGCCGGCGTGGGCATCGGCCACAACCTGCGCCTGAGCGAACAACTGACGTTCGTGCCTTCGGCCCGCGCCGACTACACCTGGATCGGCAGCGACGCCTATCAGGAGAAAGGCGCCGCTGCGCTCAACCTGAAGGTCGACCGCAACACCAGCGAGGAACTGCTGCTGAGCCTCGACGGCAAGCTCAACTACGCCCTGAGCCAGACCACGGTGGCCAGTGTCAATCTGGGCGCCGGCTACGATGTGCTCGACGATGGCGGCGCCATCACCTCAGCCTATGCCGGCGCGCCTGGTGCGACATTTCACACCAGGGGCCTGGACCTCGAACCATGGCTGGCCCGCGGGGGCCTGGGCCTGACCCATACCCTGGACAACGGCAGCGAATTGGGCCTGCGTTACGATGCCGAACTGCGCAGCGGCTTCACCCATCAAGGCGCCTCAATCAAGGCCCGCTGGGCGTTCTAGAACCTGCCCCGGTCCAGGCTCTGCCGCGTCCCTGGGCGCGGCGCAGACAAGGCCCGATCGGCAACTCCCCGCGACCAGGGACAACACGCGCCCACTCAAGGAGCTCCCGCCCATGCGACTGCAACGGTCATTGCTGCTGGCCATCAGCGCCTTGCTGGTGGCTTGCACTTCACTTCCATCGCCGGATCAACGCCGGGAGCAAATCACGACCCTGGCAGACACACACCACTGGCGGGCGCTAGAGTTGCAGGCCGGAGCTTTTCGACTGCAAGCCTATGAGCCGCACAATTACGCCCCAAGCCAGATGCTCACGCTCTATATCGAGGGCGACGGCCTGGCCTGGCTCAACACCCGCCAGCCCTCCCCTGACCCGACCCCGCTGGACCCCATGGCGCTGCGCCTGGCCATGGCGCAGCCGACAGGCAACGCTGCCTACCTGGGCCGCCCTTGCCAATACCTGGGCACCACCGCGCCCTGCCATGCACGCTACTGGACGGATGCGCGGTTTTCCGAAGAGGTGGTTACAAGCCTTGATCAGGCGCTCGACCAGCTGAAAGCGCGCGCCGGCGCACAACGGCTGATCATCGTCGGTTACTCGGGCGGCGGCGCCCTGGCCCTGCTACTGGCGGCACGTCGCAGTGATGTGGAGCGAATCGTTACGGTGGCCGGCAACCTCGATCCTGCAGCCTGGACGCGCTATCACCGGGTCGCGCCACTCGGGGCTTCGCTGAATCCGGCCGCCCTGTACCCGGCGCTGGCCCATGTGCCGCAGTTGCACCTGGTGGGCGAGGCGGACAGCGTCATGCCTGCGCAACTGGCCAAAGCATTCATCGCTGACCATCCAATAGCGAGCAACACCCGCCTCAGGGTGATTTCCGGCTATGACCACCATTGCTGCTGGGCTCAGGACTGGGCCCGACTATGGCGCGAACAGGTCGCGCCCCTGGCCGAGCCGTGAGGAAGCCAGGCAGGCGAATCCGCCCTTGGCAGGCCCTCAGCCGCCCGGAAACCAGCCGTCGACACCAGGAGCAGGCCTTGCTCAATCGGCAGCGGCTTTCAGTAACCCATTAATTTTGCATATCTTCCAACGGCAATTTGAGCGAAAATCGCCGCTTCCTGCACACGGTCGCTGACTGCATCCCCATGCGCAAATTCCTCTATCTCTGCCTGTTCTCGGCGCTGATCGCAGCGCTCGGCAGCTATGCCCTATGGACCCGCGAACGGCCGGGCGCGCACTACCTGTCGGATCTGCGAATCCAGCTGGCGGTGGATCAGGGCACCCCTGGCGACCATGGCAACCTGCTGGCGATTCAGGCGGAACTCTTTCCCACCGACTACCAGAGCACCGAGCGCCTGCACCGCAAGCTCGCGGCCTACCTGCAACAGGCTCGCGACCAGGGCCTGGTGAATGCCAAGACCGTGGTGGTGCTGCCGGAACACATCGGCACCTGGCTGATGGTCGGCGGCGAGAAGAACGAGCTGTACCAGGCTCGAACGCAACGCGAAGCCATGAACTGGCTGGCGGTGAGCAACCCTCTGCCCTTCCTCAAGGCGCTGCTCGGCGCCAAGGGGCAAAGCCGTCTGGACGACGCCTACCTGCGCATGAAGGCGAAGAAAATGGCCAAGGACTACCAACTGCTGTTTGGCGGCCTGGCCAGGGAATTCCAGGTGACCCTGGTGGCCGGCTCGATCATCCTGCCCGACCCCAGCGTCAACCAGGGCCAGCTGCAGATCGGCAGCGGCGCCCTGTACAACAGCAGCCTGGTGTTCGGCAGCGATGGCTTGCCGATCGGCCAGCCGCAGCGGCAGATCTTTCCCGAAAGGGCCACAGGTGGCTTCGTGCGCGGCGATACCCGGCAAGGGCTGCAGGTGATCGATACCCCGGCCGGCCGCCTCGGGGTGCTGATCGGCAGTGACAGCTGGTACCCCGACAACTATCGACAACTCGACCGGCAGGGTGTGCAACTGGTGGTGGCGCCAGCCTTCATCAAGGGTCGCGATAGCTGGAAACAACCTTTGCGCCGCGAGCGTGACATGCCCCCGGCAGCCAACCTGCAACCCGAGGCCCAAAGCCTGGGCGAAGCCTGGCAGCGCCTGACCCTCACTTCCCGCGCGCCCCAGAGCCAGGCCAGCGCCGGGGTCAACGTGTTCCTGCGCGGCCAGTTCTGGGACCAGGGCAGCAGCGGCCAGAGCTTTGTCTGCAGCAACGGCCAAACCTTCGTCGACCAGGGCAACCATGGCGCCCGCCTACTGAACCTCTGGCTGTAGCGCGATGAAGAACACACCGATGCGCCTGGGCGACTTGTCGGTGGGCTTCGTCCATAGCCTGGCCGATGCGGTGCGCAGCCACGGCCAGGACCCCGCCCCGCTGCTCGAACAATATGCCCTGGACAGCGCACGCCTGGCGGAAGCCGGGGCGCGGCTGTCGATTCCACGTTACATGCGCCTGGGCCATGCAGCGATCCAGCTCACCGGCGACCCGGCCCTGGGCCTGCGCATGGGCCGCCTGAGCCGCCTGAGTCAGGTGGGCCTGGCCGGGGTCACTGCGGCGCAGGCGCCCAGCGTGCGTGAAGCGGCCCGCTGCCTGACCCGTTTCGAAGCCTTGCACGGCTCCAATTATCGTGGCCAGTCGAGCTTTCACGAGGATGCCAGCGGCGCCTGGCTGCGCTTCTACTCCATCAGCCCATACAACGCCTACAACCGCTTCGTGGTGGACTCGGTGATTGCCGGCTGGCTACAGCAACTGTCCAGCGTCGCCGCTCAGCCGATCCACGCTGAACAGATCGAAATCGAGTTCGAACGCCCGGACTATCACGATGCCTACGCTGTACTCGGCCCCACGCCCATTCAATTTGGCGTCGAGCAGAACCAGCTGCGCCTGAGCCAAGCCAGCCTGGCCCTGCGCAACCCGGAGCATTGCCCGAGTACCTGGCGTCATCTGCTGCAGTTGTGCGAAAGGGAGCTGGAACAACTGACCCGCACTCGCAGCCTGCGCGAGCGCATCATTCAATTGCTGGGACCTTTGCTCAATGGGGGCCGTGAGCCCGACCTGGAAGAAGTGGCGATGCGCCTGAAGCTGCCGACCTGGACCTTGCGGCGCAAGCTGGCGGAAGAAGGGACGCAGTTCCGGGCGATTCTCAATGACACCCGGCGCGACCTGGCCATGACCTACATCCGCGATACCGAACTGGCGTTCGGCGAGATTGCCTATCTGTTGGGCTTTGCCTCAGCCGAGGCGTTTCAACGAGCTTTCAAACGCTGGAACGGCCAGACTCCGGGAGAGTTCCGCCGCAGCCATCGGCAGTTCGGCTAAAAAAAACGCCACCGGCGTTACAGCTCGGTGGCGTCTTCTGCTGGTTCCAGAGGATCGAGCTCGAAAGCTTGATACTCCAGCAGTTCCTCTTGGTATTCGTCCATCGCGGACTCCTTTCTCGGTTGATTGAATAACTCTGTGTCCATTGACCGTCGGCACCAGCATAAAGTGCCGGGATGACAGAAAAAATACTACCCCTTCGGTCAGGATTTCTGCAATGGAAACGTAACAGCACATGAGCAATTCAGCTTCCGCCTGATACCGACGTTTTCGGCCCATCCACTAATCGGGAAAACCTGCAGGCATTGCTCGGCATTGCCGCCAACACTTCATTGCCTTGGCAGCGTTGAAAGCGCTGGTCGATGACGGGGAGTTCCCTTACAGGCAGATCAGCGACGCCTTGAAACGTTATCGGATCGACACTGAAAAAGCCGATCCGAGTTCGGTGTAGGCGTCTTAGTAACCGCTGCCCGGCAAGGCCGGAATCGGCTCGCTCGGCGGTGGCAAGTGGCTGGCCGGCGGCGGCGTGATGGTTTCACTGACGGGCGCTGGTTCACTGCTGGCGGCCGGCACGATCGGCGCGGCCTCGGCTGGCGGCGCCAGCGGTTGCGAAACAGCAGGCTCCGGTTCAGCGACGGCAGCCGGCGCGGCCAGCGCGGCAGGCTCGACCACTGGCTGCGAAGTCTTGGGCTCGGGCTTGGTTTCCGGCTTGGCTTGCGGCTCGGACTTGCTCTCGGGAACTCCGAGGTCGGCCTTGGGTTTCTCTTCGATATGCGCGGCCTTCTTGGCCTCAGGCGGCAGGAACAGCTCGACCAGCGCGAAGTAGCGCTCATAGAACTTGGCCGAAGACACCGTCTCGCTGGCCACCTTGACCATGGAGTCATCGGTGGAACCGATCGGCATCGATACCGAGCCCAACACGCCAACGCCGAGGCTGGCCGAGTTGTTGACCTTCTTCAATGCATAGCGGTCCTGCAGGGCATTGGCGAATACCGTCGAGCGCTGGTCGCCGCTGCCGTCACGGGCGCAGACCACGTTGAAGCTGATTTCCATGTGGGTCTCGCCAGTCTGCTGGAAGCTCTTGTGCCCGCTGACCAGTTTCGGATCGTTGCTGGTGATGATGTAACCCTGGCTCAGCAGCGCGCGGCGCGCGGCTTCACAGGAGGCCGCATCGCTGACCGGATAATTGCGCGAAAAAGTGCCGGAATCATCGAAGCTTTCATGCTCGTAGATGGCGGTCTTGTGCGACGAACAGCCGGCCACCGCAGTCAGCAGCAACACCCCGGCTGCGGATTTCGGTGAACGTGACCGAGCGTTTCGCTAATACGTGACCGGTGCTTCCACCCCGGTTGCGCGGGTTCTGGATTGTAATCGCATCGGTCACGATGCGGCTTGTTCCTCGGCTTTTTTTCGGCGCAGCGACTCGCCTTTCATCGTCAGTCGGTAGGCGTTGTGCACCAGGCGGTCGAGGATGGCATCGGCCAGGGTCGGGTCGTTGATCCAGCCGTGCCAGTGCTCGATGGGCAGTTGGCTCGTCAGGATGGTGGAGCGGCTGCCAGCGCGGTCGTCGATCACCTCCAGCAGGTCATGCCGGGCTCCTTCCTCCAGCGGGGCTAGCGCCCAGTCGTCCAGCACCAGGACGTCGACCTTTGCCAGCTGTTGCAGGGTACGGCCGAAGCTGCCGTCGCCATGAGCGATGCGCAGTTGTTCCAGCAGGCGCGGGGTGCGCAGGTACAGGGTGCTATAGCCCTGGCGGCAGGCCTGGTTGCCCAGGGCGCAGGCCAGCCAGGTTTTGCCGGCACCGGTCGGGCCGGTCAGCAGCAGGTTGTGCTGCTGGCGGATCCAGTCGCCACTGGCCAGGGTGGCGATCAGACGCTCGTCCAGGGCGCGTCCGGTGCGGCGGTCGAGATCTTCCAGGCAGGCGTTGGCGTACTTGAGCTTGGCCTTCTTGCGCAGCCGTACCAGGCGCTGGTTGTCACGCCAGGCCAGTTCGCGGTCGAGCAGTAGGCCGAGGCGTTCATCGAAGCTCAGGCTGTGGCTGGCCGGCAGCGTCCATTGCTCTTCCAGGGCGCGGGCCATGCCGTCCAGGCGTAGCTGGTGCAGTTGATTCAGGGTGTGTTGCGGCATCATCGAACAGCTCCTGTTGCGGGGGTTGGTAGTAGTCGGCGCCACGGACGTTCTCGTGGTCGCCGGGTAAGGTCGTTTCGGCGGCACGCTGGGGCAGCGGCTGTTGATCCAGGCCTTGCTGGAGCAGGTTGCGCACGCTGCGCCCGGTGAAGGCGCGCAGGTGTACGGCACGTTCGGCAGCGGCTTCCAGGCGTGCATTGCCATAGCGCCGGGCCAGCGAGAGCAGGCCGAGGCAGGCGCGGTAGCCCATCTCCGGGTGCGGCTTGTGGGTCAGTTGGTGATCGATCAGTTGGCGCGTGTAGGGGCCGATCCGCGCGCCCCAGTCGAGCAGGCGTTGTGGCGTCCATTCGCGATGCGCCTGGTGCGCCGCGGGCATGTGCTCGCGCTGGGTACTGTAAGCGCCGCGTCGCCCCAGCAGCAGGTGGCTGGCCACCCGCCGGTTGCCATGCAGCACTTCCAGGGTGTGTGCCGTCAGTCGCACGTCCACGTTCTGCCGGGCCAGGGCGGAGGGCACGCTGTAGAAGCTGCCATTGACCTCGATGTGGTAGTCGATGCTGACCTTGCAGCGCTTGAAGGTGGCGACCTCGTAGGGATGCACCGGCAGCGCTCGCAAGGCCGGGCGATCCAGGCGCTCGAACCAGTCGCGCCGGCAGCCATCGAGCCGCTTGAACGGGCGCCGATTCAGATCCTCCAGCAGCTCGGCGATGGCCTGGTTAAGCGCATGCAGGCTGAAGAACTGCCGATGGCGCAGCCGCGCCATGATCCAGCGCTCGACCACCTGCACCGCCACCTCGGCCTTGGCCTTGTCCTGAGGCTTGCGTGGCCGTGCCGGCAGGATCACCGTCTGGTAATGACGCGCGCACTCCAGCGTGGCCCGGTTCAGGCCCGGCTCGTAGCGATCCGGCTGGGCGACCAGGGCGCGCGGATTGTCCGGCACAACCATTTCCGGCACGCCGCCAAAGTAGGTCAGAGCCTGGCCCAGCGAGGTCAGCCAGTCCACCTGGGTTTCGCCTGGCGTCGCGCAGGCATAGGTGTAATTCGAGGCGCCCAGGGCGGCGACGAAGATGTGCGCCCGGCGCACTTCGCCGGTGGCCGGGTCGACCACCGGCAGCGTCGGCCCGGCATAGTCGATGAATAGCTTCTCGCCCGCACGGTGCAGCTGACGCATCGAACGTTTGAGCGTCTGGGCGTAGCGCCGGTAGTGCTCGACGAACTGGGTGTAGCGGTAGGTCGGCTGGCCCGCATGCGCGGCGAGATATTCCTCCCACAGCAGCTGCAAGGTCACGCCCTTGCGTCGCAACTCGCGGTGGATGCTCAGCACATCGGGCAGCACTCGCTCACCGCGCGGCTTGTTCGTCGACGTCGGTGCAAACAAGGCGGCCGCCAGCGCGGCCTCGTCCATGGCCACCAGCGCCGGCCAGTCCAGCCCGGCCACCCGCGCCGCCGCGATGTACTTGCTAACCACGCCCTTGGACAGCTGCAAGGCACGGGCAATCTTCTCGTGGGACAAGCCGGCCTCAAACTTGAGGCGCAGACATTCTTTGATGTTTCGCATGGCTACTCGCGGCGCCGCCATCTTCCTCTCCCGAAATCGGTCGAGGATGGCGGCGCATCAGGTCATGCGCAACGAAGGGGAAGGCTTTCGCTAAGTCGTGACCGGCGATTTCGGTAAGCCGTGACCACCTGTTTCGGAACAGGCGGAAAATCGGTCACGTTGCTACCGAAATGAGCGGTCACGCGTTAGCGAAATGACCGGTCACGATCAACCGAAACGGCCGGTCACGGTGCTCCGAAATCCGCACCCCGGCCATGGTGCGCAGATGAAATGATTTATACATCGAGAATCCTGAGGAAAACGCTCCGGCGCGTATTGTGCAACAGATCAATGCCCCGCAGCGCAGGTAATTGGTGTCTTAAATTTCACATAAGTCTAATGACCGCTGTTTGCCGGAAAAAGTCGCTCACTCAAATGCTCGATCAGCACCCGCAGCTTGGCCGCCGTGTGCCGGCTTGATGGCCACAGCACCCAGAATGTCCCGTTGTGCAGCAGAAAATCGTCGAGCACGACCTGCAACTCTCCCCGGCCTACCGCGGCCTGAACCATGAAGTCCGGCAGGCAGGCGATACCCAGCCCACTGCGGGCTGCATGCTCCACAGCTTCGATGGAACTGCTGGTAAAGCGCGTAGGCAACAACGGCTCCGGCTGCTGGACCTGGGGCTTGAAAGGCCAAGGCTCGAGTTTGCCGGTGTGGTGAAAGGTGTGTCGCAGGCAGGCGTGCTCCCGCAGGTCCTGGGGGCTGCGGGGCAAGCCGCGCCGCTCGAAATACCCGGGGCTGCCCACCAACTGCATGCGAAAGCGCCCCAGTTGCCGGGCCAGGAGCCGGGAATCCTTGGGTTGACCGGTACGCACCACCAGATCGAAGCCTTCCTCCACCACATCCACCATGCGATCGGAAAGGTCCACATCCAGTTCGATCTGCGGATAGCGCTGCATGAACTCGGCCAGCACGGGCATCAGCAGGCCATGGACCTGCGGCGCACTGATGCGCAATTTGCCCACCGGTGCACTGGAGGAATCGCACAGCTGGAACTCGGCGGCCTCGACCTCGGCAGCAATCCGCCGGCAACGCTCAAGCAAGCCCGCGCCTTCGGCGGTGAGGCTGATACTGCGGGTCGTTCGATGGAACAGCCGAGTCTTCAGGCGCTCCTCCAGGCGGGCGATGCTTTTGCCCACCGCCGAGGACGACACCCCCAATAGCCGCCCTGCCTCGGTGAAGCTGCGGGTTTCCGCCACCTGCACAAACACCGGGATACTGCCCAGCCAGTCCATTCTGCACTCCCGAATTAAGGACATCTGCGTCCGATAAGTTCGGAACCTTAGCCCATTTTTCCGCCATGCACAGCGCCCTACCCTAGGCCCCTCACCTTTGAGCCAACCCAACGGGACCTGCCCATGAACAATTCCGTCAATGCCTGCGAGCTGTTGCAAGCGCCTGGCGAAACCCGCGAGCGACTGCCTGTCGGCGGCCTATTGGCCCTGGCGACTGCCGGGTTCATCACCTTGATGACCGAGACGCTACCCGCCGGCCTGCTGCCACTGATGAGCGTCGACCTGGGCGTTTCACCCGCCCTGATCGGCCAGCTGGTGACCTTCTACGCCCTGGGATCGCTGCTGGCCGCCATCCCCCTGATCCTCCTGACCCAAGGCTGGCGGCGGCGACCGCTGTTGTTGATCGCCATCGGCGGCTTCGCCCTGGTTAACAGCGTTACCGCCCTTTCCACCAACTACAGCCTGATTCTTGTGGCGCGCTGGTGTGCCGGGGTCTTCGCCGGCCTGCTCTGGGCCCTGCTGGCCGGGTACGCCAGCCGAATGGCGGCGCCGCACCAGCAGGGACGGGCGATAACCCTGGCCATGCTCGGCGCGCCGCTGGCGTTGTCCGTGGGGATGCCCGCCGGAACCTGGCTGGGCGGCTTGCTGGGCTGGCGCATGAGCTTCGCCTGCATGACGCTGCTGACCCTGGGACTGATCGGCTGGGTGCTGGTTCAGGTACCGGACTTCCCTGGAGTTCGGATGCACAAGCGCCTGTCGCTGACTCGGGTCCTGACCTTGCCAGGAGTCCGCTCGGTGCTGTTCGTGACTTTCGCCTATGTGCTGGGACACAACATTCTCTACACCTACATCGCGCCCTTTCTTGAGTCGGCCGGTCTTGGCAAGCAGATTGAGCGGGTGCTGCTGGTGTTCGGCCTGGCAGCCTTGCTGAGCATCTGGCTGGTAGGTCTTTTGATTGACCGCTGGTTGCGTAAGCTGGTGCTCCTTGGTTGCCTGCTGTTTATCGGCGCCACCCTGGTATTGGGGCTGCTCGGCGATCAACCGCTGGCGATCTATGGGGCCACCGCAACTTGGGGGTTGTCCTTTGGTGGCATGGCCACCCTGCTGCAAACCGCACTGGCCAAGACAGCAGGCGAGCACGCCGACACCGCGCAGTCGATGCTGGTCACCCTGTGGAACCTGGCGATGGCCGGCGGCGGCGTGGGTGGCGCCTTGCTGCTGCAGGGACCGGGGGTGGCGACGTTCCCCTGGGTGATCGCCACCCTGTTGCTGCTGACCCTGTGGGTGGTGGTGAACGCCCGGCGCCACGGATTTCCAGCCAGCTCTTGAAAGGGGTTCATCGCGCTCACGACCGCCGGCTCACTAGGAGTGGCCGCTGGTGGTAACCGGCATACGCGCAACTGCTGGAAAACCGTCGTCACCCAAGATTGATCCGCCCCAAAAAAAAGACCCCGGCCTTGCGGACGGGGTCTTTTTCAACACAGCAGATCAGGCATCAGTAACGCTTGATGTCCGCCTGGTTTTCCAACTGCTTGCGATAAGCAGAGAAGTCCTGCTGGCCGATACGCGAGGCCAGGAAGCGACGGTATTGAACCTTCTCTTCCTCGGTCGGCGCGGCAGCTTCGTTGACGCTGTTGAGTTGCAGCACCAGCAAGTTGCCGTTGGGCAGAGTCACGCTGGTGAAGGTCGGCTTGTCTTTGGACTCGGGCTTGCTCATGCGGAACAGCGCCTGCAGTACGGTCGGATCGACACCGTCCTGGCCACGAGTCACGGCTTGCATGACTTTCCAGCTCTGACCGTCCACCGGCTTGTTCAGCGCGGTCTTGCCATCACGCAAGCTGGCGATCAGTTCTTCGGCCTTGGTCTTGGCCGCAGCACTGGCGTGCTCCTTGGCCAATTGCGCGCGAATGGCAGTGGCAACACCTTCCAGCGGCAGTTGCTCGGGCTTGTGGTGCTCTTTGACACGCAGCACCACGACGGTTTCTGGATCCAGTTCGATAGCGGTGCTGTTGGCACCCTCATCGAGAACCTCGGTACTGAAAGCAGCCTGCACCACGTTACGGTTGGCGGCGATGCCATCACCGCCCTCGCGGCCGAACGGCGCGGAGGTGTGAACAGTCAGTTTCAAATCCTGAGCCGGCTGAGCCAGATCGGATGCCTCGAACGACGAATCCTCAAGCTGCTTGGTGGCCTCGACAAAACGCTGCTCGACCTGCTGAGTTTTCAGATCGCGGGTCAGCTTGTCCTTGAGGCTGGCGAAGCTCGGCACTTGCGGTGCCTCGATGCCCAGCAGCTTGATCAGGTGGAAACCAAAGTCGGTACGTACCGGCGCCGAAACCTGATCCTTGTTCAGCGCATACAGCGCTTTTTCGAAGATCGGGTCATAAACACCTGGGCCGGCGTAGCCCAGGTCACCGCCGTTATTGGCCGAACCTGGATCCTGGGAGAACTCCTTGGCCAGTGCCTCGAAGCTTTCACCCTTGGCCAGACGAGCCTGGATTTCTTCGATCTTGGCCTTGGCCTGAGCCTCGTTCACCTTGTCGTTGACTTCGATCAGGATGTGCGCGGCACGACGTTGCTCGGACAGGTTGGCGACTTCTTTCTGATACAGCGCTTGCAGGTCTTCGTCCTTGACGCTGACCTGGTCGAAGAATGCGGCCTTCTTCAACTCGATGTAATCGATGACCACCTGGTCAGGAGTCATGAACTCCTTGGCGTGCTGATCGTAGTAGGCCTTGACCTCTTCGTCGGTCAGCTTGACTGCCGCCGGATCGGCCTTGATGGTCAGGGAGGCGAAATCACGGGTCTGCTTTTCCAGACGTGCGAAGGCCAGCACCTGGGCGTCGGTCACAAAACCGCTGCCGGCAAGACCGGCACGTACCTGGCCGATCAGCATTTCCTGAGCCAGCATCTGGCGGAATTGCAGACGGGTGTAACCCAGTTGACGGATGACCTGGTCGAAACGCTCGGGGCTGAATTTGCCGTCCACCTGGAACTCAGGTGTCTGCAGGATCACTTGATCCAGTGCGCCTTCGGAAAATGCGAACTTGGAATCCTTCGCCCCTTGCAGCAACAGCTTGCGATCGATCAGCCCTTTCAGAGCGGCTTCACGCAGCATCTTCTCATCCAGCAGGGAGGCATCGAAGTCTTTGCCCAACTGTTGCATCAACTGACGGCGTTGCATGTCGACGGCTTGGCTCAACTCGTTCTGAGTGATTTCCTCGCCGTTGACCTTGGCCGCGTCCTGGTTATGGGTAGTGGCCTTGAAAATGGCATCGAAACCGGTCAACGCCAGAAGCGCGACGATGACCCCGATGATGGTTTTGGCAATCCAGCCTTGTGAATTGTCCCTGATATTCTGCAGCATACGTCCCCCAAAAACGGCCGTAATTCAATTTGAGCAGCCGTGGAGCGTGGGTAGAATCCGGATAGAAGAAAGGCGCATCCGAGGATGCGCCTTCTCGTAACTGGCGGAGCGGACGAGAGTCGAATCTGCAACCCTCTGCGTAAACCGATGGTGCATCGGTCAACTGGCGCCCCGCTGCCAGATCAGGCATGACCCCGACCCGGATGGGCAAAGACCCTGAAGAAACTTAGTTAACGGCTTCTTTCAGTGCTTTACCGGCTTTGAAACCTGGCTTTTTAGCAGCGGCGATTTCCAGAGTCTTACCGGTCTGTGGGTTACGGCCGATACGAGCTGGACGATCAGTTACGGAGAAGGTACCGAAACCAACCAGAACAACAGAGTCACCGGCCTTCAGAGCGCCGGTAACGGATTCGATTACTGCGTCCAGCGCACGGCCAGCAGCAGCTTTCGGGAGATCAGCAGATGCAGCGATAGCATCAATCAGTTCCGACTTGTTCACTCTAAGTCCCCTTATATATCTATGAGTATGATTCTAAGTTTTTTGGTGAAAGCAAAAACGAGTGCTGAATGGCCTACAGACACTTAAGAGCCGCTTTATAACAAGGGCTCTAAAAAGCTGTCAAGGAAGCCCCCCAGGCTAATGCGTACTAATGCGTGCTAATTCTTTCCTTAGAGTCAGACTCGCGTTTTTCGTCCTTTGCAACTATCTCGGGAGCCACATCCGGCAAGGGCTCCGGCGCGTATTGCAGCGCAATTTGCAGGACTTCGTCAATCCATTTAACCGGTTTAATCTGCAGATCCTGCTTGATATTGTCAGGAATTTCTTTCAAATCGCGAACATTCTCTTCAGGAATGATCACTGTCTTGATTCCACCCCGATGAGCTGCGAGTAGTTTCTCTTTCAGACCACCGATGGCCAACACCTGACCACGCAGAGTGATTTCACCAGTCATCGCCACATCAGCCCGTACCGGGATCCCGGTCAATGCGGAAACCAGCGCCGTGCACATGCCTATGCCTGCGCTAGGGCCGTCTTTGGGGGTTGCCCCTTCAGGCATATGGATATGGGTATCGCGCTTCTCGTGGAAGTCCAGGGGAATGCCCAAACTCTTCGCCCGGCTGCGTACCACGGTCAATGCTGCGGTGATCGACTCGACCATGACATCGCCCAGGGAACCAGTCTTGATCAACTGGCCCTTGCCCGGCACCACAGCAGCTTCGATGGTCAGCAGTTCGCCGCCGACCTGAGTCCAGGCCAGCCCCGTTACCTGGCCGATCTGATCTTGCTGCTCTGCCAAGCCGTAGCGGAATTTACGCACACCAAGGAAGTGTTCCAGCAACTCGGAAGTCACTTTCACCGAGAAGCGTTTTTCCATTGCATGCTCTTTCACCGCCTTGCGGCAGACCTTGGCAATCTGGCGCTCCAGCCCACGCACACCGGCTTCGCGGGTGTAGTAACGAATGATGTCGCGGATCGCATCCGGATCGAATTCCAGCTCGCCCTTCTTCAGACCGTTGGCCTGGATTTGCTTGGGCGACAGGTACTTGATCGCAATGTTGATCTTCTCGTCCTCGGTATAGCCCGGCAGACGAATCACCTCCATCCGGTCCAGCAACGCCGGAGGGATATTCATCGAGTTGGAGGTGCACAGGAACATCACATCGGAAAGGTCGTAATCGACTTCCAGATAGTGGTCGTTGAAATTATGGTTCTGCTCGGGATCCAGAACCTCAAGCAAGGCAGAGGCTGGATCACCGCGCATATCACTGCCCATCTTGTCGATTTCATCAAGCAGGAACAGTGGGTTGCGTACACCCACCTTTGTCATTTTTTGAATCAATCTTCCCGGCATCGAACCGATGTAAGTCCGACGGTGTCCACGGATTTCCGCTTCATCCCGAACACCACCCAGGGCCATGCGCACAAACTTGCGATTGGTTGCGTTGGCGATCGATTCGGCCAGGGAGGTTTTGCCCACCCCTGGAGGCCCGACAAGGCACAACACCGGACCACGGATCTTCTTAACCCGCTTTTGTACGGCGAGGTATTCGAGAATCCGCTCTTTGACTTCTTCCAGACCATAGTGGTCGGCATCGAGGATATCTTCGGCACGAGCCAGGTCCAGACGCACCTTGCTCTGAGCCTTCCACGGCACCTGCACCAACCAGTCGATGTAGGAGCGAACCACAGTGGCTTCGGCAGACATCGGTGACATCTGCTTGAGCTTGTTCAGCTCGGCCTGAGCCTTGGTCATGGCATCTTTGGGTAGGCCGGCGGCATCGATGCGCTTCTTCAGCTCTTCGATTTCATTGTGGCCTTCGTCACCATCACCCAACTCTTTCTGAATGGCCTTCATCTGCTCGTTCAGGTAGTACTCACGCTGGCTGCGCTCCATTTGCTTCTTGACGCGGCCACGAATGCGCTTTTCCACTTGCAGCAGATCAATCTCGGCGTCCAGCAATGCCAGGACATGCTCGACTCGGGCTGACAGATCAATGATCTCGAGGATTTCCTGCTTCTGCTCGATCTTCAAAGCCATGTGCGCCGCCATGGTATCTACCAGGCGACTTGGCTCGTCGATGCTGTTGAGAGAAGACAACACCTCGGCCGGGACTTTCTTGCCCAGTTGCACATACTGCTCGAACTGGGACAGCAAACTGCGGACGAACACTTCTGACTCACGATCAGGAGCGTCGACCTCTTCAATCAGAGAGACTTCAGCACGGCAGTGACCATCAACTTCACTGAAGCGCTCCACAGCGCCGCGCTGTTCGCCTTCGACCAGCACCTTGACGGTGCCATCAGGCAATTTGAGCAACTGCAAGACAGTCGCAATGGTACCTACGCGATAGAGTGCATCTTCACCGGGATCATCATCAGCAGGGTTTCTCTGTGCCAGCAGAAGAATCTGCTTGTCGCCCGTCATCGCTGCCTCAAGGGCTTCGATCGACTTCTCGCGCCCCACGAACAGCGGGATAACCATGTGCGGATAAACCACGACATCACGCAATGGCAGGAGAGGCAATTCGATGGTTGTCTTCATGATTTCGCCTCTACGGCGGCCGTACGGCCGTAAACAGATGGAAGTAAGCTTGAAACCAAGATGGGGGCTGCCTGCAAAAAAAACAAGCTTAAAGACAGCACTTTAAAGACGCTAAAAGGAAAGGGGCCCGAAGGCCCCTTCTTTTAAGCAACACCACGACACTTACGCGTCTGGAGCAGCCTTGGCCGTCGGCTCACTGTTCTCATAGATGTACAGTGGCTGGGACTTGCCTTCAATAACGCTTTCATCGATCACTACTTTACTCACCTCGGATTGCGAGGGGATCTCATACATAGTATCGAGTAGAACACCTTCGAGAATCGAGCGCAGACCACGCGCACCAGTCTTACGCTCAAGTGCTCGCTTGGCGACCGACTTCAATGCGTCAGTACGGAACTCCAGGTCCACACCTTCCATCTCGAACAACTTTGCATACTGCTTGGTCAGGGCGTTCTTCGGTTCAGTAAGAATCTGAATCAAGGCAGCCTCGTCCAGCTCATCCAGCGTCGCAAGAACCGGCAGACGACCGACGAACTCCGGGATCAGACCGAACTTGACCAGATCGTCAGGTTCAACTTCACGCAGGGACTCACCGACCTTCTTGCCCTCTTCCTTGCTGCGAACTTCGGCGTTGAAGCCAATGCCGCCACGGGTAGAGCGGTTTTGGATAACCTTCTCCAGACCCGAGAAAGCGCCGCCGCAGATAAACAGGATGTTGCGAGTGTCGACTTGCAGGAACTCCTGCTGCGGATGCTTACGACCACCTTGAGGAGGAACGGAAGCGACCGTACCCTCGATCAACTTCAACAGAGCCTGCTGAACGCCCTCGCCGGAAACATCCCGAGTAATCGAAGGGTTATCAGACTTGCGGGAAATTTTGTCGATCTCATCGATGTAGACAATGCCCATCTGAGCTTTTTCTACGTCGTAATCGCACTTCTGCAGCAATTTCTGAATGATGTTCTCAACGTCCTCACCTACATAACCGGCTTCGGTCAGGGTGGTTGCGTCGGCAATGGTGAAAGGCACATTCAACAGACGAGCCAGGGTTTCCGCCAAAAGCGTCTTACCCGAACCTGTAGGCCCGATCAGCAAGATATTGCTCTTGCCGAGTTCGACATCGTCGTTCTTTTTGTCACGCTGATTCAGACGCTTGTAGTGGTTGTATACCGCTACCGCCAGAACCTTTTTCGCACGCTCCTGACCAATCACATACTGATCAAGGATGCCGCTGATTTCTTTAGGCGAAGGCAATTTATGCGCGCTGCTTTCGGCCTGTGCCTCCTGCACCTCCTCACGGATGATGTCATTGCACAAGTCGACGCACTCGTCGCAGATAAAGACCGAGGGGCCGGCAATCAATTTGCGTACTTCATGCTGGCTTTTGCCACAGAAGGAGCAATAAAGCAGTTTGCCGTTGTCCTCGCCGTTGCGGGTGTCAGTCATTCGATCGATCCAAATCCGATAGGCTTGCAACACAAGATGAAGGCAATTGCGGGCTTTTTCAAGTCCGCAGGCGGCCAGTTAAATAAGCCGCCTACATTTGAGTTGCTTAGGCAGGCATTTGACGCTTGTTGATCACGGAGTCGATCAGACCGTACTCCGCGGCGCGCTCGGCGCTCATGAAGTTGTCACGCTCAGTGTCACGCTCAATGGTTTCAAGGGTCTGACCAGTATGGTGAGCCAGCAGCGAGTTCAGGCGCGAACGAATGTGCAGGATTTCCTTGGCATGAATGTCGATATCCGACGCCTGGCCTTGGAAACCGCCGAGCGGTTGGTGAATCATCATCCGCGAGTTAGGCAGGCAATGGCGCTTGCCCGCGGCACCGCCAGCGAGCAGGAACGCCCCCATACTACATGCCTGACCGATGCAGATCGTCGAAACGTCAGGCTTGATGAATTGCATGGTGTCGTAGATCGACATGCCAGCAGTCACCGAGCCACCTGGCGAGTTGATGTAGAGATGGATGTCCTTGTCCGGGTTTTCCGCTTCAAGGAACAGCAGTTGCGCCGCAACCAGGTTGGCCATGTAGTCCTCTACCGGGCCAATCAGAAAGATCACTCGCTCCTTCAGGAGGCGCGAATAAATGTCATAGGCGCGTTCGCCACGGGCGGACTGCTCGATAACCATCGGGACCAGGCCGCCTGCGGCCTGGATGTCAGAGCTCTGCTGATAATAAGAATTGCGGGACATGTCCTGCAGTCACTCCCAAATAGTCATGTCTTGAATACGCATAAGCCAGCACGAAGGCTGGCTTATGGTGTGTGCTTCGAACGAAAAAAGGATCAGTCGGCTTGAGGTGCTTCTACCGGCTTGACCGCTTCTTCGTAAGAGACCGATTTGTCGGTCACGCTAGCTTTCTGCAGAACAGTATCCACAACTTGCTCTTCCAGCACAACAGAACGGACTTCGTTCAACTGCTGCTCGTTCTTGTAGTACCAGGACACGACTTGCTCAGGCTCCTGATAAGCCGAAGCCATTTCCTGGATCAGCTCGCGAACGCGGGCTTCATCAGGCTTGAGGTCGAATTGCTTAACCACTTCAGCGACGATCAGACCCAACACCACACGGCGCTTAGCCTGCTCTTCGAACAGCTCAGCCGGCAATTGATCAGGCTTGATGTTGCCACCGAATTGCTGAACAGCTTGAACGCGCAGACGATTAACTTCGTTGTCCAGCAGCGCTTTCGGCACTTCGATCGGGTTGGAGGCCAACAGACCGTCCATAACCTGATTCTTCACTTTGGACTTGATAGCCTGACGCAGTTCGCGCTCCATGTTCTTGCGAACTTCGGCACGGAAACCATCCAGACCTGCTTCCTTGATCCCGAATTGAGCGAAGAACTCTTCGGTCAGCTCAGGCAGCTTAGGCTCGGAAACGCTGTTGACAGTAACAGTGAACTCGGCGGCTTTGTTGGCCAGATCCAGGTTCTGATAGTTCTCAGGGAAGGTCAGGTTCAGAACACGCTCTTCGCCAGCTTTAGCGCCAACCAGACCGTCTTCGAAACCAGGAATCATGCGACCGGAACCCAACACCAGCTGAGTGCCCTTAGCCGAGCCACCTGCGAAAGCTTCGCCGTCGACCTTGCCAACGAAATCGATGTTCAGTTGATCATCGTTCTGCGCAGCGCGATCAACCACTTCAAAGCGAACATTCTGCTTGCGCAGGATTTCCAGCATGTTGTCCAGGTCGGCATCAGCCACTTCAGCGCTCAGGCGCTCAACAGCGATGTTTTCGAAACCGGCAACGGTGAACTCTGGGAAAACTTCGAAAGTGGCAACGTATTCCAGATCCTTGCCCTTCTCCAGCACTTTAGGCTCGACCGAAGGAGCGCCGGCTGGGTTCAGCTTCTGCTCAACAACAGCTTCATAGAAAGAAGCCTGGATCACGTCACCTACTGCTTCTTGACGCGCGTCAGCCTCATAACGCTGACGAATCACGCTCATTGGAACCTTGCCAGGACGGAAGCCTGGGATTTTGGCCTTTTGGGCAGTCTGCTGCAGACGCTTGTTGACCTGGCTCTCGATGCGCTCAGCCGGCACGGTGATGCTCATGCGGCGCTCAAGAGCAGAAGTATTTTCAACAGAAACTTGCATGGATATTCCTCGTTGCACAGACGTTAGCCGGCCGTTTTCCGACCCCAGAATCAAGGGCATGCATTCTAGTGGGTCAAACTCAAGAAGTCACCATACTGAAAAAGGGTGAAATACGACCGACAATGTGAAGGCGGGGACAAAAGGTTGAGCCTCGCCATGAGAGCAATTACTACAAATCCAGCCAGGTGCTCTAAACCAATCCTTCTATATATAGAAGGGATCGACCAGACCACCACTGACAGACACCAGCCAACAGCCGAATTCAAACACCTGACGACCAAGAGCGGATCTGGCACCACCGGCCAGCCCACTACAATGCGACCAAACACAGCATCGAATCCAGAAACGAAAACGGCGCAGCCCCTTTCAGGTGCTGCGCCGTGATCTGCTATTAACTAGCTACTTTAATGGTGCGGACGAAGAGAACCGAATCTAGGCTCGAAACCCTTGCCACACAAGGCTTAGTAGAAAGCGACACTGGCCAGCGTACTACCTGCTGTACTGATTTGCTGACGCTGGACCAGAGCAACAACGCTCAAACTTGGCGCGATTCTACACGGCTTCGAATCTGGCGCTCGCATTTTTTGCCTTCCTGATCAATGACCTACCCCGCCCGACAGCTCGCCGATTATGCGGCTGCAGCTCGTCGCCTTGAATCGCCGCCCCTCGAAACCTCGATTACTGTATGTACATACAGCATTGGATTCGAGGTAGTACCGTGCACACTGAAGACGCCGACGATTGGCTGGGCATACCAACGCCCCTTGAAACCAGCAAGCAGCACATCCTGCTGCTCGAAAACGAAATTGCTGAGCTGAATCAGCAGCTCCGCGCCGCCCGTGAGAACATTTTCAAACTGGTCAACATGCAGGCCCAGACAGAGCGGGACCGCGACGAAGCCCTGGGCCGGCTTCGTGAGCGCTCGGGAGAAGCGGCGCGACTGCGTCAGCAGGTCCGCGACCTGGAACTGCTGGGCAGAGCAAAGGACAGGGCCAACGAGGATCTGCGCAAGCAGATACAACCGCCGGCCCGGGCCAGGTGACTCACTCTGTGAGCTTAGTGCCGTACAAGTTGATCCAACCATTGCCACTGTATTGCACAGCACGTAGAAGGCGGCGCGTGGCACCCGTGTCCTCGAACTTGCAGACGGTCCAATTTCCAGTGCTGGACCCGATATACATAGTGGTTCCTGCCGGGAACTCAGCCAGCTCTCGGAGGCCGTTGACAGTCATCAGGTTTGACCCCCCGGAATAAACCGTTACGAACGTTTCATAGTTCCACACGTCATCATTCAGGGCGATCAGACTGCCGTTGCCGGAGCTTCCAGTCCACAGCGTGTATATGCCATATCGCTTCGTTTTCAGTCGGTTGTTCCACAGAGGGGTCAGCTTGTTGTCGATATCCGACTTCATCGCGGCGTAGGAAGTGGCAAGGGAATTCGCCTCAGCGGCCCCCAGCGGCGTGATAACGCCGAATAGGCGGGTCATCCAGCCGCCCTGCGCGTGGGTAGGGAAAGTCTCGCTTCCAAACCGCACGGCGCCACCGGTCTTGCCCTGGGCGGGAGACGTGCGTAGGGCGCCTGACGATGGGTCCACGTTTGCGAAGTACGCCCCCCTCAGGTTACTGGAGCCGCCCGATGCCGCAGGATACTGCGGGTGCTCAGCAAGAAACCATCCAGCTGTTGCAGCGTGGTCGTGATCCTGGATTTGATCACGGCGGATAACGCCATTCCCGGCTGCACCGCCCCCACGCAGAAACGTCGCACCGACGCTGCCGGGGCTCATGCCGTTCAGATCCCGCATGCGGAACTTGCCCGGGCTTGAGTTCGCGACGTAGCAGCCGCGCACGCTCGGGTCGGCCTGCCACTGTGCTTCGGTTACCCGCGGCCACAGGCCAGAGTCGATTGCAGCAGCAAAATCCGGGTACAGCGCCCTGTCCAACTCCTGCCCATCATCAAGGGCAAACCCTGCAAACGGCTGTAAGCGATAGCCCCAGGCCGACATGCCGAGCTGCAGGCCGGCGTCTGCCGCCGATTTCGCCGACGCTGCAGCAGCACTTGCCGACCCAGCCGCCGCATTCTTCGAAGCGTTCGCGCTTGAGGCCGAGCCCGCAGCATTGTTCGCTTCTACCCATGCGGCATCAGCGGAGGCCTTTGCAGCAGCAGCAGACTCCAGGGCCAGGGCCGGCTGCTGCTCGATCTGCTCGATCGTCAAGCTGGAGGCGACAGGATCGCCCGCAGCACTGAACCCCAGAAGCTTCTGGCTGCGTAGCGCCTTGAGCGGAATTGAAGGAATGCCCTCTGGCTCAAGGACTCCGACGGTTAGCGCTCGACCGCTATCTCGATTCAACTGCTTGACAGCGAGCCATAGCCGGTCGAAGTCGTGGTTAATCGTCTTCGAAAGAAAATCGCCGTTCATCTGGTAATCGGCCAGGCGCTGAAAGGTCATAACCTGCTGGAATAACAAATCCCCGTTTGGAGCCGCGGAGAATGTGCATGAACTGGTGGGATTGCCGACTCCGGTCAGGGTGAACCCTGAAGTAACAGGCGCTCCATTGAGGGTGATCCGCAGGTCTGCCGCATCGAGCAGCAAGAAAGGAATGGCGTAGACGGTGGCTACGCCATTGGCGGCGTAGCGTTTGAAGGTTGGTCCTGGTTGTACTGACATGCTGCCCCCTGGTGCAGGCGGGCTAGTAGTCGACCTGAACGTCATGTGTGCCCGCGCTTGGTCGCCAATCGTCGCGCCGCACCTCTGTCGGTTTCCCGACTATCCGGCCTATCCGCACTGGGGTCTGGGCAATCGCGCCGGCGCCGGAGTCGATGTAATCGTCGTCCTGGTTGGTCAGCGCTGGGTTGAAGTCGCGCATCTGGTCCCAAATCGTGCGCAGGACATCGACGTGGGCCCACAGGAACCTGGCCGACAGTGGAGACTCGAAGGCATCCAGGATGCGCTTCTGCTTGTTCGCGCTTGAATGCTCCTCACCTACCCCGCAGCCGGTGCCCTTCAAGGCTTGCTTGAGGATCGACGGCGCGAAGCCGCCCGGGCCGTTCGTCTCGATGATCACCCGCGGGATCTGATGATTGATGACCAGTTCGCGTATCTGGTGGACCTGGCCACCGATGATCCGGTCCCGGTCGTCGAACTCTGCGATTTCGCCAGTGAGGCCAACGGCCAGGTGCCAGTACAGCTGGCCCCGGGCGTCGGTGAGGATCAGCGAGAAGGCCGAGGCATCCGACTTGATCTTGCCCAGGGAACAGTCCCAATAGGCCACGGCGCCGACGATCTGCGTGCTACCCAGGTACATGGCCGCCGCGTTGTTGGCGTAGCGCATGGTCGGCTGCACGTCGTAGGGGATGATGCGGGCAGGGTCCAAACGAACCTCCGTTACAGGCTTCGAGTGCAGCTGGTACTGCGAATCCCATTCGTTGATGGTGCGGGTCTTCTTCCTGCGATCGGCCAATTCCCGAGCGTCGAAACGGTCTGGCCAGGCACACCCGGCGTAGCAGTCCACCAGTCCACCAGGTGGAGAGAAGAAGGCTATGCCAGTCTTGGTGATCTGGTAGTCGGTGCCGGCAACCATCAGCCGGGAGTTTTTGCCAATGCCCTGGAACACGATTTCAGGGATGAACGGTACGTCATAGACGGTAAGTTTGGCGTCCTCAATTCGATGCTCCTGACCGAACATGCGGATGGTCAGGCAATCAGCCCCTAGGCTCTCGACCTCGTCGTAAAGACTGTCATGGGTGTGGGGTGTACCAATGTAGAGCTGGCGGGCACCTGGCACCATGATGTGGACCTGCTCGCCCAGGCGATATCGCATTTTCTCCCGAGCCTCGGGCGTCTGGATATTGCGCGGCACCTCGACGTCGTCGTTCTGGCACTCATCCGCTCGGGCCGACGTGACGTTCGACAGAATACCTTTCGCGAACATGCTGGCATTTCGATGGTCCGTAGCGCCCAATACCCACCATTGTTCAACGGTTCCTTGGCCGGCGGGCAGCAGGTGCTTAGTAAGAGGGTGATTGCGAAGCACATTCTGCGTGTCGCGGCTGGTCTTGTAGGCCGTAGGGTCTGACTCCGACTGATGCAGGATTCGATAGGCTGGGTCGAGGTAGTACCGCCAGGCGTTGTACACGGCCAGGATGGTGGACTTGCCGAACCCCCGGAAACAGCGAAGCACCGCAAGGTTTCCACGGTGCTCCAGCCAATGGCACGCCCGGACATGCACGTTCGGGACTTTCCAGCCCATGCGGCGGGCCCACATGAGGAAGAACGCCAGCAGGGAGATATACGGGCGCTTGGGCTCAGTGGACATGACCACCCTGCTGCGCCTTCTCCAGCAGCGCGACGGCTTCCTGCTCGGCTCGGGCAATGTCTTTGTCCATGCCCTCCTCTTCCTCGTTGGGCGCTGGGGCGCCGGCACGATTCAGCGTGCCGCAAATGTTCATGACCTTGACCAGCAGCGTCATGGTCGCTGCAGCGTTCTTCTTGCACCAATAGCGGTCGCCCCGTTCATCTTTGGTCAAATCCGCCAGGAGTTTTCCTGCCCCAGGCCATTGCTTTGGGTCAGCCTCTTGAATCACAACTTCGGCCAAGTCCTCGGCCAGGTTCTGCATGCGGTCCAGTTGATCGCTTCGCATATCAGCGTCCCCCTACTGCGGCGCCAAAGCTCGGCGCCCGATCTGGCGAGGTATCGCCCGGCTCCCACCAGAACGACTGGCCGAACTCCTTCCGGGCGCGCTGCTTCATTCGCCGCAGGTAGCCAGGCGAGAAGTATTCCTGCAGCTGGTTAAAGATGAGGTGGTCGGTGGCTGCCTTGGTGTACCAGAGGTTGGCACCAGGGATGTGCGACTTGGCGAACGCAACCAGGTTCCCCCCGACCTTGTCGCCGTCGCCTTCTGCAGCATTACCCTTCAGCTGCGACAATGCATCGATGTCACTCGCTATCGGCCCCCCCAGGGATGCCACGAACGACCGGCCGCCCTGGGTGGTGTTGGAGAACAGGAAGTCGCCGTAGAGCCCCAGTGAACCACCCTTGAGAAATGCGGCCAGGCCGAACTGCAGGCCCGGGACGCCAAGGGTCTTGTCGCTGGTGATGTCCTTCGGATCTCGGCCCATCACAATTTCGCCCAGCTGAATGGCCATACCACCCAGCACCGTGGTGGTGGCGGTGAGCGCAGCCAGATACCCGGCCTTGCCCCAGCCTTCCTGGGCCATTCCGCGCCGGGCATGCCGCATCATCATGGCTATGGAGAAGCTCTTGAACTGCCAGAACGAGCGCACCAGCTCGCCTTTCCAGGTTCCGCGCTCGACCCCGCCGTGCATCAGCGCCTTCTCTCGGGCGCCGGGCTCGATGATCGCCATGTTGGTTTCGTCCAGCACGGTGCCCAGCAGCTTGGTGGCGGCCTGGTCCTTGAGGCGTTGCGGCGTGGTCTTGAGCTGCTTTGCCAGCGGCACCAGGTCTGCGTCCTTGATGCGGTAGATGCTGCCAGCAGTCAGGACAGTATCGCCGGCCCCGCGCCAGTCCTCGGGCTGGGCCAGGCGCCAGACTGACCAGTCCGTCTCGGTGACCCCCTGGCCGATCAGGCGCTTGCTGTCCGCCGCGTCCATGGCCGCCAGGCTCTGGTGCCGGCGGGACATATCCCCGAGGGTATCCATCATGGTCGCGCCGAAAGCCCGCTGCGTGCCGGCGGTCAAGGCGTTCATACCAGAGGCCTGCAAAACCTTGCTCGCGGTGGTCTGGCTGAATTTCGCCACCCTGCCGGCGATTGCTTCATTGGTGCCCAGGCCGTCGGCCCCGTAGCGGTTCAGGCTCCCAATCAGCTGATTCAGGCCCAGGCCGGCACGCTGCGCCAGGCGACGGTCGGCAGCGTTGGCCGGGTTGAGCATGCGCAGCTCATTTGCGAACACCTGCATTACCGGCATTCCGTTCATTGAAGCTGTAAGGCCCAGGGTGCCCTGGTCGGTGATCGATGTGATCACCGCAGAGCCCAGGCGGCTGGCGACGTTCAAGGCGCGGTAGGTGTCAAACCCGTTGGCCAGCGCAGCAGATACCGGCGGCTCCCGGGTGCCGGCCACTTCCTCATACAGGCTTTCAATGTGCTTGCGCTGTTTCTCGACTGCCCCCCGGGCCTTCTCGCCCTTCTTGCCTGGGATTGCCAGAGCCTTGTCCGCCTGCTGTTTCTGGCCTTCCTCCAGCCAGTAGCGCATCTGGTGGTTGGGGTTTGGGCCCAGGGCCTCTACCAGGGCAATGTCACGAGCGGCCCGATCTACGTGCCCGATCAGCAGTTCCAGCAGGTTCTTGTCGCCGTAGGCCTGCTGCGCGGCGATGAAGCTCTCAGCGTCCTTGTAGTGGATCTGGCGCGACTCGCTGCCACGGTTGGCCCGCATTCCGTTGCCAGCGACGGCCCCGGGCTGCAGCTTGTTCAGGCCGCCAGTGGCCAGGGTTTGCCAGGCGTGGCCGAGGAAGTCCGCAAGCTGCACGTCGTTCATCGGCGAACCGTCCTCGTTCATATACTTCGAACGGTTTGCCCACTGGATATGGTCGTTGACCCACTTCGCCCGGTTCTGAGCGACCTTCACCTGGGAATGGTCCCGGGGCATGGCCCAGTCATCGAGCAAACCAACGTCCCCACCTGCACGGTTGAAGCGCTGGCGCAGCTGCTCGGCGATATCGCTGAACGACTTGGCCGCAGCCTTTGCCGCGGCGCTGCCACTGTCCTGGCCGTGCAGCTCGCGCACCAGCGCCAGATTGCCCTGCTGGTCCTGGAGTAGGCCCAGGAACTTGCCCTTGGTCTGGTCGATCACGTCGAGCATCCGCGACAGAGCGTCGTCGCGGATGGCTCGGGTAGCCGACTCGATTGACTGGATGCCGCTTTTCCCGTCGCTGGAGAACGCCAGAAGCCGGTCCAGGCCTTCCAGCGGCTGGTCCGGGAATCGCGCCATGTAACTCTTGATGCGGTCGTGAGCCATGATGGTCAGCGCCACGCGCTTTTTCTTGAGGTTGGCCTCGGCTACGAGGTCCTGCGCCGACTTGGCGGCGGCTTCGTTCAAGCGGTCAGCGGCTGTTTTCGACTGCCAGGTAGCGTCGGTCTGGGCCAGTTGCCGCATATTGCGGCGCACTCGGTCTTCGATGCCCTTGATCTCGGGCTGGGTGAGGGTTCGGCCAATCGCCTGCGTGACGGCCTGGATGCATTCGGGGCGCATGGGCTTGCTCCTTCTGGGGATGGAGCAAGCCTATTGGTGGGAGATAGACGGTTTCCCGACTATTTAAAAGTGATTTTCCCCCACATTAAAAACCCCGCTGAAGGAAGCAGGCGGCAGCTGCAGCGAAGCCCCGGGCATCCTGGTGGGCTGCCTGGATGTCGGCATCAGCCTGGGCCAGTAGCTCGCGGGCAGACACGGTGACCGCATTGCCGTCGGCATCCGTGGCGCCGGTTGGAAGCTGCATATCTTCGGCCCGGGCCAGGATCTCGTCGGCGACAGCGATCTCTGGATCTGTTGCGGCTTTGCCAGGTGCTGATGCAGATTCCTGGGTATCCGTTGCGGGATGACCTGCATCCGTTGCAGGTTTGGCACCTTCCGCTGCAACAACATCAGGCTTGCCGGCCTGCCTTGGTACTCCGATTTCCAGCGGCTTGGCCTGCAGCGTGGGTTCGGCGCGCTCGATATCGTCGAGGATGCGCGTTATCTCCTGGCGGGCAATCTGGGCCATGGTCAGCTTGGTGTTGCCCTCGGCAACGCCTGCGGCCAATGGGGAGCGCTCGAAGCCCTTCGCAATGGCGTCGGCCCTGACATCCATGCGGTCTTGCAAGCGATTCGGTGTCTCACCACGGTTCAGGGCGGCCAGCTCGGCGCGGGCCAGCTCGGCGCTACGGTTGCCGTTCAGCGCATCGTTCAATGAGGTCTGCCGGTCGTTCAGCTCCAGGCGCTCTGCCTCGATGGCCTCCCGGGCTGACTGCTCGGCTCGCTTGCGGCCCTGGCCCTGCTGCTGGAATTCCTTTGCCCGTGCCTTGAACGAATCGTCCAAGGCATCCAGGCTCCGGCCAATCGAAGCCAGTTCGGTCTTCACGTCGCGCACGTTCGGCAGAATGCCGGCGGCCTCCTGTTCCAGTTCCAGGCGCACAGTCGGCTCCAGGTCCTGGCGGGCGGTGGCCAGCGCCATATCACGGCTTGGGGCCGCGACCGGCGACTCGTCAGCGGCACGCAGGAACTGGGCAGAGTGGATGCTTTCAGGCAGCACCACCGGCTCCCCGCGCTGCAACTGATCGATAGCCGTGCGCAGGGCATCCTGGTGAGCCACGGCAGAACGTGGGTTGATCGGCGCGCCCGGGGCTGTGTCGACGTCGGCGTGCTGAATGGTGCGCTCGGTCAACGCTGCGTCGACGTGCTCGGTCGTGGGCCGGCGCATCCCCGCCCGACCGATGCCGAAGAACGCGGCACCCAGCACCGCGTCGGTCAAGATGGCCGTGCCGTCCATGGCCTTGTACTGCTCGGCCTGCAGGTGGTAGCCGTTGCTCTCCAGAAGCGCCCCAGTGGCGCCGCGCCCAGTCATGCCAAGGCCGACGTTTGCGCCAACGGCAATTGCTGCATCCCCGATCACCGGACCGACGAACCGCGCCGCCGGCATCACTGCACCAACCCCCACGGTACTGGCATCGATCAAGCCCTTGAGGGTGGCGGTGGTTTCGTCGATGCCCTCGGCCATGGCCACCTGCTTACCGCTGTACCCTGCTGGCGCACCTGCAGCTACTGCCGCGCCAACCGGCCCAGCAGCAAAAGTACCGGCCACAGCGCGAGGCAAGACGGCGGCAGCCTCGCCCAGGATTTGGCCCACCATGCCGACCTCGGTCGGATCTGGCCGCAGATCCATCACAGACTTTGCCGTTTCCTCACCTATGCGCCGGGCCTCCCCCTCGCCGAACTCCCGCTGCGCCTGGACCTGGCCGTCTTCGAACTCAGGGAAGTACGAGGCGCCCATCGACAGATCCGACTCGATGGCCGCGCTACCCAGCTGCAGGGCTGTGGTCTGAACAGTTCGCCCCGCCTCGATGGCACCACGCAGCAGGCCGGGCCCTATCGTGCTGAGGGCGCCAGTGAAGGCGCCCGGGGCAAGCCGGTCAGTTGTCCGATCCAGCCGCTGTTCCTGGCTGGCCACTTCCCCTTCGTCGACCATCCCATCAAGCCAGCTCATTTAACCCTCACTATCATCGGTTCATTGGTCTTGGGGTCCACCTGGACCCGGCCAGCGTTCAGCAGGTAATACAGCCCCTCCTTGCCTGGTACCGGCGACAGCGGCATGTCTTCGAGCTGTCCGAGCGGAAACTCGGTGCGCTTGGCCAGGCCCTCAAGTTCGATGTCCACCGTTTTGCTGAACATCTTGTCGCTCATGCCGTAGGGCTTAACGACCTTCTGCTTTGCATGCTCTGCAATTCCGCCCGTGATCATGTCGATGGCTTTCTGGGTAGTGGACTTGTCCAGATCGTCGCCTTGCTCATAGGTCTTGCCTGCGGCGCTGGCGGTACTGGCATACAGAGCCTTGAAGCCCTGGTAGGCCTGCTCCCGCTGCGGGGTGCCGGGGGCAATGGACTGGCCGACCTTTTCATCGAAGGCGGCCCGCAGCAGGTTCTCCTTCGGCATGAGCACGGACTTGTCCGCCAGGATCTTCTGGCCTTGCAGCAGCATCTTGGGAACGCTCGCCCCATCCTCGCCTTTCAGGTCGCGGAACTGAGCCATGCCGGCCATCACAGTGATTGGCTGATCGGCTGCCAGGGGTTTGATAGATGCGGCATAGTCCGCCCCGGTTGGTGCGGCCTTGGCGAGGCTGCCGAACAGTTGCAGCTTGGTGGCGTCGTCCGCCTGGGCCAGCATTGCGGTCAGCATGGCCTGCTCGCCGGGCTTCCAGGGGCTGCGTGCCACTTCAGGGCCATAGGCCTTGCGAACAGAGTTCACAACGTCATAGCGGTGGGCCAACTGGTCAGCCAGGCGGGCCTGCCCTTCAGGCGTGGCAATACCGCTAACGTCGAGCGGTTCAACATCCTGCCCGGTGCGCATGGCATTGAAGGTCAGCGGGTCCTCTCGCATCATCTTGACGTTGCTGTCGACTGCGGTTTGCAGGCGGCTCAGGTTCGCAACCTGGGCGGCAGATCCGCCATTCGCGGCCATCTGCTGACGCTTGGTGTCCAGGTACTGCTGCTGTTCCAGGATCGGTTTGCGCAACAGGCCTTGTACTTCCATCATTTCGGCCATGCGTGGCTTGAACTCATCAGCCGCGGACGTGCCGGCCAGGGCTGCCGCCCACTTCTGCTGTAGTGCTGGTGGTGGGGGAACCCCGGTGGCGGCCTGTCGATCCATCGCATTCAGGGTGCGCTCCGCCTTCATTTCACGCATTTCGGCCTGGCGCTGCTGGTGCTCCTTCACCTGATAGATCCGCCCGGTTACGGTGTTCAGCAGCTGGTTACGCTTCTCCGGGTCCAACTTGCGGGAGTAGAAACCGTCTTCGGCGGTGAGGTCGTGCTCGATTTTATGTAGCTCGCCCAAGCCATCCCGCGCCTGCACAACCCGCTGGGTCGCCTGCGTGGTCCAATTGTCGTCCTTGAACTGCTGCTTTCGGGATGCCCACATCTCGCCATAAGCAAGGTGCCCGGCGACATCCACGTCTTTGGCATCCATCCTGGCGTTGATCTGATCGACGTTTGCCCCCGGCAGTGCGGCATCCTTGGCGAGCAAATCCATGCGGGTGGCCAGCTCGCCTTTGGCTGCATCGGTACGGGCCCCCACGGCAATGGCCTTGATCTGGTCAAGGCCACTGTTCTGGATGCGCTTCAGCGAGTTTCCGACCTCGCCCTGCTGGGCAGGATTCAAGCCTGGTGTTTCCAGCGGGTCGAGCTTCGACACAGCGCCGGTATAGGCTTCCTCCAGCTTGTCGTAACTGAGCGCGCCAGTGCGGACCTGGTCATGCAGGTCGCTGGAAATCGTCTTGATCTGCGACTCGCGATCGATAAGCGCCGTACTGGCCTTGACCCGCGCCAGGGCCTCGTCCTCGCGCCGCTGCTGCTGGAGAAAGTCAGTTGCAGCGCCCATCACGGCGCCAGTGGCCTGCTGCGTAGCGCGGGCCTGTGCTTCCGGGTTCGCCGCGATAACGCGGTTCTGGGCAGCCTCTGGTAGCACATTGGCGCGCCCGAAGCTTCCAAGCGGGATCTGTGCCATCGGTTACGCTCCCCCTACAGCAGCGGCAGAGCCATTGCGCCCAGCGGCCGAGGCCTTCCAGGACATCCCCATTTGGGCGCCCGTAGAAAGCACTGTACCGATGGACTGGGCATTGGCCTGCGACCTGGCCTGCGCCCCTGCGAGCCGGTAGTTGCTTGCATCAACCTGGCCCCGGGCTTTCTGCGATTGCCCATTGAGGAATGTCAGCGTCGCGTCCTCTTCAGCGTTGGCGTAAATCTCCTTGTTGATGTTGATCGCCGTCCCCTCGCCCACCTCCACGCCAGATGCCGCAAGCGCCGCATTGGCCTCGCCGGCCTGGTTACGGGCAAGGCGGCGGATACGGTCAGCCTGAACAGTCGCGGCGCTGGCTGCGGCGTCTGCGTCCGCCTGGGCCTGCTCCGCCTGTGAGTTCGCGTTTAAGCTGGCCTGCTTGCCGGACTGCTGCGTCGAGTAGACCGAGTACATTGTGGCTGCTGCCATGGCCGCATAAGCGGCATAAGCCATTGCACCTGTCATTTCAGATCTCCATCATCAAAAGCGGGCCGACATTCCGCAGGCCCTGAGACTCATAAAGCCGGGTAGTTCCTTCGACGTTGACGCCGGTCCCGATGCCCATGTAAATCTGCTTCGCCCCCTTGATCTTGGCCCACTCCTGGAAGGCACGGATCAGGCGAACAGCGACCACGCCATTGCGCTTGGAGGGCTCGACAAACAGCGAATAGTCGTAGGCAATCAGGTCATCGCTGAACCACTGGTCAATGATTCCGCCGGCCATGCCACCGACTACCTCGCCATTGACCTCTGCAACGAACACGACCCCGGCGCCGTTGATCAGCTCATGCAGGAAGGCCGCGGACTTCTCCGGAGAAAAAGCCATCGATGAATAGCTGCTGATCTCATGCAGCATGGTGCCCAGCTCGATCAGCCGGGGAACGTCAGAATGCTTTGCGGCCCTGATCATTTGGGGTTACCTCAATCGTTGATGGTCATTTTTTTGATGACGTTGAGCAGATGGAACGGCAGGGGCTGGTCTTGCTCGATCACAAGGGAGGCCTCGCCCCGCTCCCATCCAAGATTCTCCATACGGTGAACGCCAGTGAATGGCGCCGGCGGCTTGTCGAGCGTGTTCGAACCCAAATCACGGAACGCGATTGGCTGGTCATTGATCTTGCAGCCGATGGTTTCGAGGAATCGCAGCGCGATTTCGCCAACGCGCATGCTGTTGCCCTGTGCGCTGCCTGTGGCGCCTTGAACTTCTGGGGTCAAGGTCTTGATTCTGGTCTTGTAGGGCAGGCCGATCTGCACGGTGTGGGCTTTGCGGCTCAGGGTTACCGATCCCTCGACGACGACCTGCTGCTGCATTACGACGCCATCGGCGACAACATCGACGGTCTTGCCTTCCAGGTGACCCAAGCCAGACCAGGCGGCACTGCCCAATTCACTGGAGCCCTGAATGCCGCCGTCGACCTGGACACCCTGAGCAAAGCGCTCGATGTAGCGGGTCTGCACGCCGTTCACAGTCCGATTGACGACAGTCCACACCTGCTCCCCTCCAGCCACCGGGATGGCCGCGACCGACTCGAACCTGCCATCAGTGATCTGGCGGGCCCAGCCGATAACGTCCTGGTCCCGGTCCACTGTCATGGTGGCCAGCACACCGTCATTGCGAACCATAAACAGGATCGACTCCGGCTCCTGCTGATAGGCCATATCGACCACACCGCTGGTAGTGGCGTGCTCTGACAGCACCGACATATCGGGCGACCCGTAGCTGTCCGAGTCGTATTTGTAGGCCATGGCACGCAGTTTGCGACCGGCCTTCTGCACGAAGTACAGCTCGTTGCCGATCCGAACCGGGCGCACGCTGTTGCAGCCATACGCCGAGGGGTTCTTGGTCTGAATGTTGGTCGGGGTGATCGGCTTCTCCACGCCGCCGGTAGCTGTGAACTCGCCGCCGTAGGTCAACGGAATCAGGGCGTTGATCTGTGCCATGTGCAGGACCGGGTTGATCTGGTCACTGGTCAAGTTGTAGGTCAGCGCGTCGTCGTCCTTAGTGCCCAGCTCGAAGTTCAGGTACTCGCCGATGCGCGATAGCCAGATGGTTTGCGGGTAATTGGGTGAACCGGCAACGGCCAGGCGCTGCATGTACAGCGTTCCGGCCCGGGGGTAGCCATCAATATCGTTCCAGACGGAGCCCTCCAGCGACCAGGCGTTGGCAGGCGCAGGAACGGCAGAGGTGGGAGCAGAACGGATGATTCCGTTTACCGCTGTAGCGGAGGAATAGACTGTGATCTCCAGTAATCCGCCGTTTATCTTGACGAACTTGCCTACATCGTCTGGCCGCCAGCCGGCAGCGCCAAGCGTCATTGTCACAACCGCCCCGACTGGAGAAAAGGCGCTCAGGGTATTGGTGGTTTGCGGCGATCCTTTGAGCGCCCAGGCCGCCAGCGTGGTGGTAGAAAAGGCGTTGAGGACTTCAACGGTGGCCACAGTTGAGTTCGTGACAGACGTGACTTTTGCTACTCCACCGCCCGCCCAGATCTCCCGTCCAACATCAGCCGCCATGAAAGCAGCGACAGCAGATGTTGCCGCACGACCAGGGCCGACCGTTGATGCACCCAGAGTCAGCGCCGTGGCGAAACTGATGCCCTTCTCGTCGAATGGCCGGGTCACAAACGGGGCTGCGGCTAAGGTCCATTCGGTATTACTGGATCGCCGCAGGCGGTAAATCGGAACCCTGGTATGGAACAGGAACATCGTATCCGCGCCCTGCACATACTCCATCGAAAACAGCATGGCCTCGGTGTAAGGACTGGCCAGTTCGACACCGCTATAGGTGCCGTCGGAAAAGAATATCCGCACATACGAGTCGCCAAACTCGCACATGTACGCCTGCGATTCATTGAACACATACGGGATCAAGCGGCAGCGCTTGGCTGGAAACTTGGTCACCCCGGTGAACAGGGTACCGTCGCGGCGAACGCATCCACCGTGAACCAATGGCCACGCGTTCTCGATTATCTCCGCGCCGTTCTGGTATCGGGCAATGTCCACACGCCCAAGCATGCGCGGCGATATTTCGCCGGCTGTAAAGTTGGTCTGGTTGATCGTTGGCCGGGCCATTATCCGCGCGCTCCAAACCGGGAGGCATACAGGTGCTCGTCACCCAGCGTCTGTGGCGGGTCCTCCTGGCCGTCCACGGCTCGGGCCACTTTCTTCGCCATCTCCAGGTCTTGCTTGAGGCTGTCACGAACAGCAGCGGACTGGGTGATGGCGTAGGCCATCGCTGCCGCCATTGCCAGAGTCAACAGCGCGACAAGGTTTGCGTCCCAGGTGTTTTCTATCTCGTTGAGGTAGACGTAGCGCAGTTCCAGCGAAGTGGCGTTCGCCAGGATTTGCCGGCCCTCGACCAAGTAGTCGACCTGCAGGCCGGCCTGGCCAACCTCCAGGACGCGCAGGAAGTCCGCAGGCAACTCGAACTGGTTGGCATAACCGAAAGCAGGTGGCGTTGCATCCGGCGCCAGCAGAACGCGCTTGATCGTGCAGTTCCAGGGATGGGTGCGCAGCAAGTCATTGCGGACGGTGGGATACAAGTTCGCGGCGATCTTCGCCCGGTCCACGGGTTCGTTGAAGTCATTGATGCTCTTGGCGCCAAGCATCAGCAGGGCGTTGGAACAGATCGATACCCCGGTGGCCATGCTCATCTAAAACCTCCAGATAAAAAGACCGGGGCACGCGGCCCCGGTAAGTTGTTCGCCATCCATGGCAACCGCTATCAGTTCTGGCCGGCGTACTGCGCCACCAGGGTGATCACCTGGCCGGCCTGGAGCGCAGCACCCGCGACGATGGAAAACAGCTCGCTCTGGTCGGTGGGCTGGCCCGGGGCAACGACCGCGACCTCGAACAGACCACCGTTTGCATAGACCGCCTCGGCAGTCGCGCTACCAGCAGCAGCTACCGAGGTCGCCGCCAGGTAGCGGGCCTGGCTGGCGACGTCGCCCAGGTTGAGGGTGGAAGACGCCGCGCCGGCGCTGAAGTACAGGCGCGTGCTCGGCATGAGGCGCGTACCGAACGGGATCTGGCCCCATTTGATCCTGTCGCCGACGGCTACGCCGCCAGCTGGCACGGCGTAGGTACTGACCAGCACCTGCACGTCGGCGCCCTGCTGGCTCGGCTTGACCAGTTGCTGTGGGAGAGCTGCCCGAGCGGCAGCCACGGAAGCATTTACAGTTGCCATGGTGATTGGCTCCTTTCGTGAAAGTGGATGACCAAAGCCGCTTACGCGGCCTCGGCGACGGCGATCTCGACGACTTTCTCTTCTTCAACCCGAACCGAGCCGATCGACTGCTTGGCATAGACGCGGGTGTTAAAGGCCTTGCTCGGGTCTTCGCCGACCTTGGTTTTGATTTCTTGGCCTGTGCCCAAGACCACGCCGGACTTGGTCCAGGCGTACAGGCGGCGGGTGGCGCCATCCCACGGGGTGCGCTCACTTGGAATCCAGGTGAAGCCCATCCATTTGCCCTCGATGTCACCATCTTGGAGGAACTTGCCGGCCAGGTAGTCGGCGCTGGTGAGTTGCGGATCGGCCAGGATGTCGGCGGCGGCCTGGGCGCTGTAGGTGATGAACAACTCTTCACCGTTGTGGTTGTCCGCCTCGTTCTTACGAAACATCTTGCGCGTCTGGAGGATCTTGGCCTTGGTCAGACCGGAGCCGCCTACTGCGATCTTCTGGGAGGTGGGCAGGAGAATGCCGCCGGCGGTAGCACGCGATACACCTCCGAAGGCCTCGATAATCACGTCGTCTTTGGCGCGGTTCAGAGCGGCAACCATCGCCTTGACATAGTCAGAGGTCGGATCGACAAGCATGCGGATCTTGTCCTGGTCGTCGAGCATGTCGCCGTCGTCCCAGTCGAACAGGTCAACGAACCGGGTCGAGTGTGGCTGGTCGTTGATTGGGGTGTCGGCGTGGCGCTGGGTGCGACGCTGTGCGGTGCGTTGGCCCATGCGGTTCACGGACTTCGACATGCCCACGATGTTGGGCTCGGGGGTCACGCAGCGCTCAAGACGCGATTGCGTCTGCTGGGCAACGTGCTTGAAGTTGTCCGCGAATTGCTGGATGAAAGCTTCGGTAATTTGAAAAGACATCTGATGCACTCCAATGCAGATTTGGGATTGCCTGGCCGGGTGTCCGCTGCGCGGGCCGGGGTTCCTGGCGTGCATCGGCTTTGCTGCGCCTGGGGCTGTCCGGGTATCTGCGTGCCATCGCAGGCCGGCCCGGTATTGCTACCGGGTGCCTGTGATAGTCGGAGTTGTGGGGTGTCGGTTTCCCGACTATTTGGGCGGGAGTCAGCCCAGGCGGGATTGGGGCTTGCCGAATCGGCGGTTGTACATTTCGTCCAGCTGGGCCTGTACGCCTTTGCGCTTCGGATCGTGCGGGGGCAGCTCCACCAGCAACTGCCGCAGCTCTGCCGCCTTGACGTTGAAGTCGGCCTCGCTGACCGGCGCCCCGCCGTTGATCTGGCTGTCTTCGCGCAGCTCCTTGCCGATGTTTGCTGTGAAGGCGATGAAATCCGGGTCGTTGCCGTACTTGGCCGCCAGGTTCTGGAAGCTACCGGGCTGGCCCTCTGGGTTGGCGAAAGCCTCGGCGGCACGGAAAGAGGCGGTGACGTTGGTCCGCATGGTCTGATCGTCAGTCCAAACCGACTTGAGCGCCGCAGTGCAGTCCTGCTGGGTCAGCTGCACGCCGCCTTCGATCAGGCCCGGGGCCGCCTTCATGTACTCGCCAATCACGTACTGCACCTGGTCGTTGGTCAGGCCCTTGGCATGCGCCCCCTTCAGGAATGACTGGGTGCTCTCGTCGGCCTTGAACTCATCCCAGTTGAAGCCCTCGACCCCTTCCAGCTTGACGGTGTAGTCGTCTGCCGACTTGGGCGGCGCATCGCCGGAACCCATGCGGGATTCCAGATGGCGGTATGCCTCGGCCATCTTGCGGCTGGATGCGTCCAGGTCGAGCGAACCATCTTCCTTGCTGGTGCGGTACTTCTCGGGCATCCAGTCATGGGTGGCACCGCTGTTAAGCACAGAGCCTGCTGGCGGGGTAGCTGCTGGTGGAGTTGCACCGCCGCCGCCATCACCGCCATCGGCGCCGGCCTCGTTGCACAGGTAGTGACCCAGGCGGTTGTGAATGAACCAGTTCATTGGGAATCCTCTTCAGGTTGGTCTTCCACGCCATTGGCGCGATTGATTCGGAGCAGGATGTGGTCCAGCACTTCGCGGTGGCCGGCCTGCAGGTAGGTACGCAGAACGGCGTCAATGCCGCCCACGGTTACAGCGTTCTTGCTGAAGCGCTGGATCAGGTGTTCAAGAACAATCGCGCCCTCGGCGTGCTGCTCGAACACACGCTTGAACATGTCGTCCAGCTGCTCTGGGGTGTATGGGGTCATGCTGCAGCTCCTGGCTGTTGCCTCATTGCGGCCTCGCCGGCCTGTTGCATCATCATTTGCTGCTGCGCCTGCTCCTGGGCGTCCTGCTGTGCCTGGGCACGGTCTGCCCTGATCTTGTCCCTGTCGGCCTTGCTGCGAATGATGGAGTTCGGTACGCCCAGGGCCTCGCCCTTGAAGCGCTGGGCCTCGTCCAGGTCGATGTTGTCCAGAATCGAAGGGTCTTGCGTGGCAGAAACGATGCCCAGGGCACCGGCCACGAACTGGTCAATGGCGTTTACCTCTTCCAGCTTCTGGGCGCGCGCCAGGGGCGACAGGTAGCGCACTGTGAAGTTGCGGCCAGCCAGGCTTTCCGGTGCCTGCCCCAGGATGCCGGCGCGGTAGGCGATGCCGAAGCACCGCTCGATCAGGGGTTGCAGGTACTCGGTTTGCAGGCGGCCATAGACGGGGCCCAGCAGCTGACGGATCAGGTTCACCCGCACATGCACCTCGGTCGCGGTCATCGCCGGGCCGTCCTGGGCCTGGAGCTGGTCGGCCATCAGGATCTTGCGGATCGACGCCTGCAAGCGCTGGATCTTGGTTTCGGCGTACTGGAAGTTGGAGCCGCTTTGCAGGGGCTTCATGCTGTCCACGCTGTTGGCCACAATGATCTTGCGGGGGCCGACCTTCACCGTTCGCGGGTTCAGTACGCCGTCATCCTCGGCAATCCACATACCGGCAATGGCCAGATCCCCGGCGGCGAGGTCCATCCGGCACAGGTCATTCAGCGTGCGCGCATCCGGCAGCGCATCGAACACCGGGCCCACGGCATAGACGCTGTTCGGAATCATCATCCAGCGCGGAACCACCACCGGCATTTCGTGGTAGCCCGACTCGCTGACCATGCGCTTGGCCTCGACCTCGACCTTGCATGACGCAATCGGCATGTTCTTGGCCAGGCGGGCGCCGACCATGTATGTGCTGCGCGGATAGATTGCGTGGATGAACCGCACCATTTCCTGCGGCTTGTCCTGGGCCAGTTTGCGGGTGTTCTCGCTGACATTGGCCTCGCCGAACTCGTTTACCGCCTGCTGGGCAGTGAGCTGGTACTCGCGGTAAACGGTGTCGATCTTCCCGCCAGCCTTTGATGCCGAGCAGTAGACGCTCGCGATTGGCCACAGATCGAACGTGAAGCCGCCCCGCTCCTTGTCGCTATCGATGTACAGGGCGAACCAGCCGGCGCACACCTCGTCGAGCATGCCCTCGAAGGCTGCGGCGTCGAAGTTCGAAGCGTGGATGTTCTGCCAGAGGATGTCGGCCGAGTCGTCGAGCCACCGGCGTTCGTCCTCGGTTTCCTGGCCGACGTCCATGCCGAACCAGAGAGAGTTGGCCGGGGTCAGGCCCGACATGATGCTCGACGACAGAATGCGGGCTGCGTCCGTTGTGGTGCCGTCCAGCATCCGCGCCTTGCGCATTTGCGCCTCGATGGCGGTGATTTGCTCGGAGCAGAAGCCGCTACCCCGGATCGGGTAGCTGTGGTCATAGCAGTCGCGCCAGACCTGCTCATGCGGCGAGCGCAGAGACTTCAGGGTGCTCAACGTTGTGCAGATCTGGGATGCGTTCATTGCCCGAGGGTGCTCTTACCGGATGAGAGAACAGAGCCAGAGCCTTGGGCGCCAGACGTGAGCAGGCTGCTCTCGGCCTTGCGCTTCTTGCGGGTGGCGGTTTCTTCGTTGGCCTTGATGGCCGCGGCATCGGCGGCCTTCTGGGCTTCAATGGCCGGGTCTGGTGGCGGGACCACCTTCGGCGCCTTTGGCTTACTTCCCATGGGTCTTACTCCTTCGCTGCCTTGGGCTCAGGGCAGAGCCAGCCTTCGCTGGTCATGACCGCTTGCTTGATGGTTGTGGGGTCGATGGCCTCGCCGGGCTGCTGCCGCTGGAGCGCCTGGGGCGCTTGGGCCTGGCTGGTCACGGTCGGGGCCGGCGCAACGAAGGGTTCGCCGCCGGCATTCATGCGCTCGACCTCGGGAACGATCGAGTCCCGGTCGCCGACGAAATCACCGATGCGGGTGGCCTTGTCGTCGTTGGTGATCACAATCCAGCGCCCGCCGCCGTTGTGCTTGGCGGCGTAGGGCACTGCTGCTGGAGCTGGTGCTGCTGGGGGCTGCTGGCTGGCAGAGCCGTCGGCAGCGGACGCAACCGGCGCCTGGTTGGCGACAGGTACGCCTGGGGTTTGAACGATCAGGTCAGGGGCTGACATGGAGTTTCTCCGGTGGTGGGCGCACAAAGCGCGCCCGGGGCTTGGGGACTACTGGGCGACTGGCGGGGCTGGAAGACTGGGAACCTCGGTCTTGATCAGCTCTTTGGCGAACGCCGCCATATCCACCAGCAGGCTGTTGGTGGCGGCCTGCACTTCGGCACTGTTCGAACCAGGGAGCGCGGCAATCAGGCGCGACATGGCGTCGGTCAGTTGGGTGGCCTGGTCAAGGTCTTCGCGACTAACGCGGCGTGGGGTTGCTACTGGCATGGGTAAAGCCTCAGTGAGTTGATCAAAGAGGCTTCAGCATCGCGGGGGGAAGGCGTCGGAATCCCGACTATTTCGAAGCGGCGCGAACGCACGCGGAGAGGATGAACTGCTGCAGGCCGGCGACCTGGGCAGTCACTTTGCGGTTGGCTGCAACGAGGTCGGCATAATCCTGTCGAGCATCTGCTGCAAGTTGGGGGGCGGCTGCATCAGTGCTGCCGGTGGGGTTGGGATTGGTTGGCATGCAGGCGGCGCGGACGTACACGACGCGAGCGCCAGAGTTGAGGTCAGCAACAAGCTGAGGCTTGGAGTCTTCGGCATTGCGGATTTCCTCCTGAAACTGACTGTCGATGGAATCGCGAACGGTGATCGCCTGCTGGTGCGCTTCGGCTTGGCTCTCCAGATCGCGCACACGCTGCGATGATGCATCGAGGCTGGTGCTGATATGGTCGAGCCGCCAAAACGCCAGGATCAAAGCCACAGACAGCCCAAACACGATATAGCGGGTCACTTGAGGGCCCTGCGCAGACCTTCATCGAGCACAGCGTCCGGGTAAGGGTTGCCGCCGTTCTCATGAACGATGATTCCCAGCATCACTGCGCGCAGGGTTACCGGGTTCTTGATATTGATCACGTCGTTCGCCTTCACGCCCAGACGCTTAGCGATAGCGGCGATGTAGGCCTCGGTGTCGTTCTCGTTCCCGGGCGCCCAGCGGGTGATGAACTCGCGAGGGGTATCGATGCCTGGGCCACCAACCCCGGGCATGCCGTCCTTGCCGCGGTAGTTGAGCAACAGCCTGCCCAGGGCTCGGATGCCGTTCTCGGCGGTATCAAAGATAGCGAACCTGCCGTTCGGCTCCTTGCCGAGCTGGCCTTCCCAGTTGTTACGGGGGTTGTAGTCGATGTTTCCGGGGTTGTGGTTGCGGACGCCGCGGGCAATGGTCATTGGCCGGCCCCCCGGCGTGGCAGCTTGAAGTCGGCGAAGCGGTCGGCTAGGTCGGCAATTTTCTTCACGCCGATGAAGCCAATGCCACCGCCAAGTGCTGCGGCCAGGTTCTGGGGCAGCCCGAAATACTCGAGCAGTGGGAATGCCCCCGCGGTGAACAGCGCACACAAGCAGGCCTCAAGCCCAGCCTGTCGCCGCGTACCGCCTCCGTAAATGATCCGCACCGCGGCCATCAGGAACGACAGCAGCGCCGCATATAGCAAGGGGGCGTGCTGGCTTAGCCACGCCAGCAGGATCGCCCAGGTGTCAGGTTTGTCTGGCATGTTCGGCATCTCGATATCCCCTCGCCGGGGCTGGAAAAGAAAACCCCGCACATGGGCGGGGTCGTATTGATCGACGAGGGAAGCATCGGCGGGGTTGGGTGTCGGAATCCTGACTATTTCAGGTCTTGGAGTGATACGCCCACCAGTCGCGGGCGGCGACCATGGGCAGCGTGTCGCGGCTTTCGCCTGTGATCTTGCACCAGAGCAGCACCAGGCGCTCGCCTTCGCTGTAGCGCGGCTCGGCGCCCTGCTTCCAGCCAATCAGCGTGGTGCGCGCCACGCCGATTTCGTCCGCTGCGCCCTGGATCGAGTATTCGCCGGAGCGCAGAACCTCGGTGATCACCTTGAACCAGTCGATGCGCTTCGGCCCTGGCCGCGCAGGCGCCGCCGGTGTGTGCAGGACCAGCTGCGCGATGGACACCCGGGGCGGCTCCGCGAACAGCGGGATTTGCTCAGGTGCGGACGGCTTCATGGTCAGCCCCCAAACGCGTGCGCACGCGAGGCAGGCAGGGCTTGAACTATGCTGATCTCCCCTGTTTCAGGGTCGAATTGCATGAGTGGGAGCTGAACCCGTGCCATGACTTCGCTCATTTCCCCGATGGCCCTTGCGAGCGCCTGGGGGTCTTCGTCGAGCTGGAACGGGTGGAATGCCCGGCGGTGGCCGAGCATGCTTTCGGGGTCGTTGGGCCCGGTCAGGTCTTGGTCGGCGGCGATCAGCAGCCAGCCGTCAACGCCGATTTGGGTGCAGTGCCATTGGATCTTGCTCATGAGGGTTCTCCTTCCAGGGGAACGATGCGCACGCGGACGCCCGGGACTTCAGCAAAGCGCTTGCTCATGGAGACGTTGACCACCTGGACGTCGTCGCGGAAGACGATGCCGTTGATCCCGTCGCAGACGGCCTTAAGCACATTGTCGATGTCCGGCTTTTTCGTGGGCTTCACGTCGCCGGCCAGTGCCTGGGCGGTTTTCTTCTTCGACCATGACGCGGCAATGCCGACAGCGATTTTCAGCTCCACCAGCACTGGGCCGGTGATCAGCTCGCGCCCGGCCATGGCCTGCTGGGCCGCCATGGAGATCAGGGTTTCGTAGTTGGCGGTCTTTTTCGGGGTGAACATGCGGGCATGGCCGCCGATGGTGGTTACACGTGGCCTGCCCTTCCCCACGGCTTCACCTGGAACGACGAAAGAAACGGGTGTTGGATCGATGCTCATGAGCGATGGCCTCCATAGCTCTTGTTGTACCGCTCGGCCATGCTGGTGACCTTGGCTACTGGACTTTCTGGCTTGGGTGCATAGTCGGCGCTGTCGTCGAACAGATCCGGTGGCGGACTGCCGGCTATGGCCTGCAGATCGATAAACCGGCTGTAGCCCCCCTGGTACGCAACGCGGACGGTGCATGGCTGGATGCCACGGGCGGCGCCGATGATGATTTCGGCCACGCCGCGGTCCTTGGTGTTTGGCTCGTAGACCTCGTCCCGGTAAACGAAAATGATCATGTCCGCGTCTTGCTCGATCGAGCCGGAGTCGCGCAGGTCAGAGGGTACGGGGCGCTTGTTCGGGCGCTGTTCCAGCTGGCGGTTCAGCTGCGACAGGGCAATGACTGGAACGTCCAGTTCCTTGGCAAGCAGCTTGAGCTGGCGGGTGATTTCGCTGATCCGCTGCACAGAGTTGGCCCGGGCGTCGTCAACATCCACCAGGCCAATGTGGTCGACCACGATCAGATCCAGACCGAAGTTCATTTTCTGCCGGCGAGACACGGCGCGGATGCGGCTCACGGTAACGCCGCTGCGGTCGTACAGCTCGATGGCTGCGCCGTGAATCAGGTTCGAGGCTTCCAGCATCTGCGTTGGGTGGGTGCTGAGTGCAGAGCCGTCCTTGAGCGCCCTCAACGGGATGTTGCCCAGGGATGCCAGGGACTTGTCCATCAGCTCGCCGTGGGACATTTCCTGGCTAAACACCAGAACGCGCTTACCGCTGTGCACTGCGACGTTGTCCACGATGTTCATGGCCAGGGTGGTTTTACCCATCTTCGGCCGGCCTGCAACGATGATCAGTTGCCCGCCCTTGAGCCCCATGATCTTGGCGTCGAGCGAGGGGATGCCAGTTGCGAGGCCGTCCATTGCACCGCCTAGGGCTTCGCGGCGCTCCAGTTCCTCGATGTGCTTGCGAACAGCTTCGCCGGCGGTGATGGTTTCAGACCCTGCGGAACTGCTGCCGATGGCGTTAATCTCGGCCTGGGCCTGGGTGATCTTGTCCTCGGTCCCGCTGTCGCCCTGGGCAATTTCGTGGATGGCCTGGGCCGCGGTCATCAGGGCGCGCACGGTGCTGCGCTCGAGCACGGTGTTGGCGTAGGCCCGGGCGTTGGCAGCCGATGGCGTGTTGCGGTGCAGGTCAGCGCAGTAGGCCAGCGCTGAAGAGTCCTCGCCAAGGGTGCCAATCTTCTCGGCCACGGTCAGGAAGTCAACGGGAGTGCCTGCGGCCTTGAGCGCCTGGATCGCATCGAACACTGCGCGGTTGTCGGCGAAAAAGAAATCCGAGGTCTTGAGGTCTGCCGACAGGATGTCGATCAGCTCGGGCTTGATCAGCATTGCGCCCAGCACCGCGTGCTCGGCTTCGAGGCTGTACGGGTCACGCATGGTAATTACCCTCGATGACTTTGACGAAATTGCTTGGGGCGATCAGCCAATCGAACGTGGCGCGGAATGGCTTCCCACCGTTGCGCCCTTCGGCATTGCCCAGCAGGAACCGGGACGCTTTGACGTGGGTGAAGTAATCGGCCCAGAACTGCAGGTCCTGGTGCACAGCGTTCTCGCGCCAGCGGGCTTGCAGGTGGCGACGGCGCTGGTCGTTCAGCTGAGATACGCGGGGCAACTCGGGGAGAGCCTTGTGGAACAGGTCGACAATGGCCTGGGCCGGACACGCGGGAACCTTGGAATCAGAACTTTCAGAGTCGCCCAACGCATCCGGTTGATGCCCGGCGTCAACGTTATGTTTTTCTTCTGTATCTGTTCTGTTCTGTATCTGTTCTGGGGCGTTACTGGAACGTTTCTCGTCCGTTTCACTCCCTGCGGCGGCCTTCTTTTTCTTCTCCCGATGCGCTCGAACCCTTGCTGTGCTTGAGTCAGAGACATATTGGCGCTTGCTCCAGTTGCGCAGCGTCCAATCCTCATTGATGAAGCCCTTGGCCAAGAAAACGTCCTTCGTCCTGGCAATTTCTTCGTCTGGAATCCGCAGTGCGAAAGCGATAGAAGTTTCCCGTTCGGTTGCATGAAACGTTTCAAGTCCGTTACTGCATTCGAGGCAGAACAACATGATCAAGCGGCGCTGCATGGCCTCGCTCATCATCTGCACCTTGGGGTCGGTGGCGAACTCGCCATACATCCGGAACCAATCCATGATCAGTCCCACTCCAGCTGATGCACGCCGTCGATCTGCTCCATATGCAGCTTGGCCAGCTGCAGGTAGGCCGCGATGTCGCGCTCACGAAAACAGCGGGCATCGGTCGGCACCACCTTGAGGTCCAGGACGGCCAGGATCTGGGTGAATTGCTCGAATTTCTCGGGCTTCATGCGGCTGATCGTCGCCTCGTCGCAACCTACTGCATGCGCAACTGGCGCATTTCCGACTGACGCAAGACGCTGCATCAGGACTGAGTAGTTCTTGCGTGCCCTTGCATCCTGCTCGGGGCTTAATTTGTTCGCGCTCATGGTCAGGCCACCGATTGAGACTTGCTGTCATGGCCCGCCTTCAGTTGCCCATTGGTGAGTTTCTCCAATTGGTACTGACGCAGTTCTGGGATCTCCTCCCCCCACTGACGCACAGCCTCGTAAGTAATCTTGAGTGCTTTGGCCAGGGCGGGGATGGAGCCGAAATAATCAATAGCTGCTTGACGCTTCATAGGCACCTCCAATGCTGATGCGTCAAATTCAAGCATGCTTGTATTTATTAAGCAAGCATGCTTGGCAAGCGAACTTGTAGATTGGCCCTATGAACATTACCGATCGAATCACCAAGCTCGTACTGACTCGCAGGCCGGAAACTGGCGCCCGAGGAGTCAAGCGGAAGATTTCCACGACCTGCGGAATCAGCTATGAGGCTGTGCGCCAGTGGTTTGCCGGTGATACCGGCAACATCAAGAATGACAATCTTCTGGCTATTGCTCAGGCGTTTGACACCACTGTGGACTGGCTTCTGGATGGAGCTGGGGAACCACCGAGCCGCCGGCAAAGCTCCAACGTCGTGACAGCCGATTTCACGAGAAAAACACGCGACGATGAAATCCTGATACCTCAATACGATGTAGTCGGTTCAATGGGACACGGACAGGTTTTACCGAAGGAATACATTGAAACTGTGCGTAACATTACTGTGCGAACTGAGTATTTGAGAGAGCAAGGTATCGCCTATACACACGCCGATAATCTTTCAGTAATTACTGGCTTTGGCGAAAGTATGGGGGCAACTTTTTCAAGTGGTGATCCGCTGATAGTTGACCAGGGCGTTAACTCGGTGGTGGTAGATGGCGTCTATGTGTTTACCCTTGATGGAATGCTCTACATCAAGCGTTTGCAGCGCTTACCAAAGATGATTCGCATGATTTCTGACAATGAAACGTTCCCGCCCTACGACATCAAGGGCGCAGAACTGGAGTCCATGATTATTCACGCCCGGGTCCTGCTAGCCTGGAACGCAAGGAAGCTATGATGAAAAGCGCTTTATGGATTATTTATTGGATAGGAAACTTCGCAACTTTTATTAAGCTCACGTTTCTTGATGGGTATGTATATAACTGGTGGAACTGGATCATTGCCTTACCAGTAAATGAGTTCCTGGCCGCTATGTGGCCGCTGTATTGGGCAATCTTGAGGCCTCTATCGTCATGAGAATGACCAAAATCTTACTTCTCTCAACCGCGGTATCTTTGTCAGCATGCGCTAGCCACGGAGACTTGGTTTCTATGACTTCTGGGGTAATTGGATGCCCTAAGTCTGAAACAGTAGTCAAAGATACTGAGGCCGGATGGACCTCGTTTTCCTGGGTGGCGACCTGTCGAGGCCAGACGTTTTACTGCACAAACTCTGACCTTGGCGGATTCACTTGCGCCAAAGAGATAGCGCCCGCCAAGTCATAGGAAGCATCACTTCAAAGAAGCCCCAGGGCCCGCCACCGAGCGGGCTTTTTTTCGTCCCCAAGAAAAAACACAAGGTTGCTTGCATATGATGCACAAGCATGCTTTTATAAATGCAAGTCTGCTTGCACATTCGAGGCAGACAGCGAAACCCGGCGAAAGCCACCGCTCTTTAAAAACCAGCAGCAACACAGCGTCGGCCGGGAAAGGCTTTGACGCATTGGGCGTGGGCGACTCCCACACTGATGCGCCGTATAGATCTCGGTAGGTCGGCGTGCAACACCGAGCGCCTGGGCAACCAGGACGCATCGGAGTGTGATCTGAATGCGCAGGCTGATGCGCGAGTGTAAGACCTGGTGGATCGCGGGAATCATGGCCGGCAAAGTGAGTAAGCGCCCAGATGGCCATGGCGAGTCCAACAATATGCGGCTGAAACCTTCGCCCCGGTGAAACCCCGGTGTCACTGAGGCCGCTAATAGCCAAGCCGGAGATCAGCACCGGCCAGATCACACCCCGATGCGGAAGCCAACCCCGCGCATGCGGGACACCTGCATCAACCTGGTAGCCGGCGCCGGGCGGTGAAATCCCGACACGATTCGGTTGTGAATCACGCGCCGGCTACCTATCCCCCCCTTCTCCCGAATCCATCCGAATGCACTCACCCCCGCGCCCATCGGCAACCGACGGGAGGCCTGAGTGCATCCGGCTGTATTTGAATCCACCGCCTGGAGACGGCCATGCACCCAAGTATCGAACTCGGAAAGCAAGTCCGCGCAGCCCTGCGCACCCGCTCGCGTATCGCCACGAAAGACCTCTACGAACTGATCGGGCGCCCGTCTCCAGTGGAGAAACCGCGGTTCATCGTGAAGCCAGCCGGCGTGGCGTTCTTCCACGTCATTGACAGCAGCACAGGCAAAGCCCGGGGCTTTCGCCGTGACCACAACGAAGCCTGCGCCATTGCTCGGCGCCTTGAAGCGGAGAATCGGCCATGACCGACTTCCTCGAAACACCAGAGGGGCCGGACTGGCTCCACGATTCAATCAATGCCCTGATCTGTGGGCAGAACGTGACGGCGCCACGGGCGCACGGCAAATCCGTGGCCCTGGTCACCCCGCAATCGCTCTATGAGGCGCTGGCGGAACACCTGGGCGCCCAGGAGCATATCGCCCCGCTGCTTACAGACAATCGCGAGTACCCGATTGAGCAGATGATCTGCGAGGTGATCGCCGACGGGCGCCGGGTCCACCGGAACGCCTACGATCTGGCCATTGCGGCGATTGGACAGCCGAAGGATGAGCAGCACCCTACGGCCCTTCACGGTATCGCCGATTCGCTGATCAGGCCCTGGGCCAATGAGTACGGCCGTGCGCGTGCCGCCGAAATTGCTGCAGGTCTTGCAGCTGACCGGGCGGAGCAGCAAAAGGCAGATGCAGCATGAGCGGTACCGGCGCGCACAAGCGCGGCCAGCACCTGGCAATTCGCTGCGCGAAACTCCGTCGTGATGGCCTGACCCTTTCCGAGGTGGCCCAGGCCACCGGCATCAGGAAGGAACAGGCCAACGCCAAGATCATCTTGGGTGAACGCCTGCTCTCGCTGGTCGAGCCGTGATCGCCCTGCCGCTGTAACCCGTCCCCCATCCTTTCCCTAGACCCACTCAATGCTGCGCACGTCGCGGCAAGGAAACTCTTGTGTCCCAACAAAGCTTGGCGCCAGTGGCGCACGAACAAAACCTGCACGTCCTTCCGCACGCATCCACCAGCACCAGCGCCCTGGTTTTGGATGGCGACAGCCTGGACAAGATGATGCGCCTGGCCGATGTCATGGCCACCGGCCGCGCCACGCTGCCAAAGCACTTCTACGGAAATCCGGCTGACTGCCTGGCGGTCGTCATGCAATCGATGCAGTGGAAAATGAATCCATTCGCCGTGGCGCAGAAGACGCACCTGGTCAACGGCGTGTTGGGCTATGAAGCACAGCTGGTGAATGCGGTGATCACCACCTGCGCGCCGGTCGCTGATCGGCTGCACTACGAGTGGTACGGCGACTGGGAAAAGGTCATCGGCAAGTTCGAGATCCGCAAAGGCGAGAAAGGCGAATACCGCGTGCCCGGCTGGAAGATGGCCGACGAAGAAGGCCTCGGCGTAAGGGTTTGGGCTACGTTCCGTGGCGAACCTGAACCGCGCGTGCTCGAGCTGCTGCTCGCCCAGGCACGCACCCGAAACAGTACGCTGTGGGCTGATGACCCGCGCCAGCAACTGGCGTATCTCGCGACCAAACGTTGGTCGCGCCTCTACTGCCCTGACGTGATCCTGGGCGTTTACAGCCCTGACGAACTGGAAGAAACCTCCCAGCCAATGCGGGACCTCAACCCGCCGCGCAGGACCGAAGAACCAAAGCAGCTACCGCCCTACCCAGACAGCAAGCTTGACGAGAATGCGGACAAGTGGCGCGCAATGATCGCCACTGGCCGCGCGACCCCCGATCACATCCTTTCCAATATCACCAGCAAATACGCCGTCACCCCGGAGCAAGAAGAGCGCATCCGCGCCCTGGCCCCCATCGAAGGAGAAGCCACCAATGAAAGTGCATAACGTCCAGCAGGGCACGCCTGAGTGGCACGCCCTTCGCTCCAGCTATTTCACCGCTTCGGAGGCGCCCGCGATGATGGGGGCCTCGAAGTTCCAAACCCGCAACGACCTGCTGACGATGAAGAAAACCGGCATCGTGCCCGAGGTTACCCCGGCGCAGCAGGCCGTCTTCGACCGCGGCCATGCCACTGAAGAGCTGGCCCGGCCCCTGGTCGAGGAAATGATCGGCGAAGAGCTGTATCCCATCGTTGGCACCGCTGGCAACCTGCTGGCCTCGATGGATGGCGCCACGATGCTTGGCGATACCCTCTTCGAGCATAAGCTGTGGAACCAGAGACTGGTCGCGCAGATCCGCGCCGGCGCTCTTGACCCCCACTACTACTGGCAGCTTGAGCAGCAGCTGCTGGTCGCCGGCGCTGAGCGCGTGATCTTCGCCTGCTCCGATGGCACCCGCGAAAACTTCGTGCACCTGGAATACCGGCCAGTCCCGGGGCGCCGGGAACAGCTGGTCCAAGGCTGGGCCCAGTTCGAGCAGGATCTTGGCGAGTTCGCGCCGCAGGCGGCCACAGTCGAGTTGCTCGGCTCTGCACCTGACCAACTGCCAGCACTGCGCATCGAGGTCACCGGCATGGTGACCGCCAGCAATCTGGATGCCTTCAAGGCCCACGCTATGACGGTGTTCGGCAAAATCAACACCGAGCTATCCACCGACCAGGACTTTGCCGACGCTGAAACTACCGTGAAGTGGTGCAGCGACGTCGAGGACAAGCTCAAGGCTGCCAAAGAGCATGCCCTGAGCCAGACGGAAAGCATTGACCTGCTGTTCAAGGCCATCGACGACATCACCGCCGAGGCTCGCCGTAAGCGCCTGGAACTGGAAAAGCTGGTCAAGGCGCGCAAGGACACGATCCGCAACGACATCGTCATCGATGCGGCGAAGGCCCTGCAGGATCACATCGACCAGATCAACGGAACGCTGAATAGCCGTATCCGCATGCCGAAAGTCATGGCCGACTTTGCCGGCGTCATCAAAGGCAAGCGCACCATTTCCAGCCTCAAGGAAGCCGCCGACAGCGAACTGGCCCGCGCCAAGATCGAGGCCAGCCGCATCGGCGACTTGATCCGGACGAACCTGAAGAGCCTGAACGAGCTGGCCAGCAAGCACGGTTTCCTGTTCGCCGATGCCCAAGAACTGGTGCTCAAGGTCAACGACGACCTGGTGGCGCTGATCAAAGTTCGCATCAACGAGCACGAACAGCAGCAGGCCGAGCTGGCGCGCCAGGCGGACGCGAGCCAGGCCGCCCAGCAGCAGCCGACCAAAGAGCCTGTTCAGCCGGTCGCCGAGCAGGCCAAGCCGTTGGCGGCAACACCAATCACCAGCGCTGCACCTGCAGCTCAGCAGGTGGCTGACGATGGCCAGCGCATCAAGCTCGGCGAAATCTGCCGCTGCCTGGGCTTCACCTTGACGGCTGACTTCCTGCGCTCGCTGGGCTTTGAGGCTGTCGAGCGTGATCGCTCGGCAATGCTTTACCGCGCCGCCGACTTCCCGCGCATCTGCTCGGCCCTGGTGGTGCATGTCCAGCGCATACAGAACAGTCAGGCCGCCGCCTGATCAGGGGTAACAGCCATGGCCGCCCAATGCATCGAGGAAATCTACGGCGCCATCGAGGAATTCAGCGTCCTGCTCGCCGCCGCGGAGTTGCTGGCGGCCAACACCTGGGAAATTGAGTTCACCGAAAACATGCGGGCCAGCTTCCAGCGCCATGGCCCGCGCACCCACCTGAGCCCGGCCCAGCAGGCCGCGCTTGAACGCATCGCAAAACACTGAGGAATCACCGCATGAAACTGGAACACCGCTCTATCATCGAACGCTGCAAGCGCGAAGGTGCCTTTCCTGCCGACGTCGCCAGCCAGCTCCTGGAACACGACCTGGTACAGGTTGTGCTCGACCAACTCCGTGGGCAGGCCAGGCCCTACGGAGATCTCAGCGAGTCGGCCCAGCAGGCGACCATCGAACGTGTAACGCTGGGCGTCCACACGGCTGTGCAGCTGGCCATCCGCGTGATTGCCTCTAACGGCGTCAAGACCGTTCCGGTCGACGTCAAACGCGTTCAGGTCGACGACAAGTCGCTCACAGTGACCGCCAAGGTCGACGGCAAAGATCCGAGCAAGCACGACCTTGTCGATGCCGCTGGCCATCTGTGCCTGCTGGTGATGGCGCCAGATGATTACAGCGAGGCCCTGGACGACTTCGTTCCAGACCGCGACCAAAAGGATCTGCCGCTGAGCATCAAAGAACCGACCGCTGACCTGTTGAGCGATCAACCTGCCAACCCAGACGATTCGGATGGAGAAGTTGCCCAGCTTGGCACGAAGGAGGATCTGGAAGCACACCTGGCCGCGGGAAAGCCAGGCGCACAGGCCACCGTAGACCAGGAGTTCGGCGACTTCAGCTACGAGGACGCCGCTCAACTGATCGTGCTCAAGGCCGCGGCCAAGCCGTTCAAAGCCCACTGGGTGCAAAGCCGCCTGGCAATCGACAGCGACCAGGCCACTACCCTGCTGCTGCGCCTACTCGATAAAGGTGTGATCGAGCTCGAAACCGAGGGCGAATCAGCCCTGGAGCACAGCTACAAGGTCATTGCCACGCTGGAAGACGTGGCTTGACCCACCACAAATCGGAACACCGCCAGGCGCCTACGGGCGCCTTCTTTTCGCCTGGAGAAAACCTATGTCCGAATTGATCTGTTTCTTCGATACCGAAACCACCGGCCTGCCCTTGTTCAGGGAGCCCAGCGAAGACCCCCGCCAGCCGCATATCGTTGATATCTGCGCCCTGCTCTACACGCCCGACGGCATCCTGGTGGACTCGTTCGAAGCGATGGTAAAGCCAGACGGCTGGGTTATCCCTGACGACGTCGCAGCCATCCACGGCATCACCACCGAAATGGCCCTGGAGCAGGGGATTCCGGAAGCCGAAGCGGTCGCCGGGTTCATGAGCATCATGGCCCAGGCCGGCCTGCGGGTAGCGCATAACGTCTCGTTCGATGACCGCATTCTGCGCATTGGCTTGAAGCGTTTCATGGATGAGGCCACCGCTGATGAGTTCCGCGACGGGCCGAAGTACTGCACATGCCAGAACAGCACCGCCCTTGTGAAGTGCCCGCCAACCGCCCGAATGATCGCCGCCGGTCGTGGTCGGCAGTTCAAGCAACCCTCTGTCGCTGAAGCCCTTCTGCACTTCACCGGCGAGGTGCTGGTCGGGGGGCACCGAGCCCGGCCAGATACAGAAGCCTGTGCCCGCATTTACTTCGCAATGAACCCGCCAACCCGGGTTGCGTAACCCTGCCGGCGCCCTGCCCGGGCGCCCTTCCGAAAGGAGCTGTCGGCATGACCATCCTTCGCCGCAAGACCAAGATCCGCGGGCGCCCGATGAAAGCGATTGACCTCAACTTCACCTGCGACCAATGCAACAAGCAGCGGGCCCACGGCAACCACGAAAAATGCAGCAGAGCGCGCCAGGCCTTGATGGCCGAGTTGCGCGCACGGGAGAAACAGTGATGAGTAACGACATGATCAGCTTCCCCCGCGAACTCAGCGACGACCTGGCAGAGTTCATCGCCGAGAAGGCCCGGGTCTGTGGCGGTGGCGCGTATGACATATGGGAGGCGCTGTGCGAACGATTCGGGCAGCCTGCCGAGCAGTGGCAGCCAATCGAAACTGCGCCGAAGGATGGCACCGAGATCATCCTGCGCAAGGGTGACCGGATCACCGCCGGCGCCTGGATCGAGTGGAGCAATTCCGCCGCAGAGTTCCACGCGACTACCGGCGTGTACCTGGGTGACGTCGAGTATGAAAGCGGTGCGGACTGGTCCAGCTGGGACGGTGGCTTCAGGCGGGACGATTGGCCGACTCATTGGCAGCCTCTGCCCATCCCTCCCCAGCAGTAACCCCTCTACCCCTTCCCCACTTAAGCCAGCCGCAGCAGCGGAATGGCGGAGCTATGCCATGAATATCGACAAAGAAAAGCTGAAGGACCTGGCCGAGGCTGCACCTGAAGGACCTTGGTTTGGCCCAGAGTACGCACCCGGTACCAGCTATGTGTTCGACGTAGACCTTGGTTCCTTGCTGCATTACGAAAGCATCGAAACTGAGCAAGATGCCTGTCTGCGCTATGTGGCAGCAGCCAACCCGGCCATGGTACTGGGCCTGCTCGCTGAGATCGAACGGCTGTCGCCACCAGCGGGCCAGGTCTCGTACCAGGACCAGGCAGAGGCATGGAAGGCGGCGAGCAGCCAAGACCTTCGGGCCCGGGGCGAGCTGCTGGTCCAAGTCGAAGAACTGGAGGCCGACAACGAGGCGCTGCGCAAGGACGCCGAGCGCAGCAAGCGCATGTTGTTGGATGCCTGCGTCTCCATCGGCAGCATTGGCGAAGCCCTCGGCCTAGACATGGACGCCGATGCCGACACGATGATCGGCACAGCTCGCGAGCTGATCGACGGCCTGAACCGCATCATCAAGGAATGCCCGCTGGGAAGCCCAGGCTTTGCCATCGCTTGCGAGGTGCTTGGGGAGCTTGGCGTGCAGCAGGAGGTGCAGCCATGATCCTGCCCGTCCTGTACATGGCCTACCTGATCTACAGGGGGCCGAGGCCATGAGCAGCCAAGCGCCGGTGGTAGTCAGCTACGGCGCCGGCACGAACAGCACGGCCATGCTTGTGGAAATGGTCAAGCGCGGCATGCGTGTTGACTTGATCACCTTCGCAGACACGGGAGGCGAGCGCCGAGAAAACTACGAGTATCTGGAAATGTTCAGTGGATGGCTTGTCGCCCGTGGCTTTCCGTCGATCGTCACAGTACGCAAAGGGGGGCGCCCCGAAACCTTGGAGGAAAACTGCCACCGCATGAAGATGCTGCCGAGCGTGGCCTACGGCTTTAAGTCCTGCTCACAGAAGTACAAAGGCGAGCCGCAGGACGCCTATTGCAACAACTGGGAACCGGCCAAGGCGGCCTGGACGTCCGGACAGAAGGTAATCAAATGCATCGGGTATGACGCCGGCGAGCCTCAGCGCGCCAAGTTCGACGAAGACAAAAAGTACAAATGGCGGTACCCGCTGATCGAGTGGGACATGGGGCGCGAGGAGTGCATCAAATCCATCCGCGCTGCCGGCCTGCCACTTCCGGGCAAGAGTTCGTGCTTCTTCTGTCCGAACAGCAAGCAGCATGAAATCCTGTCGCTACCGGATGACCTGAAAGAACGAGCCATTGCCATCGAGCGCGGCGCCAACCTGACCTCAGTGAAAGGCCTGGGCCGCCGTTGGCGCTGGGAAGACCTGATCGCATCGGACCGCGACCAGATGCGACTCTTTGACGACAGCCATCAAGAAATGCCGTGCGGATGCTACGACGGCTGATCTGAAGAGTCCGCCCGGCCCAGGGCGCAGTCAGCCGAAAGCGGCAAGACATAGACCGAGCGGACACCGCACAGTGCCACGGCGCAACGCCGCGGCCCATCAGACAAACCCGAAACCCCACTCACTACAGCCTGCCGGCGATGGCGGGCGAGGAATCCCTATGCAAACTCAAGAGCAACACATCGAATACATCAAGCTGCCCGAGGTGATCAGCCTGGTGGGCATCAAGACCACCACCATCTACAAGATGGCCAACGAGGGGAAGTTTCCCAAGCAGGTCAAGCTGGGCGCCAGGTCCGTGGCCTGGATCAAGGCCGAGGTTCTGCAATGGAACCTGGAACAGGCCCAGGCTTCCCGTGGCCAGCCGGCTTGAAGCTGTAGGCCGAGTTCGGCCAGACGTCACAATCCCCACCCGCTTCAACGTGGTCGAGATAATCGGCCCAGTCCTGCATCATCTGCCGGCGCTGCTCTACATACTCCGCGTGGTTGTACGATCCCCGCACCTTATTGTCGTCAGCATGCGAGAGCTGCGCCTCGATCCAATCCTTGTTGTAGCCCAGGTCGTTCAGGATCGTCGACGCGGTGCCACGCACTCCGTGGCCCGTGAGGCGATCCTTGTACCCCATCCTCTTGATTGCCTGGTTCACCGTGTTCTCGCTCATCACCTTGCTTGGCTCGTTCCGGCCGGTGAATAGAAGCTTGCAACGCCCGGTGACCTGCATCACCTCCCGTACCACCCCCACCGCCTGCCGCGACAGTGGCACCAGATACGGCGGAATCTCCCCGCTTTCAGTTCGAACCCGGCTCTGCAACTGCTTGACGTCGTCAGGCGGAATGCTCCAGAGCTCGGCCTCCAGGTCGAAGTGCGCCGGCGATGCCCTGCGCGCTTCGATAGTGCGCACCATCGTCAACAGCATCAGGCGAATCGCCGACTTCGTGAGCATGCCCATGCCGCTTGCGCGCAACTTCACCAGGAACTCCGCCAGCTCATGCCGGCGCAATATCGGGTTGTGCTCAACTGGCGGCTGGATGGCGGCCACCACGTCGATATCGGACGCTGGGTTCAGCTCGATCAGGTCTTCGGCTATCGCATAGCGGAAAATCTCGTTCAGCCACCCGCGGCACTTCTCCGCAACATGCAGCGCGCCCCGGGCTTCAACCTTCCGCACAGCCTTGAGCACATCGGCCCGGCGCACCTGGTCAATTGGGATAGCGCCCAGGGACGGGATCAAGTCCTTGTCCAGGTAGCGGCGAGACTGCTCGGCACTCCCCTTCTTGGCGTTGGTCAATCGCAGGGCCTTGAAGTTGTGCCAGCGGTTGGCCACTGCCTCGAATGTGTTCTCTGCGCTCGCTACTGCGGCGCTACGCTCCTGCCGGCGCTCCGCCCGTGGATCGATCCCCTTGGCAACCAGGCTGCGGGCCTCGTCGCGCATGGTCCGAGCATCGCGCAGGGACAGCGCCGGGTATGTGCCGAAGGAATAGCGCGACTGCTTACCGAGCCAGCTAAATCTGAAGTGCCAGGACTTTGTCCCCTTGGCGGAGACGAACAACGACAGGCCGTCGGTATCGTTGAGGCTGTAGTCTTTCTCTTGGGGTTTGGACTGCCGGACGGCGGTATCAGTGAGGGGCATTAGTACATCCAGTACAGGTCGAATTCGCGGTGTACTTGCGAATGTACTAGATATTTGCGGAAGACGGCGAAAGAAGGCGAAACGGCGCGCAATAAAAAAGCCGCTCTAGGCGGCTTCTTTAGGGGGTTTCGCGAAAGTCACTGAAACTTGACGAAACTCGATATGGTGCGGACGAAGAGACTCGAACTCTTACACCTTGCGGCGCTGGAACCTAAATCCAGTGTGTCTACCAATTCCACCACGTCCGCTTAACAAGCTTCTAAAGCAAAGGCGCCAGACTATTAATCTGGCGCCTTTTTCGAATATGGGGTGGACGATGGGGATCGAACCCACGACAACAGGAGTCACAATCCTGTGCTCTACCAACTGAGCTACGCCCACCATATTGCGTTACTTGTGCCAAAGCTGCCTAATGGCGCACCCGGCAGGACTCGAACCTGCGACCATCCGCTTAGAAGGCGGATGCTCTATCCAGCTGAGCTACGGGCGCCTTATTAATCTGTATTCTCTAATGACTACAAACTAATTGCTTTCAGTCGTTACGAGTTAAACATCAACTCTGCCCGACCTTCTTAACCAGTGCTAGGCTGTGCCCGACAAGTGCGACGAATGTTATAGACGGGCCGTTAGGTCGTCAACTCTTTTTTAAAAAAAATTCATTTAATTAAAGGAGTTAGGGGAATTTGCAGACCAAGCGCCTTTGCCCTCACGTCCCGACATGCGAGAATGCGTTCTCTTTTTCTCTCCCTCTCGATGGTTAATCACGCGTCATGACTGCACAACTAATCGACGGCAAAGCGATCGCCGCTAGCCTGCGCCAGCAGATCGCCAAACGTGTCGCCGAGCGTCGCCAGCAAGGCCTGCGTACTCCGGGCCTCGCGGTGATTCTGGTCGGCAGCGACCCGGCCTCTCAGGTTTATGTCTCGCACAAGCGTAAAGACTGCGAAGAGGTCGGCTTCCTTTCACAAGCCTATGACTTGCCTGCCACCACGACTCAAGAAGATCTGGCCGGCCTGATCGACAAGCTCAACGATGACCCGAACATCGACGGCGTCCTGTTGCAATTGCCACTGCCCGAGCACCTGGATGCCTCCTTGTTGCTTGAGCGCATTCGCCCGGACAAAGACGTGGATGGCTTCCATCCTTATAACGTCGGTCGCCTGGCCCAACGCATTCCCCTGCTGCGCCCCTGCACTCCCAAGGGCATCATGACCCTGCTACAAAGCACCGGTGCCGATCTGTACGGCATGGACGCAGTCGTCGTGGGCGCTTCCAATATCGTCGGTCGTCCGATGGCCATGGAGTTGCTGCTGGCGGGCTGCACCGTGACCGTGACCCACCGCTTCACCAAAGACCTGGCCGGCCACGTTGGCCGTGCCGATCTGGTCGTGGTTGCCGCAGGCAAGCCCGGCCTGGTCAAGGGCGAATGGATCAAGGAAGGCGCCATCGTCATCGACGTGGGCATCAATCGTCAGGAAGACGGCAAACTGGTGGGCGACGTCGTGTATGAGACTGCCCTGCCCCGCGCCGGCTGGATCACACCCGTACCTGGCGGCGTCGGCCCCATGACCCGCGCCTGCCTGCTGGAAAACACCCTGTACGCCGCTGAAACGCTGCACAGCTGAGTTTTTGCCAGCCCGCTTCAATCAGCCCGCCATTGGCGGGCTTTTTTATGCCACCGCCGCACACTCCCAACTCCCGGCATATAGCTCCTGAATCTTAGCGCCCCAGGCCAAGCCGAGCCTATGCTGACGAACACCTGCCACTCAGGGAAAAACTGGTGTTTTTTCTTGGTTTTTAAGGGTTTTCGACTGACCGCTGAAGAACAATCGACAGTTCCTCAGCTATATTCATAAAATGTAACGTTTTCCCGAAAAAACCCGTTGCCAGACGGCATATCCATCTTTATCGAGTCCGCCCGCGTGAAAATTCGTCTCTCCATCCTCAGCTTGTTGTTTGCTGTGTCCGGCACCTTGATCGCGCACAGCGTCGACGCCAGCGAAACCACCGCGGCGCCAAGAGACACTTCACAGTTGCATATCGCCTCCGGCAGCGCCCTGCTGCTGGATCTGCAGACCAACAAAGTCATCTACTCCAGCAACCCGGACGTCGTGGTGCCCATCGCCTCGGTCACCAAGCTGATGACTGCCATGGTCGTGCTCGACGCCAAGCTGCCACTGGATGAACACATCTCCATGAACATCAGCGACACCCCGGAGATGAAGGGCGTGTTTTCCCGGGTCAAGCTCAACAGTGAGCTGAGCCGTCGCGACACCTTGCTGATTGCCCTGATGTCCTCGGAAAACCGCGCCGCCGCCAGCCTCGCCCATCACTATCCAGGCGGCTACTCGGCGTTCATCGCCGCCATGAACGCCAAGGCCAAGTCCCTGGGCATGACCCATACCCGCTATGTCGAGCCCACCGGACTGTCGATCCACAACGTCTCCACCGCTCGCGACCTGAGCAAGCTGTTGGTGGCCGCTCGCAAATACCCGCTGCTGAGCGAACTGAGCACCACCAAGGAAAAGACCGTGGCGTTCCGCAAACCCAACTACACCCTGGGCTTTCGCAACACCGACCACCTGGTCAACAAGGAAAAATGGGACATCAAGATCACCAAGACCGGCTTCACCAACCAGGCCGGCCACTGCCTGGTGCTGGTCACCAGCATGGGCAATCGCCCGGTAGCCCTGGTGATTCTCGACGCCTTCGGCAAGTACACCCACTTTGCCGACGCCAGCCGCATCCGCAACTGGGTCGAAACCGGCAAAAGCGGTTCGGTGCCGGACGTGGCCCTGCGCTACAAGGCCGACAAGAACCTCAAGAACCACCAGAACGCAGCCCCGCAAGCCTCACATTGATCTCCAGCAACAACAACGGCGCCCTAAGGCGCCGTTGTTGTCTGTAGAGCGTTCAATGACCGTCGAGCGCCTTGCCGGCCCGAGCCGCCGCCTGCTCCTGGCCGGCCCGGGCCAGCTCATTGGCCGCGTTCAACCAGCGCTGGCGATCGACCTTGGCCGGTAGCTGGTTGGGCGCCTGAATCAATACCGCGAAACTGCCGGCGTCTTTCCAGGACGACTCGAAGGCACTGAAGCTCATCAGCTGCCGACGGTCTTTCGCCCCCCGCAACAGCACTGTCTGCTTATCCCGGTTATAACCGGCAAGCACCGCATAGCGCGGCTGCGCCCACAAGCTCGAACCCTCGGTAAAACGCACCAGCACCGGATAGCCCGCAGCCACCTGGGTCAGCAAGGCCGACAGCTGATCATCCAGGGGATAGACCACCATGCCGTATTGCCGGGCCAGGCCCTGCAGGTTCTGCTGCAACTGCGCCTCGGCTCCCGGCAGGTGCAAAGGCTTGTCCAGCAGCCCGGGGGTAATCACGACGCCCTGTTGCGACAACATACTGGCTAGCGCTCCGGGAGCGCTCTGGTACGTCTCGCCACGGAAGAACGGCACGCTGTTGAGCTCCACCCGCTCCGGCAGTCGCTGAATCTCCGGTGCCACGCTGCCGGCACAACCGGCCAGGCCCAGAACACAGGCGCTGGCCAGCAGCGCCGCTCGAAATCGAGGAAATACCCGCACCATCATTGCTCTCTAATAGACAGACGCCGGACGACCCTGCTCCGGCTGGGGGCTTGATCATAGGGCCCTCACGGGCGAGGGTATAGCGTTAGGCAACAGTTAATTGAAAACCATAGAGCGAAGTGTTCGAAGACTCGCGACTATTGGTCAATAGCCTGAAACACAGGGGCTACTAGACTGTCCATTAGTAAGTGTGTGTGCCCTGGACAGGGCATATAAGGAGGCACTGATGAGCCTGACAACGACAATCCTGATGCTGATCCTGGGCTGGCTGGCCGTCGCCGGCGCCATGCTCTGGGGCGTGCTGCGTATCACCCGCCGCCACCATCCTCAGCCCCGCAAGCCAGGCATCGAAAGCGAAAAGAGCGCCCGGCGCCCCGCCGCTGTGCACTGACCCACCTTCCCTTCCCGTAAAACGACACGGCCGCCTGACTCCAGCGAGTGCAGACGGCCGTTTGCCTTGGCTACGAATCAGACCTCGGTCTGCTGCGCCTGGCGCTTTTGCCGAGCCCGGCGGGCCAGCATGTTCAAGCTCTCAATGGCCGCCGAGAACGCCATCGCCGCGTACACATAGCCCTTGGGCACATGGGCGCCGAAACCTTCGGCGATCAGGGTCATGCCGATCATGATCAGGAAGCCCAGGGCCAGCATGACCACGGTCGGGTTGTCATGGATGAACTTGGCCAGCGGTTCGGCGGCCAGCAACATCACCAGCACCGAGATCACCACGGCAATGATCATGATCGGCAGGTGCTCGGTCATGCCCACCGCGGTAATGATGCTGTCGATGGAGAACACCAAGTCCAGCATCAGAATCTGCCCGATCGCCGCGGCAAACCCGATGCTCACCTTGGAAGTGGCAGTCGCGGGCTTCTCGGGCTCAGGGTCCATGCTCTGATGGATCTCGGTGGTGGCTTTCCATACCAGGAACAGGCCACCGGCAATCAGGATCATGTCCTTCCAGGAGAAACTCTGCCCCAGCGCGTCGATCACCGGCTCGGTGAGCTGGACGATGAAAGCAATGGTGCTGAGCAGCGCCAGACGCAGGAACAACGCCATGCTGATCCCGATGCGCCGCGCCTTGGCCCGGTGCTTTTCCGGCAGCTTGTTGGTGAGGATGGAAATAAAGATCAGGTTATCGATGCCAAGCACGATCTCCATCACCACCAGAGTGGCCAGAGCTACCCAGGCGGTGGGGCTGGCAGCGAGCTGTAAAAGGTAATCCATGGGTCAATCCTGCATCGGTGAAATGAAAAGTCAGATTTCCTGGGAAGAGTCGGGCTTCTTGGCCGCGTCATCCTCTGGTTTTTCCTTGCCGGTCACGCTTTGCGTGGCCTCGCTCAAGGCCTGTTCGGCAGCCTTGTGGGTGTCATCGATGGCTTGCTTGGCCGTCTCGGCAGCCTTGTCCAGCACTTGTTGGGCGCTTTTTTCCGCCTGATCACAACCCGCCAGGGTCAGCATAGACAGGGCCAGCAACGAGGCCGCGCCCAGGGTTTTGAATGACATGCCGTATTCCTCGATAGAACGGACAGGGCCATGCGGGCTCCGTCGATAGCGGGGCATTCTAGGGAGACGAATACTTCAGGAAAATTCGTATTTTTGGCAGTTATACTTCGGTTTTTACGAACCGATAATCACCATGCTCAACTACCGCCAACTACATTACTTCTGGGTTGTGGCCAAGACCGGCAGCATCGTGCGTGCCTGCGAGCAGCTCAACCTGACCCCACAAACCATCAGCGGCCAGATCAGCCTGCTGGAACAGACCTACGGCATCGAACTGTTTCGCCGGGTCGGGCGCCAGCTGGAACTGAGCGAAGCCGGACGCCAGGCACTGCCCTACGCCGAACAGATGTTCCAGCTCGGCGGCGAACTGGAAGCCATGCTCCGCGCCCGCCCCGACGAGCAGCAGATCCAGTTCCGGGTCGGCGTGGCGGATGTGGTGCCCAAGTCCATCGTCTATCGCCTGATCGCCCCGACCATGGAGCTCAGCGAGCCGATTCGCCTGACCTGCCGCGAAGACAAACTCGAACGGCTACTGGCGGATCTGGCCATCCAGCGCCTGGACCTGGTGATCTCCGACAGCCCGATGCCCTCGCACCTGGACATCAAGGGCTACAGCCAGAAGCTCGGGGAATGCGGCATCAGCTTCTTCGCCACCACCGAACTGGCCCAGCAGCACGGCGCCGACTTCCCTCGCGGCCTGCACGGTGCGCCGCTGCTGATTCCCGGGCAGGAAACCGTGGTGCGCAGCCGCCTGCTGCGCTGGTTCGCCGAACAGCAACTGCAGCCGCGGATCATCGGCGAATTCGACGACAGCGCCCTGATGCAGGCCTTCGGCCAATCCGGCAGCGGGATCTTCATCGCCCCCAGCGTGATTGCCGAGGAAGTCCGGCAGCAGTACGGCGTCCAGCTGATCGGCCAGACCGACGCCGTGACCGAGTCGTTCTATGCCATCTCGGTGGAGCGCAAGGTCAAGCACCCGGGCATCCTGGCCATCACCGAGGGTGCGCGCCGCGAACTGTTCACGCCCCTGGCGCATTGACAGAGGCGCAGGCCGGGGGCGTCTTGAGGTTCATCAGCAGCAGGGCCAGGGCAATCGACAGCAGAATGAACGCCGATGCCGCCATCCCCAGGCTGCCCAGGCCTAGGGTATCGATCACCCGCCCGCCCACCATCGCCCCCAGGCCGATCCCCAGGTTGGCCCCGGCGATGTTCAGCGACGCGGCGAATGCCGGCGCTTGCGGCGCGGCCTTGATCAGGCGCACATGGCTGACCAGGAACATCGCGGCCTGGGTCACGCCCCAGACGCCCATGGCCGCCGCCAGCCCCAGGGTCGAATCAATGCTCGGCACCAGGGCCAGCATGCCGCCGATCATCAAGGCGCAGAACACCATGGAGGCGATCAGCGGATGGCGGTCCACGGCCCGGCCGCCCAGGGAATTGCCGATCAGCCCCACCGCGCCAAAACCCATCAGGCACCAGCCCACCAGGGTGCCGTCGAAACCGGCCAGGCGTTCGAGGATGTCCGCCAGGTAGGTGTAGGCGGTGAACATGCCGCTGAACACCAGGATCGACAGCAGCACATGCCCTTGCATCAGCGGGCTGCGCAGGATGCGAAACTGCGCCCGCAGGCTCGCCTGCGGGTTGTGCGGCCTGGTTTTCGGCAGATAGACCCACAGCAGCAGGGCCTTGGCGAAGGCCACCAGGGCCAGGATGCCAAAGGCGCTGCGCCAGCCGAACGCATCGGCAATCAGGGTGCCCACGGGAATCCCGAACACCGTGGCACAGACGATGCCGAAGCCGATCTTGGCGATGGCGCGCCCGGCATGATCCGGGCCGACGATATCCACCGCCGTTTCACTGGCCAGGGCCCAGAACACCGGCAACCCCAGGGCCGGCACCAGGCGTGCCAGGGCCATCACCCAGATGTTCGGCGCCAGGGCCGCCAGGGTGTTGGCCAGGCCAAACATCAGCAGCACGCTGATAAACAGCTGCTTGCGCGGAAAACGCGCGAAATACGCCGTGAGGAAGGGCCCGAACGCCGCGACGGTAAAGGCGAACAGGGTCACCAGCAAGCCGGCCTGCGACACGCTGACCTGCAAGTCCCGGGCTATCGACGGCAACAGGCCGACGATGACGAACTCCGTGGTCAACACGGTAAAACCCGCGGCGGACAACAGCAGGATGGGCAACAACATCGCAAACTCCAGAAACAACGACAGCAGCGACAGCCCGAAGGGCCCGCTGACTGGATAGAAAAGGGGGTGGCGAATCTTAACAGAGTGGGTACGGGTCAGGGCAACCGCGCCGGCACCGGGCGTCGCAGGTGGCAGATCGTCACATCGACGCAGGAAGCCCGGGCGCCTGTGATAAAGTCCGCCCCCTGCCAAAAACAGTGGTTGTCGTACTGGCTTGCCCGTCAGGCCAACCGATCGCCCGTTGCCCTTTGCCACCGCATCCCTGGATGCCGGCTCAGCCCCGGCATGCACTGCACATTAAAAAAAACAGAGATACCGCTATGAGCGCTGCACCTCCTTCCTTCCTCCACACCCTCAAACGCCTGAGCCTGGTGACCCAGATCGTCATCGGCCTGATCGCCGGGATCGCCCTGGCCCTGCTGGCCCCCGAAGTGGCGAAGTCCACCACCTTCATCGGCTAGGTCTTCGTCTCGGCGCTCAAGGCCGTGGCACCGATCCTGGTGTTCGTGCTGGTCATGGCCTCCATCGCTAACCACAAGCACGGCCAGGAAACCCATATCCGGCCGATCCTGGTGCTCTACCTGCTGGGCACCTTCGCCGCGGCGGTGGTCGCGGTGATCGCCAGCAGCCTGTTCCCCTCGTCCCTGGTCCTGGCCACCCACGACGTCGCCGTGAGTGCCCCCGGCGGTATCAGCGAAGTGCTGCAAAGCCTGCTGCTGAGCGTGGTGGACAACCCGGTCAGTGCCCTGATGAACGCTAACTTCATCGGCATCCTGGCCTGGGCCATCGGTATGGGCGTGGCCATCCGGCATGCCGGCGAGACCACCCGCGGCGTACTCGATGACCTGTCCAACGGCGTGACCGTCATCGTGCGCGTGGTGATCCGCTTCGCCCCCCTGGGGATCTTCGGCCTGGTGGCCTCGACCCTGGCCACTTCCGGCTTCGACGCCCTGTTCGGCTACCTGCACCTGCTGGCGGTACTGATCGGCTGCATGCTGTTCGTGGCCCTGGTGATGAACCCGCTGATCGTGTTCTGGAAGATCCGCCGCAACCCCTTCCCGCTGGTGCTGACCTGCCTGCGCGAGAGCGGCATCACCGCCTTCTTCACCCGCAGCTCGGCCGCCAACATTCCGGTCAACCTGGAACTGAGCAAGCGCCTGGGCCTGCATGAAGACACCTACTCGGTGTCCATCCCCCTGGGGGCCACCATCAACATGGCTGGCGCGGCAATCACCATCACCGTGCTGACCCTGGCCGCCGTGCACACCCTGGGCATAGCCGTGGACCTGCCTACTGCCGTGCTGCTCAGCGTGGTCGCGGCGATCTGCGCTTGCGGCGCTTCGGGTGTCGCCGGCGGCTCGCTGCTGCTGATTCCCCTGGCCTGCAGCCTGTTCGGCATCCCCAGCGAAATCGCCATGCAGGTGGTCGCGGTGGGCTTCATCATCGGCGTGCTGCAGGACTCGGCGGAAACCGCACTGAACTCCTCCACCGACGTACTCTTCACCGCCGCGGCGTGCATGGCCCAGGAAGACAAGGCGCAAGCCACCGCCTGATCCAACGCCCACTAAAAAGCCCGGCCAGGGTCAACCTGGCCGGGCTTTTTTATCGCCTGGTGTTTTAGAACGCGCCCATGTAATCGCGCTTGCCCACTTCCACACCGTTGTGCCGCAGGATCGCGTAGGTGGTGGTGACGTGGAAGAAGAACTGCGGCAGGCCGTAAGTCAGCAGGTAGGACTGGCCACTGAAGCGTTTCTCTTTCGGGGTGCCCGGACGGGTGACGATCTCGATGCCTTCCTTGCCATCGATCTGCGAAGGCTGGATGCCGTCGATGAAGGCCAGCACCTTGGCAATCAGCGCCTGCAGGTCGGCGAAGGTGGTTTCGCTGTCGTCGTACTTGGGCAGCTCGACCTCGGCCAGGCGGGCCGACACGCCCTTGGCGAAGTCCACGGCGATCTGCACCTGACGCACCAGCGGGAACATGTCCGGGTACAGGCGCGCCTGAAGCAGGGCATTGGGCTCGATGTTCTTCGCCGTGGCGTGAGCTTCGGCCTTGTGCAGAACATCGCTCAGGGCATTGAGCATTTGCTTGAAGACGGGAACGGAAGCGGCGTACAGGGAAATAGTCATGACAGTCTCGACACAGATGGCGGGAATACAACGAGCAGCGATTATAGCCACTGCGGCCCGGAGCGGGGCCTTTATCCCGGAGGTCCCCGGCGATAGGCGCTGGGGGCGACGCCGAACCAGCGCTTGAAGCTCTGGGAAAAACTCGACAGATCGCTGAAGCCCAACTCTTCGGCGATCCGGGTCAGACTCAAGGCGCGATTGCCCAACAGCTCAAGGGCCCGGGCACCACGCTGTTCGGCCAGCACCTGGCGATAGCTGGTGCCCTCTTCCTGCAGACGCCGTTTCAAGGTGCGCACACTGGTCCGAGCCAGACGCGCCATGTCCGGCAGATCCGCGACCCTGCCGGCCGGCAGGGCCTCGAGATGCTGGCGGACCAGGGCCGCCGTGCTCTGATGGGCCTGTCGGCGCTCAAGCAACTGCCGGCACAGCTGCTCGCACATCGCCACCGTCAGCGGATTGGCCTGGGGCAAGGCGCGATCCAGAAACCGCCGGTCGAATGCCAGGCTGTCCAGCGCCGCCCGGTACTCGGGCACCCGGCCCAGCACCCGCGGCACATCGCTGGCCGCGCGATCCGCTGGCGGGGCGGCACGACGGGTCAGTCGGGCCAGAGAAAAATCCTCACCGACAATCTCCTTCATCAAGACCGCGGCAGCGGCCATGTCCCGTTCCAGCAGAAACCCGGCCACCTGCGGATCGGCTACCGGCGGCGCACCGAACGTCAGCACACCCAGATCCCGCTCCAGTCGGTAGTCGATGGACGCGAAGGCATAGGTCAGCGGCAGAAAGCGCAGGGCCAGATTCAGCGCATCCGCCGGCGTTGCGCTGCTGATCAGGCCATAGCCGAACAGGCCGTAGGTGGAGAAGTGGTAACGCGCGCCCACCTCATAGCCCAGCCCGGGAGGATGGCCCAGGAGCTGCAGCAGATTGCTCACCAACCGCAGCTCCTGAGCCGCCAGCAGCAGCGTGTTGGGGTCTTGCAATACCTCCAGGGACACCGCGCAACCGGCCAGCAGGCGCGTCGGCGACAGGCCCCTTTCAAGCGCAAAATTCACCAACAGCAAGGCGCTGGACGGTCCCCGGGTGAATGCTTGAACGTTCATGGCCTGACTCAAGGGCGGCGGATTTGGCCCAAATACTAAAACACTTGTCCCGTTGCAGCATGGGGTCCACGGATATTTACCCCCATGCTTGACTCAACGGGGCCACGCCACCATCGGCAGAACACGGCTCCGAATCGATCCATCCAGCGTCCACAACAATAACAACGAGGTCGTCATGCCCGAATCCACCGCCCCGCAAAACCTCTGTTCCAGCCCCTGCGCGCCCCTGGAAGCCCTGATCATCGGCGCCGGCTTCGGCGGCCTGGGCATGGCCATCGCCCTGCGCAAGGCCGGGGTCAGCCGGTTCCTCCTGCTTGAGAAAGGCCAGGACGTCGGCGGCGTCTGGCGCGACAACACCTACCCCGGCGCCGCCTGCGACGTACCTTCGCACCTGTACTCATTTTCCTTCGAGCCCAACCCACGCTGGTCCCGGGTATTCGCGCCCCAGGCCGAGATCCACGACTACCTGCAGCATTGCGCCCGCACCTACGACCTGCTGCAACACATTCACTTCGGCAGCGAAGTACGCCACGCCCGATTCGATGAAACCGGCCATTACTGGCAGGTCATCTGCAACGATGGCCAGGAGCATTTCACCCGCCTGCTGATCAGCGCCGTCGGCCAACTGAGCCGTCCCGCCCTGCCCAAACTGCCGGGCATGGACACCTTTCGCGGCAAGGTCTTTCACTCCGCCCACTGGGACCACCACTACCCCCTGGCCGACAAACGGGTGGCGGTGATCGGCACCGGCGCCTCGGCCATTCAGTTCGTGCCGCAGATTGCCGATCAGGTGGCGGCGCTCAAGGTCTTCCAGCGCTCGCCGGCCTACATCATGCCCAAGGCCGACCGGGCCTACAGCGAACAGGAAAAACAGCGCCTGGCCCGCCAGCCCTGGCGGCTGAAACTGCTGCGCGCGGCCCACTACCTGCATTTCGAATCCCGGGCCCTGGGCTTCACTCGCCTCAAGGGCCTGACCCAGTGGGTGGTCGGCATTCCCTTTCGCCAACTGCTGGAGGCCTCGGTGCCCGACCCCGAGCTGCGCCGCCAGATGACCCCGGACTACCCCATCGGCTGCAAGCGCATCCTGCTGTCCAACGACTACCTCAAGACCTTTGCCCGCCCCCATGTCGAGCTGCTGACCCAGGGCATCGCCCGCATCACCGAGCACGGCATCGAAACCCTCGACGGCCAGCAGCACCCGGTGGACGCGATCATCTACGGCACCGGCTTCGCCGCCACCGAGTTCCTTGCGCCCATGCACATCAGCGGCCGCAACGGCCTCGAACTGAACCAGGCCTGGCAAGCAGGCGCCAGCGCCTACCTGGGGCTCAGCGTCCCCGGCTTTCCCAACTTCTTCATGCTCTACGGGCCCAACACCAACCTGGGCCACAACTCCATCATCCACATGCTGGAAAGCCAGATCAGCCACGTGCTCAAGGCCCGCCAGGCACTGCTGGCCAGCGGCGCGCAAACCCTGGAAGTGGAGGAGGCCCCGCACCAGCGCCTGCAACAGCAGATCCAGCGGCGTCTGGCCGATTCGGTCTGGAGCGGCTGCACCAGCTGGTACGTCGACGCCCGCGGCCACAACAGCACCAACTGGCCCGGATTCACCTGGACCTACAGATGGCTGACCCGCTATGCCGGGCTTGCCGCCTATCGTTTCGCCGGCTCCCTGGAACGGCACTCGGCGGCGGCCGACGGGCTGCGCGTGGCGTCACCGCGGGATTGGCTGGAACGGGGTAGCGCGGCCTGGCTGCGGCTGTTCCTGCGGGCCAGCTTCCGCGCCCTGATCGGCCCGCCCCGGGAGCTGGTGCGCCAACGCCAGCTCGTCAACGCCCTGGCCTGGCTGATGCCCGGCTGTGCCGGGGTTCGCCGCCGGTGGCACTGGCTGGGCAGCTTGCCGGTGCAAAAAGTCGAAGCCGCTGCCACGCCCGGCAAAGGCGTGATTCTCTACCTGCACGGCGGCGCCTTCTGCCTGGGCAGCCCTCACAGCCACTTCAGTGTCACCAGCCGTCTGGCCCGGGATAGCGGCTGCAGCGTCTGGGTGCCCGACTACCGACTGGCACCGGAGCATCCCTACCCCGCCGCGCTGGAGGATTGCCTGGCCTGTTACGACGCCATCCGCGCCCAGGGCTGCCCGGCCGAACAACTGCTGATTGCCGGCGACTCCGCCGGGGGCGCCCTGGTCCTGGCCTTGGCCCTGGCTCTGAAACAGCGCGGCGAGGCGATTGCCGCCGGGCTGATACTGCTGTCGCCGGTCACTGATCCGGATCTGCGCGGCGCCAGTCTGCAATCGCGCCAGACGGTCGACCCGATGATTCGCCGCGACTGGCTGGAGCAAGCCCTCAAGGCCTACGCGGCGCCAGCGCCAACCCTGACCCATCGCCCCCTGGAGGCGGACCTGCGTGGCCTGCCGCCCATGCTGATCCAAGTGGGCGACCAGGAGTTGCTGCTGTCGGACTCGGTGCGCCTGGCCGAGCGCGCCCGGCAGGCTGGGGTGAGCTGCCGCCTGGAAATCTTTGAGGAGCGCTGGCACGTCTTCCAGTTGCAGGCGTTCTACCTGCGTTCCGCGAGAAACGCCCTGCTCGCCGTCGCCCGCTTCAGCCGCCAGTGCCTGGAAGCATCGGGGGAGCCCGCAGCCGCCGCAGACTCGACGCCGGCGACACAGCCGGCAACAGATCCGCAACCGAGCTGAGCGGGTCGCCCTCGCCCACAGCGCAGGGCGGGGGCACTCCGGCAAACCCGGAATCTGTCCGGGTCCGACCAAGTTCTGATGGCAAGATCCGGGTTCTGAAGGTAAAACAGAGCCCCTCCAAGGTGGCCCACCCGGCCACGGAACAACCGCGGCGCCGATCCAGGCCCTGTTGCGGTTTTTCACGACCCACCCATCAGTGACCAAGGGACCAGCACTTATGAGCGACGAGCACGACACTCCCGGCGAAGAACTGCGCTTGAGCAGCAGCGATATCCGCATCCTGGGTTCGTTGATCGAAAAGCAGGCCACCAACCCGGAAACCTACCCCCTGACCCTCAACGCCCTGGTGCTGGCCTGCAATCAGAAAACCAGCCGCGAACCGGTGATGAACCTGACCCCGGGCCAGGTTGGCCAAAGCCTGCGCGCCCTCGAAGCCCGGGGGTTCACCCGGCTGGTCATGGGCAGCCGCGCCGATCGCTGGGAACAGCGCCTGGACAAGGCCCTGGAACTGGTGCCGGCGCAGTTGATCCTCTGCGGCCTGATGTTTCTGCGCGGGCCGCAAACCGTCAACGAGCTGCTGACCCGCAGCGGCCGCATGCATGATTTCGAAGACAGCGAGCAAGTCCTGCACCAGCTCGAACGCCTGATCGCCCGAGGCCTGGCCCTGCACATTCCGCGTCAGGCCGGTCAGCGCGAAGACCGCTACACCCATGCCCTGGGCGACCCGGCGGACATCGAGGCGATTCTCGCCGCCCGCGGCAACCCGGTGGAACGCGGCACGGGCAGCGGCGTTTCAGTGGAACGCATCGAAGAACTGGAAGCACGGATTGCCGCCCTGGAACAGCGCCTGGCCCAGCTCGAAGGCTGATGCTCATAGCCGCTGCCGAAAGCTGCGATTGCCCTCCAAAAACGGCGCGGCACCCTTGCGGGCGCCGAAGGCCGTCAGGACCCGATCACAGCCTGCGGCAGCGGCTACAGGGTTTCGGTTTCAGGCCCGGGCGAAGGCCACGGCCTTCTGGAACTGCTCCTCGCTCGGGCGCACCCCGGTATACAGCACGAACTGCTCCAGAGCCTGGATGGCAATCACTTCCAGGCCGGTGATGACCGGCTTGCCCTCGGCCTGGGCCCGCAGGATCAACGGCGTCTGCGGCGGCACCGCCACCACATCGAACACCCTGTCCGCCGCCGCGATCGCCTCGGCGTCGAACGCCAGTTGCTGCGCTTCAGGCCCGCCGCTCATGCCGATCGGGGTCACGTTGATCAGCATCTGCGGCCGCAGGCTGCCCAACTCGGCCTGCCACTCATAGCCCAGGGAACTGGCCAGAGCACGCCCGGCCACTTCGTTGCGGGCCACGATTACCCCGCGGGCATATCCGCCATCACGCAAGGCACTGGCCACAGCCTTGGCCATGCCGCCGCTGCCGCGCAGGGCGAAGGTCGACTCCCGGGGCACGGCGTGTTCGGCCAGCAAGCGAGCCACGGCGATGTAATCAGTGTTGTAGGCCTTCAGATGGCCGTCGGTATTGACGATGGTATTGATCGAGGCAATCGCACGGGCCGAGGCATCCAGCTCATCCACCAGGGCGATGCAGTCTTCCTTGAACGGCATGGACACGCCGCAGCCACGAATACCCAACGCGCGAATCCCTCGCACCGCGCCGGGCAGGTCCCGGCTGCTGAAAGCCTTGTAATAGAAGTTGAGCCCCAACTGCTCATACAGGTGATTGTGAAAGCGCAGGCCGAAATTCCCCGGACGCCCGGACAGCGACATGCACAGCTGGGTGTCTTTGTCGGGATTCATTTGCATGTTCATCTCCTTGCTGGGCACTTTCGGATAGACGGGATTGGTCAGCCAAGCCCTTGTGCCCGATCATATCGCCGCGGGTTCACAGGCCTCTTCGGCGCCCAGGGATGACGGTAAAGAGGCCGGTACAGACCTTACACAATATTTACTCAGCGGCTGTGCAGATTTTGCAGAAACCGCTGTCTTAGAAGTATCCCCGCGTCAGTTCTTGAGTCTGGTGCAGACCATGAACGCGGAGGTTGAACCGAGGAACAACCATGATTTCCAAAATCCCCAAGATAGCCTTGCTCATTGGCGCACTCGCTGTTGCAGGCCAGGCATCCGCCCACGGCGGTGGCTGGGCCGGGCCCGCCGCATTGGGTGCTGTTGTCGGCGCAGCCGTAGTGGGTTCGGTGATCGCCAACCAGGATCGTCCGGTCTATGTGCAGCAGGCGCCGGTGTATGTCCAGCCGCAACCGGTGTACGCCGCGCCACCGCCGCCGGTCTACTACCAGCCGGCCCCGGTCTATGTACAGCAACCGGTCTACTACCGCCCGGCACCGGTGTACTACGGCCCGCCCCGCGGCTACTACGGCCACCCTCATTACTACTACGGCCCGGGTCCCGGCCGCTGGTAACACAGCACTGAAACAACCACAGGCCCCGCCCATCCAGCGGGGCTTGTTGCATTTTGCCATCACCCAAATGTCTGAATAGCTCAGCATCATGTCGCGATTGGAACAGTATTTGCCTGAAAATCCGGCAATAGTGTGCCCATCCCAGCGACGCGTCGGGCGACATGGGACTGTCACGCATGTGTCATTCAGGGACTGCAAGATCAATCGGGTCCGCTCGCCCCGCGCCTGTCATAGCAGCCCCGCCACAACAGGCCCATAACAACAAGGACGAACCCCATGCCCACGCAAAACCCGCACCGCGTCGAAGGCCTCTGCACCTCCAGCCGGGTGTACGACGCCCTGACCGAACTCAAGCATCTGGAAGGCCATCGCAGCGCCAAGTTCCTTTCGCTGCTGACCCAGAACCTGGTGCGCAAGGGCCTGCTCAACGAGCAGGAAGTGCTGCACATGCTCGATCAGGTGGTGGACTGAAGCGTCCATGCCGGTAGCACCGGTAGCAATCTCCGACAACGCAATAGGTGATGTTTCGTAGCACCGGGCCATCCAGTACTAGGGCAATCGCACCCGATGCCGGGTTTCGCCGAACAGCGCCCAGCTCGACATGAACAATGCAGCGATCAACGGCCCGATGACAAAACCGTTGAGGCCGAAAACCGCCAGCCCGCCCAGGGTCGAGATCAGGATCAGGTAATCCGGCATCCGCGTGTCCTTGCCCACCAGGATCGGGCGCAGCAGGTTGTCCACCAGACCGATCACCAGCACCCCGAACAGCACCAGCAGCACCCCTTGCCAGATCGCGCCGCTGACCAGGAAATACACCGCCACCGGCCCCCAGACAATCCCCGCCCCCACCGCCGGCAACAGCGACAGAAAGGCCATCAGCACCGCCCAGAACAGCGCCCCGTAGAACGGCAGCAGGATCCAGATGAACGCCACCGTCACCAGGGCCAGCAACAGCAGCAGGCTTTTGTTTTGCAGGGTGTTTTGATTCATGTCCGATCCAGGTCAGCCGACGCCCGATCGCGGCGTCCTGGGGGTTAGTCCGCAGCCGCGAGGCCGAGTGCGTTTTTTCTGCGCCAGACATAGACCCAGATCAATGAATGCCCCGGCGCACTGGCTTACCCTCGCGACCTTTTGCGACCGACAAGCCCCATGACGCTCCTCGCCAAACCCGAACTCCTGGCCCCCGCCGGCACCCTGAAGAACATGCGCTACGCCTTCGCCTACGGCGCCGATGCGGTGTACGCCGGCCAGCCGCGCTACAGCCTGCGGGTACGCAACAACGAATTCGACCACGCCAACCTGGCCCTTGGCATTCGCGAGGCCCAGGCCCAAGGCAAGCGTTTCTACGTGGTGGTCAACATCGCCCCGCACAATGCCAAGCTCAAGACCTTCCTCAAGGACCTGCAACCGGTCATCGACATGGCCCCGGATGCGCTGATCATGTCCGACCCGGGCCTGATCATGCTGGTGCGCCGGCACTTCCCGCACATGCCGATCCACCTCTCGGTGCAGGCCAACACGGTGAACTGGGCCAGCGTCGAGTTCTGGCAGCAACAGGGGCTGACCCGGATCATCCTGTCCCGGGAGCTGTCGCTCGAAGAGATCGAGGAAATCCGCCAGCAAGTACCGGCCATGGAGCTGGAAGTCTTCGTCCACGGCGCGCTGTGCATGGCCTACTCCGGACGCTGCCTGCTCTCGGGCTACATGAACAAGCGCGACGCCAACCAGGGCACCTGCACCAACGCCTGCCGCTGGAAATACAAGGCTGAAGAGGCCACCGAGAACGACCTCGGGGAAATCGTCCAGACCTTCCAGCCAGAGCCGACCCTGGGCCTGGGCGCACCCACCGAGCAAGTGTTCCTGCTGCAGGAAGCCAATCGCCCGGACGAACTGATGCCGGCCTTCGAGGACGAGCACGGCACCTACATCATGAACGCCAAGGACCTGCGGGCGGTGCAGCATGTGGAGCGCCTGACCCGCATGGGCGTGCACTCGCTGAAGATCGAAGGCCGGACCAAGTCGCACTTCTACTGCGCGCGCACCACCCAGGTGTACCGCCGGGCCATCGACGACGCGGCGGCCGGACGCGAGTTCGACCGCAGCCTGATGAACGACCTGGAATCCCTGGCCCAGCGCGGCTACACCGAAGGCTTCCTGCGCCGCCATGTGCATGACGAATACCAGAACTACCAGAACGGCAGCTCGGTGTCGGAGCGCCAGCAGTTCGTCGGCGAACTCACCGGCGAGCGCCGTGACCGCCTGGCCGAAGTCAAGGTCAAGAACCGATTCACCGTGGGCGATCACATGGAGCTGATGACCCCCAAGGGCAACTTCCACTTCGATCTGCACGAACTGCAAAACGCCAAGGGCCAAGCCATCGAAGTCGCCCCCGGTGACGGTCACACCGTGTACCTGCCGATTCCGGATCAGGTCGACCTGCGCTTCGCCCTGCTGATGCGCGACATCAGCGCCTGACCCGGCGCAAGGACAACGCGTTGTAGCCACGACTGCGCGTGAGCGTGCAGCGGTCGCGCTGCCTGGCCCGCCAGGCAAGGCCATTCGGGCCCTTTCCGGGCCTTGCCGGCTCGGCAGCGGCTATCGCAAGGTCCCTCAGATACGGAACTGCCCCACCAGCCGACCCAGGCGCTGGCCCAGGTCCGCCAGGCTGCGGGACGTCTGGGCCCCGCGCTGGGTTTCATCGGCGACGCTGTCCACCGCCACGGCGATCTGGTGCACGCTGCGGTTGATCTCCTCGGCCACCGCGGTCTGCTCCTCGGCGGCGCTGGCAATCTGCGCGTTCATCGAATTGATGGTGCCGATCAGCTGGGCCATGGTGTCCAGCGAAGCCCCGGCTTCGTTGGCCTTCACCGAGGTGCCGTCGCCGGCGTCGCTGGAGCGGCGCATGGCGTCCACCGCCACCCGGGTGCCCTGCTGCAGACGGTCGATCATGCCCTGGATTTCCTGGGTGCTCTGCTGGGTCCGGCTGGCCAGGGCGCGGACTTCGTCGGCGACCACGGCAAAACCGCGCCCGGCCTCCCCGGCCCGGGCCGCTTCGATGGCGGCGTTGAGCGCCAGCAAGTTGGTCTGCTCGGCAATCGAGCGGATCACGTCCAGCACGCTGACAATCGACGACACGTCCTGCTGCAGGCTGTCCAGGGAGGTGCCGCTGTTGCGGATATCGCTGACCAGGGAATGGATCTGCTGGATGCTGCCATCGACCACACGCTTGGCCGCCTGGCCTTCTTCATCGGTCTGCTGCGCGGCCACCGCCGCGCCCTGGGCACTGCGCGCCACTTCCTGGGCCGCGGAAGACATTTCATTGATCGCCGTGGCCACCTGATCGGTCTCGTGGCGCTGACGCTCCATGGCCTGCTCGGAGCGGTGCGCCTGATCCGAGACCTGGGTCACCAGCTCGGTGAGCTGCCCGGTCATCTCGGTGATCTGCCGCACCAGGCTGTGGATCTTGTCGACAAAGCGGTTGAACGAACCGGCCAACTGCCCCAGTTCGTCCTGGCTGGTGATCGCCAGGCGGCGGGTCAGGTCGCCTTCGCCGGCGGCGATGTCATCCAGATTGGCCTTCATCAGGTTCAGCGGCCGCAGCATGGTGTTGGCCACCAGCAGCCCCAGGCCCGCGATCACCAGCAGCACCACCGCGGCGATCCCGAGAATGCTCAGGACCATGCCTTCCATGCGCTGGTTGACGCTGTTCTCCACCGCCGCCACCTGGGCGTCGATGCCGTCGAGGTTGACCGAGGTGCCCAGCACCATGTCCCACTTGGGCAGGTATTCGGTGTAGCCCAGCTTGGGCACCAGCACATCGCTGCCCGGCTGGGTCGAGCTGTATTGCACGTAGTGACTGCCGTCCTTGCCGACCCGCACCAGTTCGCGGTTGACGTAGACCCCATTGGGGTCGCGGTTGTCCTTGAAGCTCTTGCCCACGCCGTCGGCGCTATTGCCCTTGAACAGGCGCACAGTCTCGGAGTCGTAGCCGAAGAAGTAGCCGTCCTTGCCATAGGTGATGTTCGACAGCAGCTTGAGCACCTCGGCCCGAGCCGCCTGATCCCCGGGAGCTGCCGCGTCGTACAGCGGCTTGACCGTGTTCAAGGCTACTTCGACATAGCTTTGCAGCGTGGCCTTGGCCTCGCCCAACAGGCGCTGACGGGTTTCCTCGACTTCTTTCTGGGCCTGCTGACGCAGCATGAATACCGTGCTCAGGCTGATCACCAGCGCAAACAACAGTACCGGGAGGACTGCCAGGGACAGGACTTTGGCCTTCAGGCTCAAGCGCATAGGGGGGCTCACTCTGTTTTTTATTGGCGTGATAACCGCGTTAGCGGCACGCCAAAACAAAAGTTGAGCCTGAACCCGCAGGAGCCGGCTTGCCGGCGAAGAGGCCCTTGAGCCTTGCACCGACCTTGTCGACGCCTTCGCTGGCAAGCCATCTCCTACAACACCCCCCGGCTTCTAGGAGAGCGAAATAATCAGAGGACCATGGCCGCCACCCAGCCGAAGGCCAGCAGCGGCAGGTTGTAGTGCAGGAAGGTCGGGACCACGGTGTCCCAGATATGGTGGTGCTGGCCATCGATGTTCAGGCCCGAGGTCGGCCCAAGGGTCGAGTCCGAGGCCGGCGAGCCCGCATCCCCCAGCGCCCCGGCGGTGCCGACGATGCAGACGATCGCCAGCGGACTGAAGCCCAGTTGCACGCACAGCGGTACAAAGATCGCCGCAAGGATCGGCACCGTGGAAAACGACGAGCCGATGCCCATGGTCACCAGCAGCCCCACCAGCAGCATCAGCAAGGCGCCCACGCCCTTGCTGTGGCCGATCCACGCCGCCGAGGCCTGGACCAGGGAATTGACCTCGCCGGTGGCCTTCATCACTTCGGCAAAGCCCGAGGCGGCAATCATGATGAAGCCGATCATGGCCATCATCTTCATGCCTTCGGTGAACAGCTCGTCAGTCTCGCGCCAGCGCACGATGCCCGACGCCGAGAAAATCAGAAACCCGCACAAAGCACCGATAATCATCGAGTCCAGCAGCAACTGGATCACGAAGGCTGCGACAATCGCCAAGCCCGCCACCAGCAGGGTCCGCGGGTTGTACTGCACCGCCACCTGCTCGACCTTCTCGATCCGCTCCAGGTCATACACGCGCTTCTTGCGGTAGCTGACAAAGGCCAGCAGCAAGCCGCAGAGCATGCCCAGGGCCGGAATGCCCATGGCGTGGGTGACATTCACCTGGCTGATGTCCACCCCGCTGCGGGCCACGTTGGCCAGGAGGATCTCGTTGAGGAAGATATTGCCGAAGCCCACCGGCAGGAACATGTAGGGGGTGATCAGGCCGAAGGTGATGACGCAGGCGATCAGCCGCCGGTCCAGCTGCAACTTGGTCAGCACATACAGCAGCGGCGGCACCAGCAGCGGAATGAAGGCAATGTGGATCGGCAGGATGTTCTGCGAGGCAATCGCCACCACCCACAGCAGGCCGATCAGCAGCCATTTGACCTGACCGCCGCCCTGAGCGTCCTGGCGATCCACCAGCACCAGGATCTTGTCCGCCAGGGCGTGGGCCAGGCCGGATTTGGCGATGGCCACGGCGAACGCGCCGAGCAAGGCGTAGGACATGGCCACGGTAGCGCCACCGCCCAGGCCACTGTTGAACGCCTTGAGCGTGGCCTCGATGCCCAGGCCGCCGGTCAGGCCGCCCACCAGCGCGCCAACGATCAGGGCGATCACTACATGCACGCGGGACAGGCTGAGCACCAGCATCACGCCAACCGCGGCAATTACTGCGTTAATCATCGTTACCTCATTACTGCGCCGGCAAAAATGGCGCAAAAGCCTGTGACCGACCGGAAGGCAGCGGGCTGCCGACATCGAAATGAAAGTGGGTCTTATTAGAGGGCGCGCACTTTGCAGCAGCGCAACCGGCTTGTCAAAACCCCGCCCCCGCCCCTGTAGGAGCGAGCTTGCTCGCGAAGCCCCCAAGACCGAGCCCGTACCCGTGACCAGGGAGCTTGCTCGCGTCGGGCAGCACAGCAGCCCCAGCGCCTCGCGGTTTATTTTCGAACAAGCGTTTAAAGAACACCGTTCGTCGGCCGTTACAGTGCGATGTCTCAGATATTTATCGAATAAAGGACGCCTCCATGCCACTCAGACAACTCTCCATCCAATGGAAGATCACCTTGCTGGCCGGACTCTGCCTGTTGGGCATCGTCTCGCTGTTGGTGGGGCTTTCGCTGTATCGCATGGAGCACAGCTCCGAGCTGGTCAAGGCGTCGAGCATGGAGATGCTCAACGAAGCCGCCCAGGCGCGGATCGAGGCCCAGGGCGAAGTCCAGGCGCTGGGCATTCGCCAGCAGTTCATGGACGCCTACCAATATGGCCACGGTTTTTCGCGCCAGGTGCTGTTCCTGCGGGAACAGGCCGAGAAGCGTTTTCTCGACGCCTTCGACCTGCGCGAGGACCTGACCCGCCAGGTCAAGTCGGCGCTGCAGGCCAACCCCGACCTGCTGGGCCTGTCCCTGGTGTTCGAAGCCAACGCCCTGGATGGCAAGGACGAACTGTTCAGCGGCCAGGGCGAGCTGGGCAGCAATGAAAAGGGCCGCTTCGCCCTGTACTGGTCCCAGCCCACCCCGGGCCAGCTGACCGCCATGGCGCTGCCGGAAAGCGACATGAGCGACACCCGCACCGGCCCCAGCGGCCAGCCGGCCAACGCCTGGTTCACCTGTCCGCGCAGCACTCTCAAGCCCTGCGTGATCGAACCCTACTTCTATGACATCGCCGGCCAGAAGGTGCTGATGACCAGCATCGTCTTCCCGCTGCTGGTCAACGGCAAAGTCATCGCCTCGCTGTCGGTGGACATCAACCTCAACAGCCTGCAGGCCATCAGCCGCAACGCCAGCCAGAAGCTCTACGCCGGCCAGACCAACGTCAGCATCCTGAGCCCGGTGGGCCTGCTGGCCGGCTACAGCCCGGACGCCAGCAAGCTCAGCCAGCGCCTGGACAGCGTCGACAGCCTCAACGGCGCCGAGCTGATTCGCCAATTGGCCGGCAGCACCCAGACCCACAGCCTGCACAGCAACCATGAACTCAAGGTGCTCGCCCCCTTCACCCCGATCCCCGGTGGCAAACCCTGGGGCGTGTTGCTGGACGTGCCGGAAAAGGTCCTGGTGGGTCCGGCCGAAGCCCTGAAAAACCAGCTCGACGCCGGCAACCGCAGCGGCAGCCTGATCGAACTCGGCCTGGGCCTGCTGGCCGCGGTGATCGGCCTGCTGCTGGTGTGGCTGATGGCCCGCAGCGTGACCCGGCCGATCCTCGGCGTGGCCCACATGCTCGAAGACATCGCCAGCGGTGAAGGCGACCTGACCCGGCGCCTGGCCTACGACAAGCAGGACGAGCTGGGCCAGCTGGCCGGCTGGTTCAACCGTTTCCTCGACAAGCTGCAGCCGATCATTGCCGAAGTGAAACGCTCGGTGCAGGACGCCCGCGGCACCGCCGACCAGTCATCGGCCATCGCCACCCAGACCAGCGCCGGCATGGAACAGCAGTATCGCCAGGTGGATCAGGTGGCGACCGCGTCCCACGAAATGAGCGCCACCGCCCAGGACGTCGCCCGCAGCGCGGCCCAGGCCGCCCAGGCGGCGCGGGATGCCGACCAGGCCACGCAACAGGGCCTGAGCGTGATCGACCGCACCACCCGCAGCATCGACCAGTTGGCCGCCGACATGAGCGCCGCCATGACCCAGGTCGAAGGCCTGGCCGCCAACAGCGAACAGATCGGCACGGTACTGGAAGTGATCCGCTCGATTGCCGAGCAGACCAACCTGCTGGCGTTGAACGCCGCCATCGAAGCGGCCCGGGCCGGGGAAGCCGGGCGCGGCTTCGCGGTGGTGGCCGACGAAGTGCGCAACCTGGCCCAGCGCACCCAGGAATCGGTAGAGGAAACCCGCCAGGTGATCGAGCAACTGCAAACCGGCACCCGGGACGTGGTGGGCTCCATGAACAGCAGCCATCGCCAGGCCCAGGGCAGCGTCGAACAAGTGGGCCAGGCCGTGACCGCCCTGCGCCAGATCGGCGACGCGGTGACGGTGATCAGCGACATGAACCTGCAGATCGCCAGCGCTGCCGAACAGCAGAGCGCAGTGGCCGAGGAGATCAACAGCAACGTGGCGACCATTCGCGACGTCACCGAATCGCTGTCGGAACAGGCCAATGAATCGGCGCGGGTCAGCCAGTCCCTCAACAGCCTGGCCAACCAGCAACAGAGCCTGATGGACCAGTTCCGCGCCTGACCCTGTAGCCCTTGAGGACGCCAAAGGCCCCCATGGGCCTTTGCGCAGCTTCGCACCCTCAGCAGCGCCTGCAGGGCCAATGCCGATCCGAGAGGGGGGTAGCCGCAACAGCCCACAGGGACGCAAAGATCCACCGGCTGCCAGCGCTCGCCGGTCGATCGCCCGGCGCGCTCAGCGCCTGGGCAGCTCGATCTCCACCCGCAAGCCACCCCACTCGCTTTGCCCCAGGCTCAGGCGGCCGCCACAGGCATCGACGATGTCGCGCACGATGCCCAGGCCCAAGCCATGGCCATCGGTCCGTTCATCCAGCCGGGCGCCACGACCGAGCACCTCTGCCCGCCGTGCTTCGGGAATACCCGGGCCGTCGTCCTCCACCCGCAGGCAAAAGCCCTGCGGCCGCTCCTCGACGCTCAGGCGCACCTGGGCATCGGCCCATTTGCAGGCGTTGTCCAGCAGGTTGCCCAAGAGCTCCAGCAGGTCTTCCCGGTCCCAGGGCAGGCGCAGCCCCGATGGCGCCTGGTAGCTCAGGTCCAGGTGCTCGCCATGGATCATGTTCAAGGTCGCCAGCAAGCCCGGCAGTTCGGCATCGCATTCGAACAGCACCCCGGGCAATGCATCCCCCGCCAGCCGCGCGCGGTTGAGTTCGCGATTGAGGCGTTGCTGCACTTGCTGCAATTGCTCCAGCAGCACCTTGCGCACCTCGGGGTGGTCATCGAGCCTGGGCCCCGAAGCCAGGCTCAGGAGTACCGCCAGCGGGGTTTTCAAGGCGTGGCCCAGGTTGCCCAGGGCATTGCGCGAGCGGTTCAGGCTGTCTTCGGTGTGGGCCAGCAAATGGTTGATCTGCGCCACCAAGGGCTCCAGTTCCAGCGGCACCCGGGCATCGAGTTGCGAGCGCTGGCCCTGTTGCAACTGGGCGATCTGCTCGCGGGCGATTTCCAGGGGACGCAGGGCCCGGCGCACGGTCATGCGCTGCAGCAGCAGGATCAGCAGCAACCCCGCCAGCCCCAGGCCAAGACCGACCTGACGCATGCGCTGGAAGCTCTCGCGCACCGGGGTGTAGTCCTGGGCCACGCTGATGGAAATGGACTGGCCCAGACGCTTGTAGTCGCTGCGCAACACCAGCAGTTGCTGGCCCTCGGGCCCCAGTTGCAGGTCGCTTTGCAGGCCGGCGCGCGGCAACTGCGGCAGCTCCTGGTCCCACAGGGAGCGGGAACGCCAGTGCACGTCGGCAAAATCGATCCGGAAGTAATGCCCGGAAAAGGGCCGCTGATAGGCCGGCGACAGGCGCCGCTCGTCCAGCTGCAAGCCTTGCGGGCCGCGCACCAGGGCCAGCAGCAGGCTCTCGCTGTCTTCCCGCAGCCCGGCCTCCAGATAACGCTGCAGGCCCACTTCAAACAGCCACAGGCTGGTCTGGGCCAGCACCAGGCCAACCACCAGCATCACCGTGATCAGTCCCAGGCTCAGACGCCGCTGGATCGACCTCACGAAGCACTTGCGCCGAACAGATAGCCCTGGCCGCGGCGGGTTTCGATCACTTCGCGGCCGAGCTTGCGTCGCAAGTGGTTGACGTGGACTTCGAGCACATTGGAGTCGCGCTCGGTTTCACCGTCGTAGAGGTGTTCGGCCAGGTGGCTTTTGGACAGGATCTGCTGCGGGTGCAGCATGAAATAGCGCAGCAGGCGGAACTCGGCAGCGGTCAGCAGCACGTCCTGGCCATCGCGGACCACGCACTGGCGGCCCTCGTCCAGGTGCAGCCCGGCGGCCTGCAGGGTCTGCTGGTTGGCCTGGCCGTGGGAGCGCCGCAGCAGGGCCTGGACCCGCAGGTGCAGTTCCTCGGGATGAAAGGGCTTGCTCAGGTAATCGTCGGCGCCGGCCTTGAGCCCCTCGATCCGCTCGGCCCAGGAACCGCGGGCGGTGAGCACCAGCACCGGGGTTGCCAGCCCGTCCGCGCGCCACTGGCGCAACACGTCCAGGCCCGGGACCCCGGGCAGGCCGAGGTCGAGAATGATCAGGTCGTAGGGTTCGCTGGCGCCCTGGTACAGCGCGTCGCGGCCGTCGGCCAGCCAGTCCACGGCGTAGCCCTGGAGCTTCAGGCCTTCAAGCAGCTCATCGGCCAGGGATACGTGATCTTCCACCACAAGCAGGCGCATCAGTCGTCTTCCTCGTCTTTCAACAGGCGCCCAGTGGCGGCGTCCAGGTCCAGCTCGCGGACCACACCGTCCACGGTCAGCAGCTCGACCTCATAGATGTACAGGTCATGCTTCTCTTCCAGCTCGGCTTCCAACAGCCGGGCCCCGGGGTAGCGGTCCAGGGCCTGTTTGAGCAACTGTTCCAGGGGCAGGATCACCCCCTGCTGGCGCAGGCGCAGGGCCTCGTCCTGGTCCAGGTCGCGGGCCTGAGCCAGGGAGCAGAGCAGCAGCGCCAGGGCGGCACAGCTGCCGGCGGTGCGCAGAGTGCGGTTCATTAGGTGTCCTGATGATCCTTGAGTACCTGGCCGCTCACCGCGTCCAGTTCCAGGTCCCATTCCAGCCCCTGCGGGTCGCGCAGCTCAACCTGGTAGATGTACTTGCCGTACTCCTCTTCCAACTCGGTTTCGCTGATGCTCGCCCCAGGATGCCGGGACAGGGCCGTGGCATTGAGTTTTTCAAAGGACACAATGGTACCAGCGTCGCGCAGCCGCAGGGCTTCGTCGGGGCCCAGGTCGCGGGCGTGGGCCAGGCTGGCGACCAGGCCGGTGCTCAGGGCAATCAGGCTGGCGCTGAACAGCGCGGTCAGGGTTTTCATGGCGGTTCTCCAAGGTCAGGGGCCAAAAAGCCGATGCCGCAGACGATACCCAAGGCAACTTAATTGAAACTGAATCGCCATCATGGGCCTGACAGAACTTTCACTCGGCCCCCGACGCCCGGGTTCTCTATACTCGGCGGCTGATTCAAGAGTGAGCCCGGTATGACCGCCATCCATATCAAGTTTCCCGCCCTGACCCTCAAGGCCGGCCCTCGCGCCCTGGCGCGCATCCGCCGCCAAGGCCTGCACGCCGGCGACGTCGGCACCTTGCCGGGCGCCGCCGGCGGCCCCAAGGCCTTGGGCATTCAGGGGCTGGACCTGGCGCTGTTCGGTGAGTGGCTGCCCGCCGCGCCCCGCGAACGCTCGCTGATCGGCGCCTCGGTGGGCTCCTGGCGCTTCGCCAGCGCCTGCTTGCCGGACGCCGCCGAAGGCATCCGCCGCCTGGGCCAGCTGTACAACGCCCAGAGCTTCGCCAAGGGCGTGAGCATGGCGCAGATCAGTCAGAGCTCGCAGCGCATGCTCGACGACCTGCTCGATGGTCGCGATGCGACGATCCTCGACAACCCTCACTACCGCCTCAACATCATGGTGGTCAAAAGCCACGGCCTGCTCGCCGACGACCATCGCGGGCGCCTGGGCCTGGGCCTGTCCTCGGTGATCGCCGACAACCTGCGGGGCCGCGCGCGGCTGGCGCGGCACTTCGAGCGCCTGGTGCTGCACGACCCGCGCCTGGCCCCGCCGCTGCAGGCCCTGGAGGACTTTCCCTCGCGCTTCGTGCCTCTGGATCGCGGCAACCTGCGCCAGGCACTGCTGGCCTCGGGCTCGATCCCCATGGTCATGCAGGGCGTGCGCGAACTGCCCGGCGCCGGCGCCGGCACCTTCCGCGACGGCGGCCTGCTGGACTACCACCTGGACCTGCCCTACAGCGGCAGCGACATCGTGCTCTACCCGCACTTCACCGACCGGGTGATCCCCGGCTGGTTCGACAAGACCCTGCCCTGGCGCCGGGCCAGCCCCGAACGCCTGCGCGACGTCCTGCTGCTGGCGCCGTCGAAGGAGTACCTGGCGCGCCTGCCCTACGGCAAGCTGCCGGACCGCAACGATTTCAAGCGTTTCATGGGCGACGACGCCAGCCGGCAGAAATACTGGCGCAGCGCCATGGACGAAAGCCGGCGCCTGGGCGACGAATTCCTCGAACTGGCGGCGCAGAACCGCCTGGGCGAACGCCTGCAAAGCCTCTAGAAACCCACCGGTGCGGCGGACTGACCCTTTAGTCAGGGTTTTTCCGCAGCCCGGGAGCCAAGCTGATAAACTCGCCGCCTGCCTCAACTCGCCCACGGGCGACGCCACCTGACAGAGCTGACCGACACTGTGGAAATCTTCAAAGAATTTACCTTCGAATCCGCCCATCGCCTGCCCTTCGTGCCTGAAGGCCACAAGTGCGGCCGCCTGCATGGCCACTCGTTCAAGGTGGCGATCCACCTCAGTGGCGAGATCGACGCGCACACCGGCTGGATCCGCGACTTCTCGGAAATCAAGGCGATCTTCAAGCCGCTGTACGAGCGCCTGGACCACAACTACCTGAACGACATCCCCGGCCTGGAAAACCCCACCAGCGAAGTCCTGGCCAAGTGGATCTGGAACGAGCTCAAGCCATTGCTGCCGGAGCTGAGCGCGATCCGCATCCACGAAACCTGCACCAGTGGCTGCATCTATCGCGGCGAATGAGCCGTGCCCTGCCCTGCGCGGCTGGGCTGATGACGCCGAATCAGTGATCGGCCTGGAGCACCGCGTTTAGCGCCTTTGGCGTGGCGCTGCCACCCAGCGGGAGCAAGCTCCCTCGCCACAGAAGAGATCGAGCTGCCCATGAGCCCACGCATCTACCTCGCCGGCTTCGACGTGTTCCGCAGTGATGCCCAGGCCCATGGCGAGTACCTCAAGCGACTGTGCCGCGAACAGGGCCTGCACGGCCTGTTCCCCCTGGATAACCAGGCGCCGCAGCACCTCTCGCCAGAAGCCTGCGCGCAGTGGATCTGCCAGCAGAACCTGGCCATGATCCGCGACTGCGACGCCCTGCTGGCCAACCTCAACGACTTTCGCGGCCTGGAGCCCGACTCCGGCACCGCCTTCGAAGTGGGCGTGGCCATCGCCCTGGGCAAGCCGGTGTGGGCCTACTTCAGCGGCCCCGCGACCCTGCGCCAGCAGGTGTCCCCTGACGCCCAGGGCCGCGATGCCCAGGGGTTTGCGGTGGAAGACTTCAATCTGCCGCGCAACCTGATGCTGGCCTGTTCCTGGAGCGGTCGCAGCCGCACCGTGGAAAGCGCCATCATCGACCTCGGCCAGTGGCTGAGCAGCCCCGCCCCTCCTCGCTGAAAAGCGCCTCCCGCGACACTTCTTGCGGAAAACGACACGGCATCACAAAAGCCTTGTTTTGCCGCGAAGGCCGATGTTATGTTTCTAACACGATCTACAAAAATGAAATTTTAATAACATTATCCGCGAACGCCTGGCGAGATGGTCATGGACAAGAACAGTTTCCAAGTCACCCTGGAACAGCAGTTTGCAAGCCTGACGCCCACCGGCAAGCGCATCGCCACCTACCTGCTGGCCAACCTCCAGCAGTTGCCCTTCGAGACTGCCGACAGCATCGCCCAGCAAGCCGGCACCACGGGGATTTCCGTGGGGCGCTTCCTGCGTTCCCTGGGCTACCGCAACCTGGATGACGTCAAGCAAGGCCTGCGCGGCGATGCCCCGGCCTCCTGGCTGATCACCGATCGGCTCGGTGCGTTTCGCAGCGAAGCCCATCAGGACGATGCCCTGGAGCGCTCGATGCACCGCGAGATCGAGGCCATTCAGTACGTCTACGGCCTGGCCCGCAGCCCGGTGTTCGCCGCCATCGTGCGGCAGATCGTCGAGGCCGACGCGGTGTTCATCATCGGTATCCAGTCGACCCGGGGCATTCTCAACGCCTTCCACAGCCACCTGGAATACATCCGGCCCAAGGTCTATTACGTCGACGGCCTGTCGGGCATCTACGCGGAAACCCTGAACTCGGGCTTCGCCAAGCCCTACGCGATCATTTCCGACTTTCGCGCCTACTCCGCCATCACCCAGACCTTCTGCGAAGTGGCCAACGCCAACGCCCTGCCCCTGGCCCTGGTCACCGACCTGCAATGCCCCTGGGCCCGGGACTACCCGCTGGACCTGCTGCAACTGAAAACCGATGTCGGCCAGTTCTGGGATTCCCTGGCGCCGCTGACCTGCCTGTTCAACCTGATGGTGTCCGCAGTGGCCGAGGGCTATGGCGAGCGCCTGGATGAGCGCCTGGCGAAAAACCGCAAGCTGCAGGAAGCCTTCGGCCAGTTCGAATCCTGACCTTCAAGCGTGCCCCTAGATGGAGTGAGTGAGTGAACAACAGCCCCCTTGTCGAAATCGACGCCCAGCGCCACCAACTGGAAATCGACCTGGTCTACGCCAGCGCCGACAACCTGGCCGGCCAGGTGATCTACCGCAACGCCCGCTGCCTGCTGCACAAGGACGCCGCGGCCTGCCTGTACAAGGCCAGCCAGCTGGCGCGCATGGCCGGCCTGGGCCTGCGCATCTACGACGCCTATCGCCCGGCCTACGCCCAGCAGCTGCTGTGGCAGGCCCTGCCCGACCCGGACTACGTGCGCGACCCGCGCCTGGGCTCGCATCACACCCGTGGCGTGGCCGTGGACCTGACCCTGGTGGATGAATGCGGCCAGGCGCTGGACATGGGCACCGCCTTTGATGCCATGGAGCCCAAGTCGCACCAGTTCTACCGCGACCTGCCGCCCCAGGTGCAGCGCAATCGCCTGATGCTGCTGGGGATCATGCTCAGCGCCGGTTTCGAGGCGATCCCCACCGAGTGGTGGCACTACGAGCTGCCCAACGCCGAGGACTTCCCCCTGATCCAGGAGCACGACCAGCCCTTCGAACACTGATTTCCCGTTCCCCAGCCGGCCACAACAACAGGCAGCCCACTGCCCCAAGCCGGTCGTACTGCAACACCGCTTCAGCAACAACTGCCCGGTTATAGCTTTTATAAAAAACCTGACGAACTTCCATTAATCGAATGATCAAGGAAACCGGCATGACCCCTAACCGCAATCACCCTGATGTGCGTCTGTCCACCCGTGTCGCCCTGTCGCTGCTGTGCGCCGCCCTGAGCCTGGGCGCCTGGCAAGCGGCCAGCGCCGCCGCGCCCAAGGACACCCTGATGATCGGCAAGGCTGCCGACCCGCAGACCCTCGACCCGGCCGTGACCATCGACAACAACGACTGGGCCGTGACCTACCCGGCCTACCAGAAGCTGGTGACCTACAAGGTCGAGAACGGCAAGGGCAGCACCGAAGTCCAGGGCGACCTGGCCGAGAGCTGGAGCACCTCCGCCGACAACCTGACCTGGGACTTCAAGCTCAAGCCCGGCAATAAATTCGACGACGGCAAACCGGTGGACGCCGCGGCGGTGAAGTTCTCCTTCGAGCGCCTGATGCAGCTCAAGCAAGGCCCGTCCGGAGCCTTCCCGGATGACATGAGCGTGGCGGTGGTCGACCCGCTGACCGTGCGCTTCACCCTGAAGAAGCCCTACGCGCCCTTCCTCTACACCCTGGCCCACAACGGCGGCGGCATCATCAACCCGGACGTGGCCAACAAGGGCGAAGACGTCAACGCCTACCTGTCGACCCACACCGCCGGCTCCGGGGCCTTCCGCCTGAGCAACTGGCAGAAGGGCCAGTCGCTGACGCTGGAGCCCAACAGCTACTACGCCGGGCCCAAGCCGAGCCTGAACAAGGTGGTGATCAAGATCATCAGCGAGGCTTCGGTGCGACGCCTGCAACTGGAGCGCGGCGACCTGGACATCATCGAGGACATGCCCGAAGACCAGCTCGGCACCCTGGCCGGCAAGTCCGGAGTGGTGATCCAGACCTTCCCCTCGCTGCGGGTCAACTACCTGTACCTGAACAACCAGCGCGCGCCCCTGAACAATGTCGAGGCACGTCAGGCGCTGGTCCAGGCCATCGACTACAAAGGCATCGTCGACGGCATCCTCAAGGGCCAGGCCAAGCTGATGAACGGGCCGATCCCCGACGGCATGTGGGCCCACGACCCGAGCCTGCCGCTGATGCAGCAGAACCTCGACGGCGCCAAGGCCAGCCTGGCCAAGGCCCCGCAGAAGATCAGCAATCTGACCTACCTGTACTCGGACAAGGACGCCAACTGGGAATCCATCGGCCTGACCCTGCAAGCTGGCCTGGCGCCCCTGGGGATCAACCTGAAGATGGAAAAGCTGGCCAACGCCACCATGCGTGAACGGGTCGGCAAGGGTGACTACGACGTGGCCATCGGCTCCTGGAGCCCGGACTTCGCCGACCCCTACATGTTCATGAACTTCTGGTTCGACTCTAGCCTGCAGGGCTTGCCGGGCAACCGCTCGTTCTACAGCAACCCCGAGGTCGACAGCCTGATCCGCGAAGCAGCCGCCACCAACGACACCGCCCAGCGCATCGAGCTGTACCAGAAGGCGCAGAAGATCGTCCTCAAGGACAACGTCTACGCCTACCTGTATCAGAAGAACTACAGCCTGCCGATGCGTGATTCGGTGAAGGGCTACGTGTTCCATCCGATGCTGGAACAGGTGTTCAACATCGCTGAAATCAGCAAGTAGGACCGCGCCCGTAGTCCCGGTCGCCGCCCTCTGAACCGGGTCGGCGCCGGGTTGCCGTGTTCCCGGCTGGACGCCGTCGTGCGCCCTGCCGTTCGTCAAGCGTTAACGAGGTTGCCTCATGGCCTTCCTGAATATGTTGCGCAAACGCCTGCTCGGCCTGTTGCTGGTCGTGGTCGGGGTTTCGCTGATTACCTTCACCATCTCGCACCTGATTCCCGGTGACCCGGCGCGGCTGATCGCCGGCGACCGGGCCAGCGATGCCATCGTGCAGAACATCCGCCACCAACTGGGCCTGGACCTGCCGCTGTACCAGCAATATGGGCGCTACATGCTCGACCTGCTGCACGGCGACCTGGGCACCTCGATCCGCACCAGCCGCCCGGTGCTGGAAGACTTGCAGACCTTCTTCCCGGCGACCCTGGAACTGGCCCTGGCGGCGCTGTTGCTGTCGGTGCTGGTGGGGGTGCCGCTGGGGGTGCTGTCGGCGGTCTATCACAACCGCTTTATCGACCAGATCGCCCGTACCCTGGCGGTCACCGGAATTTCCACCCCGGCGTTCTGGCTGGGTCTGGGGCTGATCCTGCTGTTCTACGGCCACCTGGGCTGGCTGCCCGGCAGCGGGCGCCTGGACGAGGGCCTGGAGCCGCCACCGACGATCAGCGGTTTCTACCTGATCGACTCGTTGCTGGCCGGCGACATTCCGCTGTTTTTCAATGCCCTGCAGCACCTGATCCTGCCGGCGGTGACCCTGGGCTTCGTCAACCTCGGAGTGGTGGCGCGGCAGATCCGCTCGGCGATGCTCGACCAGCTCGGCGAGGACTACATCCGCACCGCCCGGGCCTACGGCCTGTCGCGCTGGGCGGTGATCCTGCGCCACGCCCTGCCCAACGCGCTGATTCCTTCGGTGACGGTGCTCGGCCTGACCCTGGGCGACCTGCTGTACGGCGCGGTGCTGACCGAAACCGTGTTCGCCTGGCCGGGCATGGGCGCCTATGTGGTGAAGTCGATCCAGGCCCTGGATTTCCCGGCGGTGATGGGCTTCGCGATTCTGGTGTCGTTCATTTATGTGCTGCTGAACATGGCGATCGACCTGTTGTACCGGGTGATCGACCCGCGCATTGGCGAGGTAAATTGAGATGTCCGCTCCCTTGAACATTCCCCTGCCGGTGCCCGCACAAGCCAATGACTGGCGCGCGCGCCTGGCCTACCTGGGCTACCGCGTGCGGCAGAGCCCGCTGACCATCGCCGGGCTGGGGATGACCCTGCTGGTGCTGCTGTGCATGGCCTTCGCTCCCTGGCTGTCGAGCCATGACCCCAATGCCCTGAACCTGGCCCAGCGCCTGGCCGCCCCCAGCGCCGCCCACTGGTTCGGCACCGACGAAGTCGGCCGCGACCTGTTCAGCCGGGTGCTCCACGGCAGCCGCCAGTCGGTGGGCGTGGGCCTGTTCGTGGCCTTCGCCTCGTGCCTGGCCGGTGGCCTGTTGGGCTGCCTGTCGGGGATCATCGGCGGGCGCTTCGACAGCCTGATCATGCGCCTGATGGACATCATGCTCTCGGTGCCGTCGCTGGTGCTGATCATGGCCCTGGCCGCCGCCCTGGGCCCGAGCCTGTTCAACGCCATGCTGGCGATCACCCTGGTGCGCATTCCGTTCTACGTGCGCCTGGCCCGGGGCCAGGCCCTGAGCATCCGCCAGATGGGCTACGTCAAGGCGGCGCAGACCTACGGCGCCGGGCGCTGGCACATCGTCAGCTGGCACGTGGGGCGCAACGCCATGCCGCCGTTGCTGGTGCAACTGAGCCTGGACATCGGCAGCGCCATCCTCATGGCCTCGGCCCTGGGCTTCATCGGCCTCGGGGCGCAGCAGCCCACCGCCGAATGGGGGGCGATGGTGGCCACCGGGCGCAACTTCATCCTCGACAACTGGTGGTACTCGACCTTTCCCGGGCTGGCGATCCTGTTCACCGCCACCGGTTTCAACCTGCTGGGTGACGGCATCCGTGACCTGCTCGACCCACGGCAACAGGGGAAATGACCATGAGCTCATCCGCCGTTCTCAACATCGATAACCTGAGCCTGGAATTCCCCGCCTACCGCAGCAATGTGCAGGCCCTCAACGGCGTGTCGCTGCACGTCAACCCGGGGGAGATCGTCGGCGTGGTCGGCGAGTCCGGCTCCGGCAAGTCGGTGACCGCCATGCTCAGCCTGCGCCTGCTGCCCGAGCGCAGCTACCGCATTACCTCCGGCAGCCTGTCGCTGCTGGGCCGGGACATGCTCACCACCCCGGAAAAACAGCTGCTGCAGATCCGTGGCCGCGACGCGGCGATGATCTTCCAGGAGCCGATGACCGCCCTCAACCCGACCCGGCGCATCGGCCGGCAGATGCTCGATGTGATCATCCATCACCAGTGCCTGAGCCAGGCTGAGGCATGGGCCAAGGCCATCGACCTGCTGCGCGACATGCACATTGCCGACCCCGAGCAGGTGCTGCAGGCCTACCCCTTCGAGCTGTCCGGCGGCATGCGCCAGCGGGTGATGATCGCCTTGGCGTTCTCCTGCGACCCGCAGTTGCTGATCGCCGACGAACCGACCACCGCCCTGGACGTCACCGTGCAGCGCCAGGTGCTGCTGTTGCTGCGCGAGAAGGCCCGGCAACGGGGCACCGCGGTCCTCTTGATCACCCACGACATGGCGGTGGTCTCGCAGTTCTGCGACCGGGTGTATGTGATGTACACCGGCGCCGTGGTCGAGCAAGGCAGCACCGCCCAGGTCATGCTCGACCCGCAGCATCCCTACACCCGCGGCCTGCTCAGCGGCCTGCCGGAGCAAGTGGCCCCCGGCGCGCCGCTGCTGACCATTCCCGGGCAGGTGCCGAACCTCGCCCACCTGCCCGGCGGCTGCACCTTTCGCGAGCGCTGCCCACAGGCCATGGCGCTGTGTGCCCAACGGCCACCGCTGCATTCGATCAACGCCAGCGAGCAGCGCAAGAGTGCCTGCTGGCTGGCCGCCCCGGAGTCCGCCCAATGACTGCCACCCCCTCGCTAACCGGCAACGCGCCACTGCTACGCCTCAACGACGTGCAGGTGCGTTTCCCCCTGAGCAACGACTGGCTGGGCCGACCCCGGGCCTTCGCCCACGCGCTGAACGGCATCGACCTGGAACTGCGCCCCGGGGAAACCCTGGGCATCGTCGGCGAGTCCGGCTGCGGCAAGAGCACCCTGGCGCAACTGCTGATGGGCCTGGTCAAGCCCAGCAGCGGCGACCTGCGCTGGGCCTACGCCAGCGACCGCGAGCGCCACAGCCACGTGCAGATCGTGTTCCAGGACCCGCAATCGTCCCTCGACCCGCGCCTGCCGATCTGGAAGATCATCACCGAGCCGCTGTTCGCCCTGGGCAACACCCCGGCCGCACAGATGCGCGAGATCGCCGCCAAGGTGGCGCAGCAGGTGGGCATCCGCGGCGAATACCTGGAGCGCTACCCGCACCAGTTCTCCGGCGGCCAGCGCCAGCGCATCGCCATTGCCCGAGCCCTGGCGTCGGATCCGGACATCATCGTTCTCGACGAGCCGACCTCGGCCCTGGACATCTCGGTGCAGGCGCAGATCCTCAACCTACTGGCGGACCTACAACGCAGCCGCGGCCTGACCTTCGTGCTGATCTCCCACAACGTCTCGGTGGTGCGGCACATGGCTGACCGGGTGGCGGTGATGTACCTGGGGCAGATCGTCGAACTGGGCAGCGCCGAGCACGTGCTGGAGCGCCCGCGCCATCCCTACACCCAGCTGCTGCTGGAGGCGGTGCCGCGCCTCGGCGCGCCCCTGGCGGACAGCCAGGTTTCGGCGCCCACCGAACTGCCGGGCAACCGCAAGCTGCCCGGCGGCTGCTTCTTCCTTGACCGCTGCAACCGCCGCGGCCCGGGTTGCGAACGGCCGCAAGCGCTGCTGGGCGATGCAACGCAGCAAGTGCGTTGCCACCTGCAAGACCTCGGGGGGTGATCCCACCGCGTCACGCCGCCGGCCACGGCGTGGCGCTTGCTCCCTGGCCGCCAAGGGCTTAAAACAGGCGCCTTCTCTCTGACGTCGCAGGAACCCCTCTCATGGAAAGCCACTGGCTGACCCACGCCAAACGCCTGCAAGCCATCGCCTCCACCGGCCTGCATTTTTGCAAGGACGTGCACGACCGCGAGCGCTACCAGGAAATCGCCGATATCGCCCACGACATGCTGGCGCAACTGGGCAACGTGCCCCTGGAACGCATCACCGATCTGGTGTCGGACTTCGCCCAGCGCTACTCGACACCGATGGTCGAAGTGCGCGGCGCGCTGATCGAGGACGGCAAGATCCTCCTGGTGCGCGAACAGCACGACGGTCTCTGGGCCCTGCCGGGCGGTTATGCCGATGTCGGCCTGTCGGCCAGCGAGAACGTGATCAAGGAAATCCACGAAGAAGCCGGGCTTGAGGTGGCGGTACGCGCCTTGTACGGCGTCCGGCACAAGGCCAAGGGCCCCTACAAAGCCGACCACCGCGACTTCTACAAGCTGTACTTTCTCTGCGAGCGCCAAGGCGGCCCGGCCCCGGTGGCCGGCAGCGAAGCCACCGACGCCGGTTTCTTCGCCCTCGAGCAATTGCCACCGCTGTCCCTGGGCCGCACCGTGGAACGGGATATCCAGGAAGCCTTCGACTTTCAGCAAGGCAAGACCACCCAGGTGCTGTTCGACTGATCCACAGCGGCGTGACTCAAGATGACGCCGCCTGCACCGCTTTCGTGCCTTTGCAGGCGCTCACCCGTGGCTGAATGCCCGCCATCGTCTATACCTGCCGGGCAGCTCCCCGGTTGTCAGTCCGCTTGGCACGCCGGCTGCAGCAACCGGCTATCACTCAGCGACCAGGGACAGGCCCATGACCCAGCACGAACCCGGCAACGACTACCCCCTGAGCGAAGTTCCGCCGCACGCCCGCAAGGGTCTGGCCTCCATGGCCATGGTGCTGCTGGGCTTCACCTTCTTCACCGCCACCATGTTCGCCGGCGGCAAGCTGGGGGTGGCGTTCGACTTCACCACCCTGCTGCTGGTGATCCTGCTCGGCAACCTGCTGCTGGGGGTGTACGCCGCGAGCCTGGGCTACATCGCCTTCAGGAGCGGGCTGAACACGGTGCTGATGGGGCGCTTCTGCTTCGGTGAGCGGGGCAGCAAGCTCAGCGACCTGATCCTCGGCCTGACTCAGGTCGGCTGGTACGCCTGGGGCACCGCCACCGCCGCGGTGGTGCTGGGCAAGTACTTCCAGCTGGATGCGGGCGCGGTGCTGGGGTTGATGCTGCTGTTCGGCATGGCCTTCTGCGCCACCGCCTATATCGGATATCGCGGCCTGGAGATCCTGTCGTGGATCGCCGTGCCGGCCATGGGGCTGCTGCTGGTGCTGTCGATGGCGGTGGCGACCACCCAGGTCGGCGGTCTCGACGGCCTGCTGGCCCTCACGCCCAGCGCCAGCCTGGACCTGTCCACCGCCCTGACCCTGGTGTTCGGCACCTTTGTCAGCGGCGCGACCCAGGCCACCAACTGGACCCGCTTCTCGCGCTCGGCGCGGGTGGCGGTGAGCGCCAGCCTGATCGGCTTCTGCCTTGGCAATGGCCTGATGGTGCTGATCGGTGCCTACGGCGCCATCGTTTACCAGCAGCCGGACGTGGTCGAAGTGCTGTTGCTGCAAGGTTTTGCCAGCGCCGCCATGGCCATGCTGCTGTTGAACATCTGGAGCACCCAGGACAACACCATCTACAACTTCGCCGTGGCCGGCTGCAACCTGCTGCGCACCGACCGGCGCAAAACCGTGACTCTGGTGGGCGCACTGATCGGCACCCTCTTGGCAATGCTCGGCATGTACGACTTGCTGGTGCCTTATCTGGTGCTGCTGGGCACGGTGATTCCGCCAATTGGCGGGGTGATCATGGCGGATTTCTTCTATCGCTGGCGCGGCCGCTATCCGCGCCTGGCCGACAGCCAGTTGCCAGACTGGAACTGGCCGGGCCTGGCCGCCTACGGCCTGGGCACCCTGGCGGCGTTCTGCTCGCCCTGGGTCGCACCGCTGGTGGGGATCGCCGTCGCCAGCCTGAGTCATGTCCTGTTCAGCGCCTGGCTGGGCGCCCGCTCCGCCGCTGGCGCCGAGGCTCGGAGCTGAACCCGCACCTTGCTCATTCAAGGCGTTCCGGGTCTATCATGGCCCGGTCACGCAACACCCTGTACCTGCCCAGCGGCCTTGTCGCGGCTGGCGCATGGACAGTCCAATGACCGTGGGGCAAGGGCCAGCGCCCGGATCTCACGGCGCAACCACTGATTGCCCGACTCGAGGAATTGCCCCGATGCTGATCACCAACGCCCGCCTGCGCCACCGTGAAGGTCTGCACCAACTGCACCTGGAAAACGGCCGCATCGCCCGCATTGTCCTGCAAGGCCCCGACACCTCTGGCGCCGTCCCGGCCTTCGGCCCCGAGCACCTGGATGCCGGCGGCAACCTGGTGGTGCCGCCCTTCGTCGAACCGCACATTCACCTGGACGCCACCCTCACCGCCGGCGAACCACGCTGGAACATGAGCGGCACCCTGTTCGAAGGCATCGAGTGCTGGGGCGAGCGCAAGGCCAGCATCACCGCCGAAGACACCCGCGCCCGCGCCCACAAGACCATTCGCGCCCTGGCCGCCCACGGCATCCAGCACGTGCGCACCCACGTCGACGTCACCGACCCGGACCTCACCGCCCTCAAAGCCATGCTTGAGGTGCGCGAGCAGACCGGGCACCTGATCGACCTGCAGATCGTCGCCTTCCCCCAGGAAGGCATCGAATCGTTCCGCAACGGCCGCGAGCTGATGGAAGAAGCCATCCGCCTGGGCGCCGACGTGGTGGGCGGCATTCCCCACTTCGAATACACCCGCGACCAGGGCGTGAGTTCGGTGAAGTTCCTCATGGATCTGGCCGAACGCACGGGTTGCCTGGTGGACGTGCACTGCGACGAAACCGACGACCCGCATTCGCGCTTTCTCGAAGTGCTGGCCGAAGAAGCCCGCAGCCGCGACATGGGTTCGCGGGTCAGCGCCAGCCACACCACCGCCATGGGCTCCTATGACAACGCCTACTGCGCCAAGCTGTTCCGCCTGCTGGGGCACTCGGGCATCAGCTTCGTCTCCTGCCCCACCGAAAGCATCCACCTGCAGGGGCGTTTCGACAGCTTCCCGAAACGCCGTGGCGTGACCCGGGTCAACGAGCTGCTGGATGCCGGGATGAACGTCTGTTTCGGCCAGGATTCAATCGTCGATCCCTGGTATCCCCTGGGTAACGGCAACATCCTGCGGGTGCTGGAAGCCGGCCTGCACATCTGCCACATGCTCGGCTACCGCAACCTGCAGAACGCCCTGGACCTGGTCACCGACAACAGCGCCAAGGCCCTGGCCCTGGGCGAGGGTTACGGGATTGAAGAAGGTCGACCGGCAAACCTGCTGATCCTCTCGGCCGACAGCGATTACGAAATGCTCCGCAGCCAGGGCCTGCCGCTGTATTCGATCCGCCACGGCAAGGTGCTGATGCAGCGGCAGATGGCACAGGTGCAACTGGCCGGCGACTGATCGCGGCGATCCTTACTTGACCCGGAACGGCCGGGCCGCCATGAACGCCACCGGCAACAGCGGCAAGGCGAGGATCGTCAACACGCCATCCGCGGTGAGGGTCACCGGCGTCAACAGCACCTGGCCGACCTTGCTCTTCTCCCGGTACGCCGAGAAATTCAAGGTGTAGGAGCTGTTCAACGCGTTGGCCTGGTAGGCGCTGATATCCCGTTTGGACTTAAAGCGGCTGCCGCGAATGGCATAGCGGTGCAACAAGGCGTTTTGCGACGTCGCCACGACGAAGCCCAACGCCTTGGCTTCATCGACCTGCCGGGCGTCGAGCTGGTCCAGCCCGGGAATTCTCAGGAGCAGGTTACCGTCCAGGTTCTGCCCCGCATTGACGAGGATCTGCGAAAACTCGGCCTGCATTTTTCCGTGCAGGTCCGACTGGATAGCCTTGAGCAACTCGGGATCGACCCTCACGAAGTAGTGGTACTTCTTGCCCAGGATGACAAAGCTCTGCGCGTCCGCCGTGATATAGAACTGGCTCACGGTTTCCGTATAGACCTCATTGCTGGCGCGGCTTTCGTACAGCTGGCTGGTCAGGCAACCGCCAAGACTGCCAGCGACTAAAGCCCCCAGGGCCATGACCGAGCCTTTGAGCAAGGCTCGGCGGGGCATTCCTTTTTGCATGTCGAATCCTTTCCAGAGAGGTGGGCCGTAGCGGGAGATGAGCCGAGGCGGACGCCACGCTATAGGAACTCCGGCCGTTTTGCACTACGCCACCGCAACTCCAGCGCCCTCACTCAGCCAGCGCCAGCGCCGTGCCGAACAGGCTCACCCGGGTCAACACCCCATCGCGCTCTTGCAACATCAGGGGCGCTGTGCCGCCAGGCATCACCACCTGCACCTCGCCAGCCTTGACCCAGCCCACCCGCCACGCCGCACAAGCCACGGCGCTGGCGCTGGTGCCCGACGACGCGGTCGGCCCTTCGCCGCGCTCGAACACCCGGGCAACGATGCGCTGCGCCGACTCGCGCAGTGCCCATTGCAGGTTAACCCCCGCCGGGCACGGCTCGCCGCTGCCCTGGGGCAAGGCAAAAGCCGTAGCGGTCAGCCCTTGCGCCAGCGGCGCCGCAAGCATCTGCGGGTTGCTCGGCAAGGCGTCGGCTTCTTCCACCAGGGTCACACAATGGGGGTTGCCAATACGCACGAACTGACTGTGCTCCCACGCCGGGTTCAGCGCCTGCAGCGGCGCCACCCGGCTCAGCTCGCGACCGTTCAAGGTCACGGCCTCGACACCTATCGCCGCTACCGCCTCGGGCCCAAAGGCCGGTTGGCCCAGATCCAGCCAGAAGCCCTGCTGCCCCGCCACTTGCGCCGGCTCCACCACAGTGGCCAGCGGCGAGGCGCCCGTGGCTTGGTCGTGGTGCACCTGCAACAGCGTCGGTCCCTGGGTGGCCAGCAGGCCCTGGTCGGCCAGGGCCTGGGAAAAGATCGTCAGGCCATTGCCGCTGCGTTCGGCCAGGGTGCCGTCGGTGTTGACGATCAACAGGTCGAACGGCGCCTGAGCCTGGAACGGCCCCACCAGCAGACCGTCGCTGCGGTGGGCCTTGGCCCCGGGCGGGCGGGTGCCCGGCGCCCAGTCGCAGAGCGCGGCGATCGCCTGTTCCGCCCACAGGCGCCGGTCCCGGGCCGCCTGGGCCGCATTGCCGGGCAAGGCAATTCCCAGGCCACGCAGCGCAGCGGGCGTCACCACCCGATAAATATTGCCCCGTGCATCGTAGAACCCCGCCATGACACCGCCTCCGGAAAAACGAGCCGCTGACATTACGCAGAATGCAGCGGCTCCACCAGAGGTCAGCTCCAGCTCAGGACGGCAAGGCGGCAATCGCCTCGATTTCGAACAGCATGCCGTCCAGGGCCAGGCGTGGCACCGGGATCAGGGTACAGGCCGGGGTTGCCGCCGGTCCCCACAGCGCCTGCAACTGGCGGCCAAAGATCGCCAACCGCTCGTGGCTGTGATCGACGATCAACACCGTGAGCTTGGCCACCTGGCTGACCTCCGCGCCCACGCTGGCCAGGGCGGTCTGCAAGTTGGCCAGGGCCTGGCACACCTGGGCGGCGAAGTCCGCAGCCAACTGACCGTCAGGCGTTTCGCCGCCCTGCCCGGCGATGAACACCAGACGAGCACCGGCGGCCACTTGCGCCACATGGGAATAGCCGTTGGCGCTGGGATCATAGAGCCCGGGCGGGTTGGACAGGCGCAGCACCGGGTTTGAAAAAAGCGCGGTAGACATGTTCATCTCCTGAGCAAAAGCCTTTCGCCCATTCAACGAATGGGCAAGGCCATGGGCCGGATCGGCGCGGCATCGGCACCGCGCAGCTTGAGTGAAGCACCGATAAAGGCGAACTGGTACACCTTGTCCCGGGACAGGCCTTCCAGGTTGACCAGCTCCATGATCGGCGCGCCCTGCATCGCCAACAGGTAAGTGTGCAACGGTAGGTAATTGCCCTCGACCTCGGAAGGGAAGGTTTCAAAGCTGAGGTTGTCCGCCCCCACCACCATGGCGCCGCCCTCTTCCACCAGGAACTTCGCCGCATCCAGGCTCAGCCCCGGCGGGTTGGCCATATAGCGCTGGGCATTGTCGTAGTCGCGCATGCGCCCGGTGCGGATCAGCACCACATCACCCTTTTCCAGCGCCACCTTCTGTTTGGCCAGGGCCTGTTGCAGGTCGGCGCGGGTCACCCGGTAGCTGTCCGCCAGCTGTTCCTGGCCCTTGGCCGCAGCCACATCAATCAGCACCCCGCGGGCAATGATCGGCGGCAGCTTTTCCGCGCCGGTGACGTTCCAGCCACGGTCCCCCAGGTGCTGATCGGCGCGGTAGCCGTTCCAGATCTTGCCGTTGAGGCCGAAGTGGTTGAGGGCGTCGATATGGGTGCCCATGTGGGCGTACATCGATACTGCCGAACCGCTGTAACTGACGTGTTGGTTCATCGGTTCGCCGACCTGCATCGGATCGGCGACCACATTGCCGTGGGGGGTGTGGGTCATCCACATCTGGTACGGCGGGTCGCCGGCGGCCTGCCAGCTGGGCATGCCAATGAAGTAGTCCACTGCCAGGTCGTAGGCCTGTTCGCCACTGACCCGAGCCATGATCGCCGCCCGGGATTCAGGGGTGATCAGGTTCAAGCGACCGATCTCATCCTTGGGCCCCCAAGGGCTGATCCCCACCTCGGCGCGGGCCGCAGTGGCGGCGCTGCAAGCACCGCTGAACAGGGCCAGGGCGAGCACCCCGGGGAGGATCTTCGAGATTGCGTGATGGGCCATGACAACACTCCTGTGAAATGAAGTGCTCATGGTATTGAGGGATCAATCAGAGATAATCAGCCGATTCGTGGATAGATATTCAACCCTGGGGAAACAATATGGATGTACTGATGGCCATGCGCACCTTTCGCCGGGTGGTGGAACGGGCCAGCTTCAGCCAGGCCGCCGCCGACCTCGGACACTCCACCGCCGCCGTCAGCAAGCAGGTGCGGCAACTGGAAGAGCGCCTGGGCAGTCTGCTGATCCTGCGCACCACCCGGCGCATGAGCCTCTCGGAAGCCGGGCAGAGTTACTTCAATGAATGCTGTCATCTGCTGGATGAGCTGGACGCCCTGGAGCGCGCCACCCAGGCCGGCAGCCACGAACCCGACGGCCGCCTGCGGGTCAACGCGCCCATGTCGTTCGGGCTCAAGGTGCTGTCGCCGATCCTGGTGGCGTTCATGCAGCGCTACCCGCAATTGCAGGTGGACCTGACCCTCAACGATCAGGTGCTGGATGTGGTGGGCGAAGGCTTCGATGTGTCCCTGCGGATTCGCCGGCAACTGGAGGATTCGACCCTGATCGCGCGCCACCTGGGACAGGTTGAGCAGGTGATCTGCGCCGCACCGGCCTATCTCCAGGCCCAGGGCACACCACGCGCGATTGCCGACCTGCGGCGCCACCGCTGCCTGGCCTACCGGCTGGCGGAGCATCCCGGACACTGGCAACTGGAGGGCCCGCAAGGCCAGACCCGGCTGGAGCTGCCGGTGCACTTTGCCGTGGACAACAGCCTGCTGCTCGGCGACATGCTGGTAGCCGGCCTGGGCATCGGCGCCCTGCCCGGCTTTGTCGCCCAACCGCTGCTGGACAGTGGTCAACTGCTGCGAGTGTTGCCGGAACAGCGCCTGCCCAGCCGCCAGATCTACGCGCTGTACCCCAGCCAGCGCCACCTGTCACAGAAAGTCCGGGTGTTCATCGACTTCCTGGTGCAGGCACTGCACACCCCCTGAGCCTCAACCGTCGGTGGGCACCTGGAGTCCGACCTTGACCCGGCTCATCGCCACCAGGGTTTTGAAGCGCTTGACGTTGGCATTGTCGAAGAACAGCTCGCGGGTCAGCTGGGTGTACTGGGCCATGTTGCGCACGCAGAAAATCAGCACGAAATCACATTCACCGGCCACGTAGTAACACTGCTGGACCTGGGGACAGGCCTGGAAACTGCGCTTGAGCGCGTCGATCTGGTCGATGCGCTCACTCTCCACTTCCACCTCGACGATGATGCTCAGCTCATGGCCGAGGGCATCCGGGGCAACTTGCGCGGTGTAGCGCTCGATCACGCCCTCGTCCATCAGGCGCTTGAGCCGTCGGTTGACCGCCGCCGTGGACAGGTTGACCCGCAGGCCAAGCTCGCTCTGCGCGGTACTGGCATCGCGTTGCAGCTCGGCGAGCAGCTTCAGGTCATAGGCATCGAGACTGGTGTTCATGAACGGCGCAACTCCGGAAAACAACGGCGCACAGTGGAATGATTTTGTGCAAAAGCCGCCGATTATGCGCAATAGACGTCTCACCTGCGCACTATTATTTGTTCCTGCGGCCCCCGGCCGTGAAATGCCCGCAACGATTGCCAGCGCGACCATGGGCCGGCCAATCACTGGCCCGGTTGGGTTTTTCTGCAACCTTCAACCGATAGTTTTGTCACAATCCCCCTCGGCCACCCTCGAAGCCTCCTGAAGGCGCCACCGATACCAGGCTGCACGAACAAGGGATCGGTGCGACAGCACAACCGGTCAGCCAGCGTTGCCCCCCTCGCTGGCACCTGATCGCCAAGGATTTTTATGACTGCCAGCAACACCCACTTCCAGGCCACCCCCGGCCGCCTCGAACAGATGTCCACGCGCATCGCCTTTTTCATCGCCGGTTTCGGTATTGCCGCCTGGGCCCCGCTGGTGCCCTACGCCAAGGCCCGGGCCGGGCTCGACGAAGGCACCCTGGGCCTGCTGCTGTTGTGCCTGGGGGTGGGTTCAATCCTGGCGATGCCGATCGCCGGGGCCCTGGCCGGGCGTTTCGGTTGCCGTCGGGTGATGGCCGGCGGCACTTTACTGATCTGCCTGGCCCTGCCGCTGCTGGCGACCCTGAGCTCGATCCCGCTGCTGATGGCCGCGCTGTTCATGTTCGGCGCCGGCCTGGGTGGTGTGGATTCCACGGTCAACCTGCAAGCGGTGATCGTCGAGCGTGCCAGCGGCAAGACCATGATGTCGGGCTTCCACGGGCTGTTCAGCCTGGGCGGCATTGTCGGCGCCGCGGGGGTCAGCGCCTTGCTTGGCTTGGGCCTGTCGCCGCTGGGCGCGACCCTGGTGGTGATCGCCCTGATGCTGCTGGCCCTGCTCAAGGCCGCGCCGCACATGCTGCCCTACGGCAGCCAGAGTCCGGGCCCGGCCTTTGCCGTGCCCCACGGCGTGGTGCTGTTCATTGGCTGCCTGTGCTTCGTGGTGTTTCTCGCCGAAGGCGCGGTGCTGGACTGGAGCGCGGTATTCCTCACCGCCGAGCGCAACCTGGATGCCGCCTACGCCGGCCTGGGGTACGCCGCTTTCGCCCTGACCATGACCCTGGGTCGCCTGACCGGCGATGCCATCGTCCATCGCCTGGGGGCGCGCCGGGTGATCATCATCGGCGGCAGCACCGCGGCGGCCGGCCTGCTGCTGGCGACCCTGGCCCCGGCCTGGGAAGCGGCGCTGCTGGGCTATGCCCTGGTGGGCGCGGGTTGCTCGAACATCGTGCCGGTGCTGTACACCGCCGTGGGCAAGCAGCAGGTCATGCCGGAAAGCATCGCCGTGCCGGCCATCACCACCTTGGGCTATGCCGGCATCCTGGCCGGCCCCGCGGTGATCGGCTTCATCGCCCATGGCAGCAGCCTGAGCCTGGCCTTCGGCCTGATCGCGGTCCTGCTGCTGGCGGTGGCGGCCAGCGGCAAGGTGCTCAAGGTTTAAGTGCCGCTCCCTCCGGCGCTAGCGGCTGTACCAGCGGGGTGATTCGACGAACAGGTGGGTCTGCCCGGCCACCAGCCAATCCCCCAGGCACTGATGCAGGTGGGCCAGGCAATGCACCGCCAGAGAGATCTCGTGATACGGAATCACCACCAACCGCAGGCTCAGCCCCATGAACTTGCCCAGTGCCGCACACTCATCCAGGACACTCCATTTGTTTTTATATCGAACAATCAGACGATATAATGAACGGCGTATTTTATCGACGTCAAGAGAAACAAGGATGATTTAACAGACAAATGAACGACAAAACGAACGAAGCAAGTACCCTTTCGCCTATTGGCCAACTGGCCATGGCCATCAAGCGCGAACGTCTGAACGCCGGTCTTTCCGTCTCGGAACTGGCCAAGCGGGCGGCCGTGGCCAAGTCCACCCTGTCCCAGCTGGAAGCCGGAACGGGCAACCCGAGCATCGAGACCCTGTGGGCCCTGGCCCAGGCCATGGGCCTGCAGGTCACACGCTTTTTCGAGCAGCCGACGCATCAGTTGAAGGTCATCCGTGCCCATGAAGGCACCACCGCCCACGCCGAGGACGCCCATTATGCGGCCGCCCTGCTGGACCACTGCCCACCCGGAGCACAGCGCGATCTGTACCGCCTCAGGGTGCAACCCGGCCAGCCGCGGCAATCCAAGGCTCATTTGCCGGGCACCGTGGAACATCTGGTGATTGGCCGCGGACGGGCCTTGGCCGGACCGGCGGACAACCCAGTCAAGCTGAATGCCGGCGACTACATCCGCTACAGCGCCGACCAGCCGCACGTGTTCGAAGCCCTGGAGGCCGACACCATGGCGATCCTGGTGATCGAACATCGCTAGCCGCCCGGGCATTTATCTGCAACACCCAGTCTGGAATCATGGCCCCCCGCCTCAACAGGAGTGAGCACCAATGCCGCATTTCTCCCGCGCCGCCCTTCTCGGCCTGCTGCTGTCCAGCCTCGCGGCCCAGGCCGCGCAGAAGCAGGAACAAGATCAGGACCAGCACATCTACTACAGCATGGTGCCCGGCCAGTTCATGCTGATCGGCAAGCAGCCGGACGGTGGCCCGACCTACTCCGGCACCGCGGTGATCCGCTACGAGAACCAGGCCCTGACTCTGGTCAAGACCATCAATGGCCAGACCACCAGCGCCATCGGCAAGGTGGAACGGGCCAATATCGCCCAGGCCGATGTGTTGCGCTTCAGCGAGCCCGGGCAAAGCGCCACCTGCCTGGTCCGCGGCGACCTGGACAACTACTCGCGCTTGAGCTGCTACTGGACCCGGGACGGCGTGGACCACCGTGAGCCGGGGCTGGAAGCCTATTTCCCCACCGAAACCTGGCCCGGCCATCAAGACTGAAACCAGCCGGCCGCCGCAACCCGCCCCCCACCCATCACCGAGCCCACGCCATGATCCAACTCGTCGAATACTGCAACACCCGGCACCGCCAGCCCGTGATCGAGCTGTGGCAGCGGGTCTTCGGTTACGCCACCGCCCACAACGCGCCGGAGCTGGCCATCGAGCGCAAGCTTGCAGTGGATGACGGGCTGTTCTTCGTCGCCCTGGCCTCAGGGCAGGTCGTCGGCACCCTGATGGCCGGCTACGACGGCCACCGCGGCTGGCTGTACTCCCTGGCGGTAGACCCGCAACAGCGCCGGCTCGGCACCGGCCGGGCCCTGGTGCACCACGGCGAACAGGCCCTGCAAGCCCGCGGCTGCCTGAAGATCAACCTGCAGATCCTCAGCAGCAACGCCGCGGTGCAGGGCTTCTACCAGGCCCTGGGTTATCAGGTTGAACCCCGGATCAGCATGGGCAAGGTGCTCAGCGCCAACGTCCCCGAGCACCTGCGCACCTGAAGCGACTGGGACTACCAGTTGTGCTGATTGACGCGCGGTGGGCTCAGCAGTTGCTGGGCCATGGCGGCAGCGGCCAGCGGCGAGGCACTGTGCAACAGCGGATAGCCCCAGAACTTTTCATAGCTGTCGGCAAACGCCTCGACCCGGGCCTGTGACTCCGGCTGCGGGGCGATGACGATCATCGCCTTGATCCAGCGGCGGATCGCCGCCTTGTTGCGCTTCATCCACAACGAGCCCTGCTTGAGCATCGCTTTGCTCTGAGCGCTGTTGCGCTGCTCGGGCTCAGGCAGCACATCACTCATCAGGACAAAGGCCTGAGCCCGCTGCATAAGCCCCTCCAACTGCTGGAAAGGATCGACTCCCGGCTGCCCTGCGCCTTCGGCGCGACGCATCCAGACCAGGGGAAAATGCTGATGATCGAAGTACATGGGAACACCTCAAGAATCTGACAAACAAGAATGCTTATCATCTTCCTGCCCACCATTGTCCGCATCAGCCGAGATCGACAAGTTATTGACCAATCCGGCCAGATCTGGCCGCTGCCGCAAGCTGCGAACGGGCACCTGCGGCTACAGAGCCTGGTCGCCCTCCAGGGCCTGGCGACGTTCGGCAAAAAATCGCCCGGGCGGCTGACCCACGGCTTTCTTGAACATGCGGATAAAGGCGCTGGCGCTGTCATAGCCCAGGGTCAGCGCCACACACTCCACCGAGTCGCCCCGAGCCAATTGCCTGAGCCCCAGGAGGATGTGCAACTGGCGCTGCCAGCGACCGAAACTCAGACCAGTCTCGGCCACGATCAAGCGGCTCAGGCTGCGTTCGCTGAGGCCGATCTGCTCGCCCCACTGCCCAAGGCTCAGGCGCCGTTGCGGCTGTTCAAGGATCTGCTGGGCCAGACGCCGCAGCTGTGCATGCTGGGGCATGGGCAGGTGGATCTGCTCGCGGGGCGCGACCGCCAGCTCATCCAGGGTCACCGCGACCAGGCGCCCGGCGGCGCCGTCCTGGTCATACAGGAACGGCAGTTGCGCACAGCGCTTGAGCAACTCCTGCAACAGCGGCGACATCACCAGGGTGCAGCAGGCCTGAGGCAATGAACGGGCGTGCTCGGGCTCGACCAACAGGCAATAGCCCTGGGCATTCTCCAGCCCCTGGACCCGATGCTCGATCGCGCTGGGAATCCACACCGCGCACTGCGGCGGCGCCAGCCACAGGCCCTCGGCGCTCTCGCAACTGAGCACACCGCCCGCGGGAAACAGCAACTGGGCCTTGCGATGACTGTGCCATGGTCGTTCCCAGCGCTCTTCTTGCATTGAGATGCGCAGGGCGCACACCGGACGCGCAATCGCATCCGGGTCCTGAGCCTGGTCCTGCTGTTCCAAGACGGGCATCCACCTTCCTCCACACTCCCGGGGCATGCCGGCCATCGGCGCGACGCCGGTGCCGGCCCTGCAAGGTCGAGGATTGTGCCGGGCCCGCGGGGCTTAGCCAAGCAACTGGCCACACCGGCGTGCCGCCCCGTGCCCTAGCGGTAATAGCCATAGCGGTAGCAGCAGCCATGATAGTGCCCGGGGTAAACCACGCAGCCCCCCAAAGACAGCATCGTGGCCATAACAATCAGCAGTGCGATACGACGGGACATGGTGCATTCCTCAAGGGTTCAGTGATGCAACCTCTGTGCGGCGCCGACCAACCTCGCCGCTGCTGCACAGGGTTACCGATTGAACGGCTCCCCCTGGCAACTTCCGTCGCCGCCACCGCCGACATATTTCCCTCCGCCACGGCCCGTATCAGTCCCCTGGCCCGCTCGCTGAACCGCGGTTGAACCGGGCGCGGATAAACGTGCATTTCCCCGCGACGGATTCTTCGGCCACCTATCGTTGAACCCATCAGCTGCGTTCAATCGCGAACGCAGGCCTGAAGGAGCCATCATGAAGCTTGCCCGTTGCCTGCCACGTCTTCGCACCCTGCTGCTGATCCCCCTGGCCTTCACGGCCCTGGCCGGCAGCCCGGCCTTCGCCCAGACCGTGATCATTCAGCAGGCCCCGCCGCCCATGCGCTACGAAGCGCCGCCCATGGCCCGTCCCGGTTACGCCTGGGATCGCGGCCACTGGCGCTGGCACGCAGGCGGCTATGTCTGGGTGCCGGGCCACTGGCAGCCAGTGATGCGCCGCGGCCAGTGGGTGCCCGGGCACTGGCAGGCCCGCGGGCCGAACTGGTACTGGATCGAAGGCCATTGGCTGCGCTGAGCACGCGCTCTTGCGAATCGCCCCTCCACTGCACCGAGAACCGCCGATTTGAACGACACCGACCCGGATATGGAGTTGCTGGCCCGCATTGGCAACAACGAAGCCCAGGCCGTGAAAGAAATGGTCACCCGCAAGCTGCCGCGCCTGCTGGCCCTGGCCAGCCGCTTGCTGGGTGACGCCGACGAGGCCCGGGACATCGCCCAGGAGAGTTTCCTGCGGATCTGGAAACAGGCGGCGCACTGGCGCAGCGAACAGGCGCGCTTTGATACCTGGCTGCACCGGGTGGCGCTGAACCTGTGCTACGACCGCCTGCGCCGGCGCAAGGAGCACCTGCAGCTCGACAGCGAGCAAGCCTTCGAGGTGGTGGACCACGGCCCGACACCCGACGAACAACTGGAAGCCAGCGCGCAGAGCCGGCGCATGGCTGCGGCCCTGGACCGACTGCCGGATCGCCAGCGCGAGGCGATCGTCCTGCAGTACTACCAGGAACTGTCCAACACCGAGGCCGCGGCGCTGATGAACATCAGCGTCGAAGCGCTGGAGAGCCTGCTGTCACGGGCCCGGCGCAATCTGCGCAGCCACCTCGCCGAGGCCCAGGGTGCGGACCTCTCAGGAAGGAGAACACCATGACCCCCGAACGCTTTGCATACCTGGCCGATGCCTATGGCGCGGACCTGCAACGCTGGCCCGCCCGTGAGCGAGATGCCGCACGGGCCCTGCTCCAGGAAGGCAATGCGCTGGCCAGCGAAGCCCTGCGCCAGGCGCGCTGGCTCGACAGCCAGCTGGACAGCTACCAGCTGGCCGCGCCTGAACCGGCCCTGGCGCAACGGATCATTGCCACGGCCGCCACAGCGCCGCGCGGCGCCTCCTTCTGGCAACGCTACGCCGGCTGGCTGGCGTCCCTGGGCTGGGTCGGGGTCGGTCTCACCGGAGTGGCCGCCGGCATGCTCGCGGTGGCCCTGAGCCTGCCCCTGTCGGCATCCAGCGAGGCCCTGCCCAGCGTGTTCGACCAGAGCGACGCGGAATTCATCCTGAGCATCAATACCGAGGAGGCCGAACAGTGAGCCTGTCCATCCGTCCCCTGAAAACCTGGCTGCTGCTGTCGCTGCTGCTCAACGTATTCCTGATCGGCGGCGTGGCCGGCGGCCTGTATCAGTGGCTCGGCCGTCCCCAGCCGCCCCAGGCCCTGGCGGTGCCCCAGCATGGCCTGCGCCAGGCCATGGCGCAGATGCCCGAGGAGCGCCGACGCCAGTTGCGCCAACTGCTGCGCCAGGCCCGCAACGACAGCCAGCCACAGATCATTGCCGGGCGCGAGGCGCGCCAGGGGGTGGTGCGTGAACTGGGGGCCGAACAATTGAACCGCAGTGCCCTGGACGCCGAACTGGGTAGATCCCGCGAGGCCGACATCGCCCTGCGGGCCCGGGTGGATGAAGCCCTGGCCAATTTTGCCGGCAGTCTGTCGCTGACAGAACGCCAGCAACTGGTGGAATCCCTGTACCCGCGTGACCTGGGGGAAAAACGCGGGGCCAAGCGCAATTGAAATCCCGGCGACGGATTTCCCAGCCGACCACGTTCAACCATTCGGCACCCGCGATCACCGCGGGCCCACTGTCACTTCCCAAGGAAACCGCCCATGCGTCGTGTGATCCAAAGCCTGCTCATCGCCACCTTGCTTGGCACCACCCTGGCCGGCTGCGTGGTGGCCCCGGTCCATCCACGCCGGCCGCCGCCACCGCCCATCGTTGAAGTGATCCCCGTGGCGCCGGCCCCCAGCTACCACTGGGTGGCCGGACACTACAGCTGGCACGCCGGCCAGTGGCTGTGGACGCCGGGACATTGGCGCTACTGATGAGGACCTAGGCGGCCACCGCCTGCAGCAGCCAGGCCTTGAAGGCGCTCATGGCGGAAGTTTCCGCCCGCGACTGCAAGCGCGTCAGCCAATAGCTGCCGGTGACGATGCCGATGTCGAACGGCTGCACCACCGCGCCGCTGGCCAACTGCCGCTCGAACATCAAGGGCGGTGCCAGGGCCACGCCCAGGCCCTGCAAGGCGGCTTCGAGCATGCCCAGGGAAGAGTCGAAGACCACGCTCTGGGGCAGCAGACTATGGCTGCCCAGCCCCGCCGCCTGGAACCACTGCGGCCACTCGTCGGTGCGGTAGGAACGCAGCAGGGTCTGGCCCAGAAGGTCCGCCGGGGTGTGCAACTGGCGGGCAAGCTCCGGCACGCAGAGCACCGACAGCGGCGCCTGCAGCAGTGGCAGGGCATCGATGCCGTGCCAGGCCCCGGTGCCGAAACGTATGGCGTAGTCCAGGCCCTCGGCGGCCACATCCACCCGGTTGTTGTTGGTGCTCAGGCGCAAGTCGATGAACGGATGGCGAGCCTGGAAGTCCCCCAGGCGCGGCAGCAACCAGCCCACCGCGAAGGTGCCCACGGCGCCTACCGTCAGCACCTCGCGATAGTGCCCGCCGTCGAACCGCCCGAGGGTCTGGGCGATGCGGTCGAAGCACTCGCGCAGCACCGGCAGCAGTGTCTCGCCTTCGCTGGTCAGCATCAGCCCCCGGGGCAGGCGCTTGAACAGGGTGACCTTGAGCTGGGCCTCCAGGCTCTTGACCTGATGGCTGACCGCCGCCTGGGTCACGCACAGCTCGATGGCCGCGCGGGTGAAGCTCAAATGACGTGCCGAGGCTTCGAAGGCGCGCAGCGCATTCAAGGGCAGATGAGGACGGAGCATGACTATTCCCTAGTTTTTCTAATGGCTCGTGCGAGATATGGTCGTTTGTCGATCCGGCACCGACTGCCTACATTAAGCGGGCTCAGCGCAGGCTGCCTATGTCCTGCAGCGAGCCTTTTGCGAACAAGCTTCCGCTTGCAGAGCCGCGCTTGAAATTGCGGCCAATTTACTCAAAACACAGGGAAATACACCGATCATGCGGCATAAAACCTTAACCGGATTCGCGCTTGGCAGCGCCTGCTCCCTGTTCCTGGCCAGCACCAGTGCCCTGGCCACGCCCCAGGACAACCACCTGAAGAACACCGTGGACGCCAGCATCCGCCCCTTGATGCAGCAGCAGAAGATCCCCGGCATGGCGGTAGCGATCATCGCCAAGGGCGAGCGACATTACTTTAACTACGGGGTTGCCTCCAAGGACAATCAGCAGCCGGTCGACAACGACACCCTGTTCGAAGTGGGTTCGGTGAGCAAGACCTTCAGCGGCATCCTCGCCGCCCTGGCCCAGGCCGAGGGCAAGCTGCAGCTTTCCGACAACGCCAGCCAGTACCTGCCGGCCCTGCGCGGCAGCGCCTTCGATCACATCAGTCTGTTGCAACTGGGCACCTACACCGCCGGCGGCCTGCCACTGCAGTTTCCCGATGAGGTCCAGGGCGAAGACAAGATCCTGGACTACTACAACACCTGGAAACCCCGCTTCAGCCCCGGCGTCCAGCGCCAGTACTCCAACCCGAGCCTCGGCCTGTTCGGCTACCTCGCCGCCCGCAGCCTGGGCCAGAGCTACGAGCAGTTGCTGGAGCAGCGCCTGTTCCCAGGCTTCGGCCTCAAGCACAGCTACCTCAAGGTGCCGCAGGATCAGCAGCAGCACTACGCCATGGGCTATGATCAGCAGGACCAGCCGGTGCGGGTCGGTCCCGGCCCGATGGATGCCGAAGCCTACGCAATCAAGACCAGCGCCTCGGACCTGCTGCAATTCATTGCCGGCAACCTGCAACCTGGCCAGCTCGACAAGCCGCTGCAACAAGCCGTCGCCAGCACCCAGAGCGGCTACTACCAGGTCGGCGACATGACCCAGGGCCTGGGCTGGGAACGCTACGCTTACCCCGTCCCCCTGGCCCGCCTGGTGGCTGGCAACGCCCCGAAAATGGCCACCGAGCCCCACCCCGTGCAATGGCTGGCCACCCCCGAAGCGCCCAAGGCCGACGCCCTGTACAACAAGACCGGCGCCACCAGCGGCTTCGGTGCCTACGTGCTGTTCGTCCCGAGCAAGCAGATCGGCATTGTCCTGTTGGCCAACAAGAACTATCCCAACCAGGAGCGGGTCAAGGCCGCCCATGCCATCCTCAAGGAACTGGAGACTGCGAAGTAACAGGCCGCGCCGCACGGCACGGGCTATCGACACCACGGCCCGCCGTTGATTGCTGGCGTCAACGCCATGTGCCCTTGCAGGACACATGGCGTTTTTTCATGCCAGGTTCGATGTGACGCCTAGACTCAACGCAGCCCTCTCGACCTTGCCCCCAGCGCGCTTGAGCAGCAGCAAGCGCTAGCCTCAGGACGCTGCGCGCCGGGCCTGATTCAAGGTTCACGCTGAACCTTCTACCAGGCTCTCCGGTCGATAAATGCAACCTGGCAAGGGTTGCCGACGCTGTCGCGCCGGTGTTCGCCAGGAACCACAGCCGCTGGAGAAACGTCCGTGATATCGACCCTGCAAATCGCCAGAATCAAAGCCTGGGGCGCCCACGGCTTTACCGCCACCGGCGTGGTCAGTGCCTTGCTCGCCACCCTGGCGCTGTTCGACAACCAGCCCAAGGCCTGCCTGCTATGGCTGGGGGTGGCGCTGCTGGTGGATGGGGTCGACGGCTCCCTGGCGCGCAAGGTCAATACCCGTTCGGTGCTGCCCAACATCGACGGCTCGGTGCTGGACCTGGTGATCGACTACCTGACCTATGTGTTCATTCCGGCGCTGTTCATCTACCGCTACATGCCCCTGCCGGACTACAGCGCGCTGCTGGCCACGTCGCTGATTCTGCTGTCGTCGCTGCTGTGTTTCTGCAACGTCAACATGAAGAGCCATGACTACTACTTCCAGGGCTTTCCCGCCGCCTGGAACGTGGTCGCCCTGTGCTTCTACCTGATCGAGCCCGGTCCCTGGCCGACCTTGCTGAGCATCTTTGTCCTGGCCCTGCTGACAGCGACCCAGGTGCAGTTCCTGCATCCGTTCCGGGTGCGCAAGTGGATGCCACTGAACATCATCGTGACCTTCATATGGCTGCTCAGCGGCGCATTGCTGATCCTCAGCCACCCGCTGCACAGCCCACCGATCATGGGCCTGTGGCTGGCGGCCTCGGCCTACTTCCTGGGGATCTGCCTGTGGCGTTCGGCGCAGGAATGGGTCAGGGGCGGCCCCCAGCCATAAGCGCTCAGCCCCCAGGCGAATCCCTTTAAACCTGCCGCGACCTGGGGCATGCTGCGTCGACTTCGCCACCTGCCCGACGAGAACGCCGCAATGAACACCAGCACCCTGCTGCTCTACACCTCAAGCTGCTTTATCGGCGCGCTGATCCCCGGCCCGACCTCGCTCCTGGCCATGGCCAACGGCACCTCGCGCAATCGCCAGCTGGTGGCGGTGGGCATGGCCGGCGCGGCGCTCTCGGATGTGCTGATCATCGCCGCCGTGGGTCTCGGCCTGGGGGCGATGCTGATGGCTTCGCAGCAGTTGTTCATGGTTTTGAAATGGGTCGGCGTGTGCTACCTGGCCTGGCTCGGCATCCAGCTCTGGCGCAGCGCACCCCAAGCCCTGAGCGCCCAGCAAGTGCGAGCCGGTTCGCGGCGTGGCGAGGTATTCCGGCGCAGCTTCTCGGTGGCCATGACCAACCCCAAGGTACTGCTGTTTTTCACCGCCTTCCTGCCGCAATTCGTCGATCCCAGCCAACCGGTATTCATCCAGTACGCCACCCTGGCGCTGGTGACAGCGCTGGTCGAGGTGCTGGTGATGGGCCTGTATGCCGCCGGCGGGGTGCAGGCGGCGAAATTCCTCACCGCCAGCGGCATGCGCCGGCTCAATCAGTGCTGCGGCGCGGCCATGCTGTCGCTGGCGGCATTTTTGGCACTCTACCGCCGCAACTGACAGATGCTTTCTGCTTGCCGCTCGAAGCTTGCCGCTTGCGGCTTGCGGCTTGCGGCTTGCGGCTTGAAGCTTGCCGCTGCTCTTAAAAGGCCAGCTTGTAGCCGATGGAGAACAGCATGACCGCCAGGCATGGCCGCAGGATCTCGTCGGACACCCGCCCGGTCATGTGGCTGCCAATCCAGATCCCCGGCAGCGATCCCATCAGCAGGAAGCCCAGCAGTTGCCAGTCCATGTTGCCCATGCTGGCGTGACCCAGGCCGGCCACCAGGGTCAGGGGCACGGCGTGGGCGATCTCGGTGCCCACCAGGCGCTTGGTGGCCAGGAACGGATAGAGAATGAACAGCGCCACGGTGCCCAGGGCGCCGGCGCCGATGGAGGTCAGGGCGACCATGGTGCCGAGGATCAGCCCGGTGACCACGGTCAGGCCATTGAGGCCGCCGGGGCTGGGCTGGTAATCGCTGCCGTGGCGCTGGGCGAAGGCCATGAGCTTCTTCTTGAAGACGATGGCCAGGGCCGTGAGCAACAGGACAAAACCCAGCCCCTGCTTGATCACCGCGTTCAACGCATGGGGATCGGAGTCCAGGTTCTTCAAAAACCACAGGGTGGCCAGCACCGCCGGAACACTGCCCAGGGTCAGCCAGCCGGTGATGCGCCAGTCGATGTTGCGGTTCTTCTGGTGCACCAGCACCCCACCGGATTTGGTGATGGCGGCGTACAGCAGGTCAGTGCCCACCGCCGTGGCCGGATTGATGCCGAACCAAAGCAGGATCGGGGTCATCAGCGAGCCGCCTCCGACCCCGGTCATACCCACGATAAATCCCACTACCAGGCCTGCGATTACAAAACCGAAATTACCCACATCCATCGATAAACAACCCTACAGATCACGCGGCCAGGTCAAAAACTGGCGGCAGCATAGCGGCTAAAGCTTATGTCCATTTATATAAATAAAATCTAACGTTATAACCAATGTCGTTTTTTCCATGCATCCGGCGCATCAAGCGCCCTTTCCACTTGCGACCAGCACAAGCCCGATGCCCCTGGCACCCCGAAGCCGAGCCCCGCGCTGTCGCGCCCGCCCCGAGGCACCCGGCGCTTGCACAGCGGCCCCCGGCATCCGCTATCCTGCCGTGCGCTTGCCGGGGCGCGGCCCGGACCGCAGCCCCTCCGTCCCCCCAAGGAAGGTCCATGACACCCGACGAGAACCCGTACCAGATCGAGCACCAACGCATCCGCTTTCGACGCCTTAGCCTGGGCCAGGAAGCCCCCGGGCAAACCGCAGCCGCCCGTGGCAACTGGGGCCTGGCCCTGTCCGGTGGCGGCATCCGCAGCGCAACCTTCTGCCTGGGCGTGCTGCAAGCCATGGCCCGGGCCCCGGCGCCCAGCGTCAGCAGCCGGCCAGTGCCACCGGCCGACGCCGACGCCGACGCCGACGCCGACGCCGAACACAGCCTGCTGTCGCGCATCGACTACCTGTCCACGGTCAGTGGCGGCGGCTACATCGGCAGCTTCTTTTCCAGCCTGTTTCTCCCCGGGCGCTTGCGCCAGCCAGCGCCCCAAGACCCAGTGGGCCAGGCCGCCCGCGATGCCTACCAGGCCCTGCGCTTCGAACCGCCAGGACGCATCAGCACCGGCATCAACTACAGCACCCGGCCACCGGGCCAGGGCCCCGCGGCCTGGCTGCGGGAAAACGGCCGCTACCTGACGCCCACCGGCTCTGGCGACATGCTCTATGCCCTGGCCATGACCTGGCGCAACTGGCTGTCGCTGCAAGTCATGATCGGTTTGCCGATCGTGCTGCTGCTCAGCCTCTTGAGCCTGTTCCAGGTGCTGAGCCAGGCCAGCCTGCTGCTCTGGCCGCTGATGGCTGGCGTACTCTTCGCCCTGCCCTGCGCCGTGGCGTACTGGCTGATCATTCCCCAGGGCGATCTGGACCAGCCACCGAGCATGGGCAATGCGGCCTACCGCAGCATGCTCGGTGTGGTCGGCGGCCTCTGGCTCAGTGGCGCCCTGGCCTACTGGCTGATGCAGTGGCAAGCGGTGGGCGCCCTGACCCTGGCCGCGGCCCTGGTGGGCACTTGCGCCTTGCTGATCACCCGGCAACTGGTGACCCGCCTGGCCGACAACCGCGACCCGGCCAAGGACAACGCCTGTGCCAACAGCGTGCGCAACTATCGGGTACAGATCACCCGGGCCCTGGGACGGGCCATGGCCGCGGTAGCCGTGCTGGGATTTCTCGCCCTGCTGGTGACCGCCGCCCAGGCGCTGTACCGCTACCTGCATGACCTGCGGGCCCTGGGCAGCCTGCTGTTGCTGATCGGCGCGGTCTGGCTGGTGCGGCGCCTGGCCCTGCTCAAGGATGAAAAGAGCCTGCCGGGCTGGATGCGCAAGCTACCACTCCAGGTGCTCGCGCTGATTGCCGGCGGCCTGCTGCTGAGCCTGCTGTGCCTGTGCTGGGGCTTGCTGGTGCAATGGATCGCCTACGACGGCGGGGTGATTTCCGGCGATCGCGCCGTGGCCTGGCGGCTGGCGGCACTGAGCCTGGTGGCGGCCGTGCTGACCCACCTCAGCGGGCGCTTCATCGGCTTTCTCAATACCTCGTCGCTGCAGGCCTTCTATTCGGCGCGCCTGACCCGCGCCTACCTCGGCGCCTCCAATGGCCGGCGCTTCAACGGCCCGCCGCAGCAGCGCCGCACCTACATGAGCGTGGCCGAGCCCATGTCCAGCGACGACCTGTCGCTGCAGCAGTACTACGCCACCCCCAGCGCCGGCCCGGTGCACCTGATCAACGTCACCATGAACCTCACCGTCGACCCGGCGGAACAGCTGGTGCAGCGCGACCGCAAGGGCAAGCCGCTGTGCATCGCGCCGAACTGGGCGCCCGAGCGCCCGGCTCCAACCAAAGACTGCCCAGCGGAGCGCTACCTCCTCGACGGCCAGGCCTACAGCCGCGACCTCGACCATGGCCCGGCCTCGGAGATCATGAGCCCGCTGACCCTGGGCCAGTGGATCGGCGTTTCCGGTGCCGCCTTCAGCACCGGCCTGGGTCGCGCCAGCAGCCTTGGCATGTCGCTGGTCCTGGGGCTGGCCAACGTGCGCCTGGGCATCTGGTGGCCCAGCCACTTCCTCGACCCTGGGCAAGCACAGTGGGTGCCCCGGGATCTCAAACCCTGGACCCGCTACAGCACCCAGGCCTACCTGTTCTATGAACTGACTGCGCGCTTTCACGGCTACCGCCGCGACTACCAGTACCTGTCCGACGGCGGGCACTTCGAAAACACCGGCGCCTACGAACTGCTGCGCCGCGGGCGCCAGGTGGAATTGATCATCACCTGCGACGCCGGCTGCGACCCCGACTACCAGTTCGACGACCTGGCCAACCTGGTACGCCTGGCGCGCATCGACCAGGCCCTGGAGATTCGCCAAGACCCGGGGGTACTGGAGCACCCGCAGCTGAAGACGGTATTTGCCAGCCTGGAAGAGTTCCGCCAGCCACCGAGCGCCGACAACCGGAAGTGCGCCCTGCTGCTCAATGTCCATGCCCACTCCCCGGGCAGTGACGATGACCTGTGCCAGACACCCCACTGCCGGATCCTGGTGCTCAAGCCGCGGCTGATCGCCGGGCTGACCCCGGACCTGCTGAACTACGCCCGGGCCAACCCGAGCTTTCCCAACCAGAGCACCGTGGACCAGTTCTTCGACGAAGCGCAGTTCGAGAGTTACCGGCAACTGGGCCTGAGCATTGGCCAGCAACTGTTCGGCACCCAGTGCCAGCCCAGCGCGATGGCCCAGGCGTTGTGGCGGTATCTGCAATAGCGCCGAATGGGGCAGCTACGCAGCCCGGCGCGAGCACGCCCGCCACAGGCTACCGGTCGCTCGGGCTATCGCTGAACTTTGCCGCATGAGGTTGCCAAACGGCGCTCAAGGGGTCTTGTGCCGCTTCACCGCTTCCAGCCATGACGCCTCAAGGCGCTCCTGCCGCGGGTCGATACCCTGTTCGGCCAGCAGCGCCAGATGCCGCTCCACCTCGCCCAGCATCTGCCCGTGGGCGCTGGAGTTGGCGTCCAGCTGGTGCATCTGGATCAACCCCAAGTGATAGAAACGCAGCAGCTTGAGCGCCGCCGGATCACCGGCCGCGACCCCGGCGGTGACCTGATGCATGACATTGGTCACTCGCATCAGGCTGCGCTTGAGGCGCCAGCCGTAGACCGCCGCGGCCATCCACGGCTGGGTCCAGAACACACTGCGCAGCAGCGCCGCGCAGATCACCAGGCCGGTGAACACCCCCGCCGCGTTCCACACCAGGTTGTCGCCACCGGGCTGACCGAACAGCGCCACCGCGGCGCTGGAAAACAGCATGGCCAGGGCGACGAACACCAGCGCGATGATCAAAGTGCTGCGACGGGTTTGCCGCCGGTAAGTCTCGGGGTCCTGCGAGGTGATGACGAACATGGGCGCGACGGGCTCCGTTGGCAGTGGGTCAATTTTCAGGCGGGCATTATCACCGCTGGGGGCGGTGCCGGTGGGTAAATTTGCCCTTAGGAAGCAAAAGCATGATCCGGGTCATGGCTCTGGGGGTGAATGAAGTCAGAAAGCATACTGAACGTTAGCAAGACACTGGGTGTTTCTTGTAATACAGGCAAATGTTGACTAGCTGTTGGCCGCGTTCGGTGAAAGCGTGGTAACGCACTGCTTTGGAATGTTGTCTTCATAGCGAGTACTGTTCGGGCTTTTATTTATCAATTATGAGATTGGTAAATTCATCACCACAGCTTGGAAAATCCTCTATGAACACTCCACTTTTAGCGTCATAAATGAATACTCTAAAAATCGCGCAAACTCCTCTCGCCAAGTCTCGCCAGCTCGGCATTCGGTGCGACCAGTCCCAGTTCCGAGTCGGTGTGCATGCTGCGCGTATTGATATTAGCCAAGCTCAGCAAGCTGAACACATTGTCCACCACCACTAGCCTGTGGCTTGATCACATACAACGCCGACAAGGAACGGGCTAGAGTATTTTTACTTGCCGACTGAACCCATAATACCCTGCAGCTCTGATATATCGCCCTCATAGAAAGAGCTGCACTGTGAGACGGCTAAAAATACGCCACCTGAATTACTTATAGAAGTACTACAAACCAAACCCGCCCCTTCCGTCCCATCTGCTTTCCCGTATATGAAATCTTTCATATCCACCAACCGCCATCCTTCTCTAAGCAACTTAAGCCTTGCGTCTTTGGATGCCTCAGCAACGCGAACAATTGAATTGGGATAAGGAAGCTTTATCAGATCGTTATAAGGTAGATGTACTCCTTTGCCGAGCACGCGCAGGACCTCATCAAGCTCTTTTCCCACCACAATAAATGTCGGCAAGTTTTCCAGGTTTGTGTCATAAGCCGGTTGATCCTTAGGAGCCAGCTTGAGTATGGTTATATTACCCTCCTGAAAACAGCCGAAAACCTCAAGCTTGGTCTTTGGCATATTGGGTAAGCATTGCTGTTCGCTAGAGCAAGCCAGCAACGAACAAAAAGCAGCATAAATCAGCGCTAACAATCTAAGTAAAAAATTACACCTCATCATTTAATACACTCCAGATGACTTCAAACGCCTGCCGCCTTTCATTCTCATGACTAGGAATACCATTTGGATTCCCCCTATTAATTATCGCACCCACAACTCTAGAGGTTGCTTGGGTCGAACCTTCATCCGCACGCCTATTGATTCTCTCTCTGACCCAATAGAATCCAGATGCATCACAAGCATTATAATCATCTATAGCAAGCAGGTTCGGATTAGGATCCAGTGTGAAATTTCGAGACCTATACTTTTCATAATTTTTATAGTTTCGTCGCCCAGTAATTTGCAGAAAACCTCGACCGTGAAACCTATCCCCATCTCCTGCCATCCCCCCGGCCAATGAGTTGGCAGCGCCGTTGTCCATGCCAGCAGCCTTTGCTGCTGTTTGATTTGGGCGACTCGCCACAATAGAGTTTTCATATTTTTTATTATGGATTTTTAAAAATGATTATAAAAAATCATCTCTCACACCCTAACGCATCACCTTTATCACAGGCCACATATGGAGCAACCTTTTTAAGATTGTCTATATATATTTTTACACATGACATCTGCACATCTTTCATCTCGGGAGCTTTGGATACAACAACCCCAGCATTTTCTCTGCCTTCCCCAAACGCCTCACCATCGTAGTTGCTATAAATTTCGTACTTGTAATTCCCCACAGAAAAACTCAACTTCGCGTAAGAAACCTGATAACGAAAATAGTGATTAAATGTAAATCCTTCAAAACCAAAACCATTGCTAGGAAAAATCATTTCCTTGTTGTTTTTTTTGCCGAAGCGGTATTGAATTCCCGACAGGTCACCATCAACATATTCAGGGCATAGCGCTAGATTTTTTCCTCCTCGCATCTCGCATTGAAAAATGGCCACTGCGCTTTCGCACATTTTCTCTTGAGCGCCCCATGAACAGAAACTCCAAAGCAATAAAAACATACAAGCACTGATTCGGATCAACATCTCAAATACCCTTAAGCAAATTATAGTTATTCATCATTCTGACATCATATCCATCTTGAGCAGGGCCATTGTATCTAAGTGCAAAACTCAACCAATCCTTTTGCACAATTGCAGAAGACAAGACCGAATCAGCCTTAACGAAATTTACAAATGCTTTCAGATGATTTTTTTCTGAACGACTAAGGTCCTGTACAAACTCCTCAACCGATAAATACCCAGCACTAGAAAAATTCTTGCCCATAATCTGGAAACGCCCCCACGATGCTGATTTCAGAGCTGCGCTTGCACTCAATCGATATGCCCTGATTAATTTCCCATATTGCGCTGAGTACGTACCATATCCGCCCCTACTACTAGACGATATATCAGGATCCGACGAGTCGAACTGACCATTAGTCAACCGATGAAAATAATGCCTTTCAAAAAGTATGGCTGTAACTTCATCATCCCCGGCCTTTGTGAAATAGCTACCTGATGACGCTGTTTCTGTAATGGCGACAGCCTTTACTGCTTCAACTTCACACCCAAGAGCATCCGCTGCTGCAATATAATCATCCTCTTCAATTATCGAGCCGTCATACAATTCTAAAAACTCAAGCTCTACTTTCGCGCCGCCAATAAATATTTCAGGGTGCTGCTTCAAGCTGCGTGCGTTAGAAAAAAGACCTACTGGATGAATATACCAACATCTACCACTCTCACAGCCTCCTTCTCCCCCCATTAACGGCGACCACCAACTCAAACTCTGAATCCGTTTCTTCTCTTCAGCCCAACCTTTATTGGACTCTGACTCACTGTGCCTCATTAGTTTATCCAAGGAGTCCCAGCTTTCCTTTTTGTAGTGCCACTCGCTTTGATACGTCGTAAGCATCTGCGAAACCGGTTGGGAGAACCAAGGTTTGCTGAGTACCTCCCTTACTTCCTTGGGAGGTAGCTTTTTATCACCATCCTTATCAAGAATTTTGTACAGGGACTGTGTGACGGGGCCTGCTCCAGCCTTCACAACTTCAGGCTGATAAGTCGCAAGCTCTTCTTCCGTAAGTTCTTTCTGTGCCTCCAGAAAGGCAGCGTAGTGCTCAACATGGCTGACTGTTTCTTCAATGAAAGTAAAACCCTCCCATTCAAAAGACGAATGTCGCGATAGCCCGATATCCGGTTCAGCAAACCAGCCACTGATGGCGTTACCCGAGGTATCAGCTAGTACGCCCTCAAGGTGCCACCAGTATGTGTAAGTGGTCAGGCCGCCCATGACCACCGGCGCCTTGATCTTCCTCTCAGAGGGTAAAGCCTCCAACACCTGCAACGGGATCACCAGGTCATAACCAATCTGCTGACCTGGGTCGGATGCCTTGGGTGGGGTTGTTGCATTCATACCCGCCACATGGCTGATCAGCTTTGCGCCCTTTGAGACCTTGACCAGGGTCCTGTCCTTTGCAGGCAAGTTGGCCGCTCTGGATCGACTCTGTTGGATAAACGTCTTGACGTCTTCACAGCTAAACACTTCCAGATGCAGCAGATTCTTCGGCGCGGAGTCCGATTGATTCTGATACTTGCCCACATGCCCAAGAAGTTCGCCCGCCTTGACTTCATAAGCCGTTTTCAAAGGGACAACCTTGTCCATATCCTCCGGTGTGCTAGTTGCGTCCAGAAGATCAAGAGAGACATATCCCGAAATCACTCCATCAACATCTGGAACAAGAAGAGGTATGGACTGGCCATTGATAATTTCGAGCAACTTACGGTATTTGCCAGCGTTCTTTTCGTCACTGATTGTGATTTGCGTGCCTACCGGCAGAAAGCCTATTGGCCTTCCCTGGGCAAAAGCATCACGCACAATTGCTCCATTTTTCTGCTCCCGTGGAAGATCCCGGGCCTTGTCCCCCACAAAGTATTGATCTGCAGAAATACGCTGCATTTCTTCCTTGTATACCCAGCCAGTCTGCTCTGCCAGTTCGGCTACCGCCGGTATGACGTCGAGCACTTCCAGCCATTTCTGAGTATCGGGTGCAGGTTTGGTGAACACCGTCGTTCCGCGAGGCAATACCGTCAATATTGGCGTGTTACCACCAGAGGTGCTGCTACGAACCCTAAGCCCGAGCAGTTTGTCGGATGCTGCCGTTTTGACCTTATAGGTGGTTTTCCAGAAGCTGGGGCGCTTGAGTTCTGGACTGGTTTGATAGCCCTGCCAATCCAGCAAATGCATGTACAGACTAAAGAAAATCAGGCTGGGGCCCGCTACCGAGGAAGAAGCTGAGGCCTCTTCTGCAGTGGCAGCTGGCGCGGGCGGTGCAGGGAGCTCAAGGCGGTGTCTGACCAGCACAAAGCCTGTGGAAAATGGCGCTCTCTTCGAACCGTACTCGGATACCGGATAAGTCTTGTCAATTCGATACGCCACCACCTCGCCGTCAGCGATGCAACGAACTTCAGTCTTGTCTGAAACCAGTCCGCTGGCGTCATCGAAATGCACACCACCATGCCAAAGGCCGTTGGCACCTATGGGGTAGAAACCATCTTCGGCCTTGGCCAAGGCCTTGTAATACTGCTGTGGATCTAGCGACCGGGTCGTTCCCACTTTCAGTGGAAATACCCAGTTCTCTACTCTATTGATTGTCTTCTGGTTGCCCGATGCCTCTGTCATGACTTCGTCCTTGCCCCCTGTACCTGGGGAGTCTTCATCAGCCGGAGAAATTGATCAGCCGTTGCAGTTGAGGCTTGATCGGCTCTTGTAATGGATTCACCAAGGCCTTCTCCATCAAGCCCCCCGCCTTATCCTTATCCGCCACGCCGGGCAGCACCGGCGGCTGGACTCCAATGCCCGAGCCAGCACCCGCAGCGCCCCCCGCATTCACCTTGAGCAGCGCCCCATTCACGCTGATGCCGCTGGCGTCGAGCTTGATAAAGCTGCCCCCGGCTTGCACCGTCAGTTCACTGTCCGCTTCGATCACCAGCTTCTGGCCCGCTTGCAGGTGGATCTCGCGGCCGGCCTCTAGCAGTTGTGCGGTGCCTAGCTTGATGTGCTGGTCGTGCGCCACGTTCAAGTGATCGTCGGCCTTGACCTCGACTTTGCGTTCGCCGTGGGTGGTGCGGTGTTCTTCAGCCTTGAATTCGCTGTAACTGTTTTGCTCGACGCTGTCGTGGCGCTCGTGGCCAACGCGAATCTTCTGGTCGTTCTGGATGTTTTCATCCCAGTCGCGCTGGGCGTGGACGAAGATCTGTTCGGCGCCTTGCTTGTCTTCGATGCGCACTTCGTTGAAGCCCGCGCCGCCCGGTGAACTCAGGGTCTTGAAGGTGCTGCGGGTGTTGCTGGCCGGCAGTTCGTAGGGGACGGGGTGTTCCTGGTGATAGAGACAACCGCTGATCAGCGGCTGGTCGGGGTCGCCTTCGAGGAAGTCCACCAGCACTTCCATGCCGATGCGCGGGATGGCGATGGCGCCGTAGCGGTCGCCGGCCCAACTGGAGGCTACCCGCAGCCAGCAACTGGTGCGGTCGTCGCCTTGGCCTTCGCGGTCCCAGTGGAACTGCACCTTGACCCGGCCGTACCGGTCGGTGTGGATCTCCTCTCCTGCCGGGCCGGTGACCACCGCGGTCTGGCTGCCCAGGACCCGTGGTTTGGGATGGTCCAGCGGCGGGCGGAAGAACACGTCCCAGGGGGTGGCGAAAAAGCGGTTGCGGTAGCCCTGCTGGAAGCCGTCTTCAGCCTCGCTGTCGCTGGTGATCGACTCCTCCAGCACCTGGGGCTGCTGGCCTTCGTGGGTGACCTGGGTCAGCAGCCAGAGGTCGTTCCACTCCTGGCGCGGGTGATCGGACAGTTCCAGGAAATGCCCGCTGGCCAGTCGAGGTTCATCGCCCCAGCCTGCGGCTTGCAGGTAGTCGGCGCGATGGCGTTCCAGGGCCCGCTGGCTGAGCAACTTGCCACGCTCACGGTCGGTGAAGCGGCCAGGGTAGTCGTAGTCTTCCAGGTCCGGCTCTGCGCTTTTGGCTTCGGGCTTGTAGGCGGATTCCATTTGCAGACGCGGCTTTTCGAAGTCGTAGTCGCGCCGGGTCACACGGCTGGTGCGCGATTCCAGGCGCACGTTGAAGCCCTTGATCACCGGTTCATCGGCCACCAGCCCGCTGCCGCGCACATAGGCGATGGGCCGGCCAAGCTTGCGGAACACGCTCTGGTTGTCGCTGAACACCAGCAAATGTGCTTCGCGGCTGTGCTGGAAGTGGTAGTGCAGGCCTTCCTCTTCGCACAGGCGCTGGATGAAGTGCAGGTCGCTCTCGTCGTACTGCACGCAGTAGTCGCGCGCAGGGCACAGCTGCTGGATCTGGAACTGGTAGGCATCGCCGAGGATGCCGTGCTCTTCGAGGATCAGGGCGATGATCTGCGGCGCCGAGAGCTGCTGGAAGATCCGCTGGTTGCTGCGATGGCGCAGGTAATCCAGCTGCGGCAGCAGCGACAGGCTGTAGCGGCTCAGACGCTTGCCGGCGTCGCCCTGAGCGATGCGCTGGATCAGCCCGTGGACGCCGTGGCCCTGGGGATCGAAGGCGAGAAAGGCCGGTTGGTGCAGCAGCGGTTCAAGGTCGATGAAGGGGCGTTCGCTGACCAGTTGCAGGTCGAAGCGAAACGGCTGGCTGATGGCTTCGGTGCCCCTGAACGCAAGCACCTGGAAGTCGTGCTGGATGCCTTGGATGTCCAGGCTGAAGTGGGTCTGGTCGGCCGGGCTGAACATGGGTCGCTCCTTGACGTGTTGCGGCTGATTCCATCAACCGAAACGCTCCAAGGCGACGAGAAAATCGTCGACTGTGGAGCGATTGCGCAAAATGGGCCCTGCAACTTAACAAGCAGCGACACATGAGGCTCATAGGACCTATCTGAAATTCCGCTCAGATACATGACCCCCATCAGGCTCCGGGGCCGAGCACTTACCTCCTGCCCCACTTTAGCGAGCGTCCCAATCGCCGCCAGCCCAGCACCATCCCGGTGCCGCTGATCAGCAGGCCACCAGCGCTGAACAGGATCATCCACAGATCCCACAACGGCCGGTTGGCCAGCAGGGGCAGCCAGTCCCAGCTGTGCAGCAGACCGAACAACCAGCGCGAGGCGCGGCGCGGTTGATCCAGTTGGCTGACCACCGCGCCGGTGTGCAGGTCCAGGTGCAGCCAGGTCCGGGCCGGGTCGTCGAAGCGCACCCGCAGCACCGGCAGGCGCTGCTCCAGGTGGCCCATCATGCTGTGGGGTTCGCGGGCGTAGTAATAGAAGTCGTAGGCCGCCAGTTGCTGGACGATCATCGGCCGCTCGGGGCGGATGGCCCAGGCCGCTTGTTGCAGAGTGCCCGGGTTGAACTGGAGCAGTACCCGCCCATCGGCCATGGACAGAATCCGCGTGCGCCCGGCGCTGTCGTAACCGATGACATAGCCCTTGCCGCCGATCATCCGCCACTCCAGTTCCCGGACCCGCAGGCCATCCTCGGCAAAGCGCCGCAGGGCTTCATCGGCCCCGAGGGGAAAGGCCGCCGCGTTCAGCGGGCCGCCCTGGTAGGCCGCCACCGACAGGGGCTGGGCGCTGCTGAAGAGCTTCCACGGGTTCATCGACATCAGGCCGCTGAAGATCCAGGTAATCAGCAGCACGCCGAACAACAGGCCTCCCACATGATGCCAACGGGCAACGCCCTGGTAAGGCGAGTGCGAGCCGCTGCGGTAAGTGCGCGTGAAGCGCCAGCGCAGCAGGCCCACGGCCAGGCCGAGCACGGCCATCAGGGTCGCGGCCAGGGACAGATAGGTCACGATCGGCCCCCAGGCGCCGTCGATGCCGATGCCCCGCAGCGGGTACAGCCAGTGCAGCCAGGCCCCGATCCAGTTCCAGCCGCGCTCGGTGGCGGTGGCGTCGCGCACCACCTCGCCGGTGCTGCCGGAGACATACAACAGGCGCCGCTCGGCATCGGCGATGGCCACCCGGTACAAGGGCCGGTCGGCGTCCAGGGCCCGGGACTGGCTCCACATGTCGCCCTGCACCGCGCCACGATCGCGCACCGCCACACCCGGGGCGAACTGCCGGGCCGCGGCCAGGGCCTCGACCTGATCAGTAGGCAGCGCCTGCAGGCCGCTGTCGGCCTCGATCGCCACCTTGCGCAGCCCCGGGTATTCGAGGATGTAACGCGGCGCACCGGCCACCGTGGTCAGGCGGATGCTCGTCGGCGCCTGTTCGGGATCGGCGGCGTGCAGCACCTGCTCCAGGTCGACGCTCCCCTTCTCCAGGGCCAGCACCGGCAAATGCGCCAGACGCTCGGCGGGGGTCAGCTTGGGGTAGCCGACATACAGCATCACCACCCCGGAAATAAACCACAGGGCCATGAACAGGCAGGCAACAATGCCCAGCCAGCGATGCCAGAGGTACAGATAACGCTTCATCGCAGGCATCTCACAAAAACAGGCATCTCACGGAACAGGCCTCTCACAGAGGCGCGGGGCGCTGTCGGGCGCCCCGCTGGCTCAGGTTAAAAGCGCGTTTGCAGCGCCAGCTCGAAGGTCCGTGGCGCCCCCAGGTACAGCTGGGTTTGCCCCGTGGTGCGGGCGTAGACCTGATCGGTGAGGTTGCGCACCCGGCCGGTGATCCGCGTATCGGCGTTGAGCTGGTAGCCGACGAATGCGCCGAAGATCGTGTAGGCCGGCGCATAGCGGGTGTTGGCCGCATTGGCATACATCGACGACACGTAGCGCGCATCGCCGCCCACCTGCCAGGACGGGGCAATGTCGTAGCTCAGCCACAGGTTGGCCACTTTGTCCGGGGTATTGGTGGGGCTGTTGCCCTTGCGCGACACCGGTCGGCCGCCGACGTTTTCATAGAACTCGTCGTACTGGGCATCGACATAGGCCAGGTTGCCCTCGGCCAACAGCTTGGGCGTGACCCGCAACGAAGCCGCCAGCTCCACACCGCGGGACGATTGCTGGCCCACCGGCTGGCTACTGCCGGGGTTGCTCGGGTCGGCGGTGGACAGGTTCTTGCGTTCGATGCGGTAGGCGGCCAGGGTCGCCGAGCCACGGCCCTCGAGGAAATCCAGCTTGCTGCCGATCTCCCACTGGTTGCCGGTGCTGAGGTCAAAGTCGCGCACCTGACCGTAGCTGGCGGTGGTCAGGATGCCCGACGGCGGGTCGGCGGCGGTGCTGTATTGCACGTAGACGTTGGCCGCCGGAGTCAGCTCGTAGACCAGCCCCAGGCGCCCGGTGGTGGGCCGGTACTTGCGCTGGAAGAACGCCGGGTTGGCCTCGGTGACGGCGCGGTAGTTGGTCACTTGCAGGTCGATCTGGTCATGGCGCAGGCCGCTGAGCAGGGACAGGCGATCGGTCAGTTGCAGGCGGTTTTCCAGGAACATGGCCCAGGTGTCCACCTGGTTGCGGCGGTTCTTCTCGAAACCGCGTTGCATGCCCGGCAAGTCCCAGAAACTGCCCGGATCGAAGTCGCCCGGCGCAACGCCAGGCAGCGTGCCCGATACCGAGCGCGGGTAGTTGCTCATCACGTTGTGGCTGTAGTCGATGCCCGCCGACCACTGGCTGTCGAGGCCGAACAGGCTGTTGTGATGCATCAGCTCGAAACGGTTGCCGTTGAGTTCCTGGGCGTGGCGCTGAAGCAGGATGCCGGAACGCACCACCTGGCTGTTGTCACTCTTGTAGGCGTAGTTTTCCAGGTTGCGGTATTCGCGATCGGCGTTGTAGTGGTACAGGGTGTTGCGCAGCGACGTGCGCTCATCGAGCTGATAATCGATGATCGAGCGCAGCCACTGCACCCGCTGTTCATAGCGGCCGTCGCTGACGTTGTAGTTCTCGAAACGCCGGCTCTTGTCCACCTCCATCTTGCCGCCCAGCGGATTCAGCGCCGGGGTGCCCCAGTAAGGGCTGTCGACGCGTTCGTCCTGGTACTCGTAGGCCAGGGTGTGGGACAGCTGGTCGTTGAAATCCGTCAACAGGGAAAACGCCGTGGTCCAGGCATCGCGCTGCTCGCGGTCGACATAACCGTTGCTGCTGGTGTGGCTGACATCGAAGCGCGCGTAGTGCCGCGGCCCGGCGCCGTCGTTCAGCGCATGGTTGAAGCCAAAGGCGGTTTCGCGGCTGTCGAAGGAGCCATAGCTGACCCGCCCTTCATTGAACGACTCGGTGCGCGATGGCAGCTTGGTGATGTAGTTGATCGAACCGCCCACCGCGCCGGTGCCATAGAGAAAGCTCGACGGCCCGCCCACCGCCTCGACCCGGTCGTAGATCCAGCTGTCCACGGGACGCGCGGCGATGGAGTCGTATTGCACGCTGATGCCGTTGAACAGCTGGGTGATCTGCGGCCCGGAAAACCCGCGATAGGAAACGAACCCCGGAATGCCCGGCGATGAAGCCGCGTTCATCCCCGGCACGCTGGCCAGGATGTCCTGGGTGTTGGCGGCGCCACGCTGCTCGATCTGCTGGCGGTTGACCACATTGACCGTCGCTGGGGTTTCCCGCGGGGTCAGGCCCAGGCGCGAGCCGGTGCTGGTCTGGGTATCGAGTTGCAGGCCGGGTTGCGGCAGCTCGTCGGCGCTGATGCGCATCTGCGGCAATTGCAGCGGAGCATCGGCCAGGACATTGAACGACAGGACGCAGCACAGCGCCGCGCAACTGGAGGAGCGATAGGAGTACTTCATGGACTCGGACTCGAAAAAATCATCGAACAGCCCCCGGCCGCCATCGCCAGCGCGACGGCGGATTCAGGATCGGGAGCAGAAAAAAGGCGCGGCACCCAGGGCCGTCGCCAAGCAGCGCTAGGCGCTCAGAGGGGGAGCTCGAGGATTGAGCGGAGGCCAGGAACAACGCGGCGGCGCCTTGCTGCGCCGCTCGATCTTGAGCCGCGTCCGGCGCCGGTCCAGCAGCAGCCAGGCCAGGCAGAACAACAGCCCCAGGCCCAGGCTCACCGCCGAACACAGGGGACAGACAAAAGCCCCCATGGTGCTGGGGGCGGTCTGGTCGCTGGAGTCGTCACCCAGGGTCGATGCCGATTCGCCCAAGGCGTGACAGAACTGCCCGCCTACACCCGTGATTTCCAGCGCGGCCATCTGTCCATGACCCAGACCGCAGACGAACACGTTGAACAGCACGCAGAAATACAGCGTCCAGGCAATGTGAGGGCGGTGAGTGATGGCAGGGGTCATGGCGGCAAGGTTAACAGTGAAAAAAGCACTGGAAAATCACCAAGGCATGGCGAGCAACATTCAGGGAACCGCCAGCGGTGGGTTGTGGCGAACTTTATAGCCGAGGCCCGAAAGGCGGAGGATCGGACCAGAACTAAAGTGCGGGTGCACACAGATCACGCGCAACGGCGGCCTTGCGGCCGGCCTGCCCCGTAGGAGCTGGCTTGCCAGCGAAGGCGTCAGCCCAGGCGATGCATGCCTTGCGGGCCTCTTCGCCGGCAAGCCGGCTCCTACAGCGAGTGTGTGGCAGTTGGTCCTCCGTAGGAGCTGGCTTGCCAGCGAAGGCGTCAGCCCAGGCGATGCAAGCCTTGCGGACCTCTTCGCCGGCAAGCCGGCTCCTACAGCGAGTGTGTGGCTGTTGGTCCTCCGTAGGAGCTGGCTCGCCAGCGAAGGCGTCAGCCCAGGCGACGCATGCCTTGCGGGCCTCTTCGCCGGCAAGCCGGCTCCTACAGCGAGTGTGTGGCTGTTGGTCCTCCGTAGGAGCTGGCTTGCCAGCGAAGGCGTCAGCCCAGGCGATGCATGCCTTGCGGGCCTCTTCGCCGGCAAGCCGGCTCCTACAGCGAGTGTGTGGCAGTTGGCCCTCCGTAGGAGCTGGCTTGCCAGCGAAGGCGTCGGCCCAGGCGACGCATGCCTTGCGGGCCTCTTCGCCGGCAAGCCGGCTCCTACAACCGGCCGGTCTCCTCCAGCACCGCACGGGCCATCTCCACCGAATGCGCCATGGGCCAGATCAGCCCGCGCTCCAGGCCGCTGCCCTGCTGGGTGATGTCATCGCAGACCTCTTCGGCGCATTTGAGCAGCAGCGCCACATGCACCAATGCCTCTTCGGCGCAGCCACCTCCCCTCTGTTCAGCAAGCTGCGCCGCCTTTCACCGCCAAAATGCTGCCCGGCATCGAGTACAAGGCACGCTCGGTGGTGCTGCCGATCAGCCGGCCAAAACCCGTGCGGTGCACGGTGCCCATGACCACCACGTCCACCAGGTATTCGTCGACGAACTGGGCGATGCCCGGCACCGGCGGGCCCATGATGAAGTGGCGAAATTCCTGGGGCACGTTGTATTCATCGCCCAGGCGTTCGAACTCCTTGTGCAGGGATTCGCGCAGCTCGTCCAGGCAATTGACGCTCCAGGCGGTGGAGGCCACCGGCGCCACGCCGTCGAGCATCGGCATCAGGTCGTAGGCATACAGCAGGTGCAGTTGGGCATCGCATTGCAGGGCCAGGGCGTTGGCGGCCCGGATGATCAGGCCGTTGAGGCCGCTGATCTGGGTGTCGGACTGAGCCGGGTCGACGGCGGCGACGATGCGCCGGGGCAGTTTGTGCGGAGCGTCGTTGACCAGGTGCACCGGCACCGGCGCCTCGCGCAGCAGGTGGCAGTCCAGCGGGGTGACGAAGACCCGCTTGAGGGCCGACTCCAGGGTCACGTCCTTGATCAGCAGGTCGGGCTGGAACTCGTCGATGTAGGCCAGCATGTCCTTGAGCACCTGGGTGCTCCAGATCACCTGGGTGGTGACCTCAACGCCCTGCTCGCGCATCCACTCGGCTTCCACCTGCAACCAGCGCTCATGGCGCTGCAGGTAGGCCTGGCGTTCGCTGTCTTCCAGGTGCTCTTCCCACAGGTAGGTGCGCGCCGGCGGTTCGACGAACACCAGGGCATGCAGCGCGGCGCCACTGGCCTGGGCCAGGGCGGCGGCGCGGCGGGCTGCGGGAGATTGGTGCTGCTGGGGGTCGGCAATCAGCAACAGGCGCTGGTACTGGCTCATGGTGAACCTCCTTGGACGGTAATGAGCAGAGTGTCGAGGCTGACGCGACCGGGCGCCTTGATATGCATCAAGGCCACCCGGTGCGCGGGTCATGGCGTGATGGCGATCTTCATCACGCCGTCGCGCTGGCTGGCGAACAGCTCATAGGCGGCTTCGATGTCATCGAGCTTGAAGCGGTGAGTGACCAGCGGCTTGAGGTCGACCTGGCCGCTGGCGACCACCGCCATCAGCCGGCGCATGCGCTCCTTGCCACCGGGGCACAGGGTGCTGAGGATGCTCAGGTCGCCAAGCCCGGCGGCGTAGGCATCGACGGGGATGCGCAGGTCGCTGGAGTAGACCCCCAGGCTCGACAGCTTGCCCCCCGGACGCAGCACCCGCAGCGCCGATTCGAAGGTGCCCTGGGTGCCCAGGGCCTCGATCGCCACATCAACCCCGCGACCGTCGGTAAGGTCCATGATCTGCTTGACCACGTCGCCCTGCTTGAAGTCCACCACGTGGGTCGCACCCAACCCGCGCGCCACGCTCAGGCGCGCGGCCACGGTGTCGACGCCAATGATGGTGGTGGCGCCCTTGAGCCGGGCCCCGGCCACCGCGCACAGGCCGATGGGCCCCAGGGCGAACACCGCCACGCTGTCGCCGATATTGACCTCGGCGCGCTCGGCCCCGGAGAAACCGGTGGACATGATGTCCGGGCACATCAGCACTGCTTCGTCGCTCAGGCCGTCGGGGATCGGGCACAGGTTGGCCAGGGCGTCCGGCACCCGCACGTATTCGGCCTGGCAACCGTCGATGGTGTTGCCGAACTTCCAGCCGCCGGTGGCACGGAAGCCGTGGCGGGTGTCCGGACCGTCCTGGGAGCCGCAGCCACACAGGCAGGCATAGCTCTGGCCGCTGGGGGTGATGGCCCCGGCGATCACCCGCTGGCCCTCATGGAAACCGCGGACCTGGGAGCCCAGGCGCTCGATCACGCCGACCGGCTCGTGACCGATGGTCAGGCCCTTGGCCACCGGGTATTCACCGCGCAGGATGTGCACGTCGGTGCCGCAGATCGTGGTGGTGGTGATGCGCACCAGGGCGTCCAGCGGGCCGATTTCGGGGATGTCCTTGTCGTCCAGCACGATGCGGTTCTTTTCGACGAAAATCGCTGCTTTCATCTTGGCCATGTTCAAGTCCTCCAGTACCGGGAAAGGTTCTGCGTGGCGGCGCAAATCTTCCGACAGGCTGCGCGGATTGCGCCAACGGAGGCTTGATCATGATCAAGCAATCGGCCATTGACCCGTTCGCGTCCTGCCCTGCCCGACCCTGTCAGCCACGCCCGGCGACGCGCCACAGCACCAGCATCAAGGCCGCGGCACCACATATCGCCAGGCTCGCAGCCAGGGCCTGGGCCCAGGCCACCAGCAGCAGGCCAGCGCCGATCAGCAGGTAGTAAAGCAGTCCGAACCAGGCCCCGGCGCTGCCCAGCCGATCACCGTAGGCGGCCAGCGCCGAACCGAGGATATTCGGTATCGCCAGGCCGAAGCCGAGCACCACGCCGAACATCGGCAACACCAGCCACAGGCTGTGCTGCAAGGCCTGGACCCCGCCCGCGCCCAGCAAAACGCTGAGCGCCGCCACCACCAGCAAGCGCCGCGCGGACCAGCCCCGAGCCAGCAGGCGCCGATTGAGCCAGGCCCCCAGGCCCGCCCCCAGGGCCAGCAGCGCGCCGCTGTAGCCGAACCACTGCACGCCCTGCCCCAGCTCGCGGAACAGGAACGGCCCGAGGCTGTAGTAGCTGAGCAAGGCAATGTTGAACAGCGCCACCAGCAGCGCCGAACGCCAGATGCCCGGGTCGCCGAGCATTTGCCACAGGGTCGCGAACAGGGGCGCCAGGGGCTGGGTCGGCGGGCGGGTTTCCGGCAAGGCCCGGGCGCACCAGCCAAGCAAGGCCAGGGCCAGCAGCAACAAAGCGCCCAGGGCGCCCCGATAACCCCAGGCCTGCACCAGGGCGGAACCACTGAACAGGCCAATGGCCGGGCTCGCCGCCAGCAACATGCCCACCAGGGAAAACACCCGCACCAGCTCGCTGCCGCGAAGCAGGTCGCGCAGCAGGGTCTGGGTCACCACCGAGCCCGCCGCCGCGCCCAGGGCCGCCAGGGCCTGGCACAGCAACAGCGCGCTGAAACTCCGCACCTGCAGCTCCAGCACCAGAGCCAGGGCATACAGCGCCAGCCCCCCCAGCAAGGCCGGGCGCCGGCCCCAGCGATCACTCAGGCGGCCCCACAGCAGCACCCCCGGGGCAAAGCCCAGGACAAACAATGAAAGGCTCTGGGCCGCTTGCCCGGGTGCCACGCCAAAGGCCTGGCCGATATCGCTCAGGGCCGGGCTGTAGAGGGTCTGGGCGATCTGCGGGAACATCAGCAGGGCCAGGGCCAGGGGCAACAGGAAACGGTTATTCATCAGGCAGGGCTCGGCAAAAAAACTGCCGACGATTCTAGGCAGCGACGCCTGGCGTATTATCGCAACCCTGCCAATAACTATCGGAAATGCGTCAACCATGGCCTGGCTAGAACCACAGGCACAGTTCGACCCGGATCGCTTCAGCGCGCCGCTGATCGGCATCGCCGCGACCCTCGGCGATCACGACTCCGGCCTGCACCGGCACCGCCGCGGGCAACTGCTGTACACCCGCCAGGGCTGCACCCGGATCACCCTGGCCGACCGCGTGTGCCTGCTACCGCCGTCGCGGGCGGCGTGGATTCCCGCCGGGGTGACGCACCGTGCACAAATGCAGCAGAGCGTGGATTACCGCTCGCTGTACTTCTGCCCCGAGTTGAGCCCGCAACTGCCCGGGGAGGTGGCGGTGATCGAGGTCAGCCCGCTGCTTCGGGCGGTGCTGGAACCCATGGCCCAGGCCGCCTTCGACTGCGACTGGAGCCAGGGCCGCTACCCGCACCTGCTAGGCCTGTGCATCGAGGAAATCCGCCTGGCCCTGCGCCAGCCGCTGTCGTTGCCCCTGCCCCGGGACAAGCGCCTGCAACCCTTGCTGGCGGACCTGCAGTCACTGCCGCCGCCATTGCACGTGCTGGCCACCCGGGTCGGCGCCAGCAGCCGCACCATCGGCCGAATCTTCCAGCGCGAAACCGGCCTGAGCTATCAGCAATGGCGCCAGCAGTGGCGCCTGATGCGGGCCATCGAGCTGCTCGCCACTGGCCGCAGCATCGGCTACACCGCCTTCGAGCTGGGCTTTGCCAGCGACAGCATTTTCATCGCCTTCTTCAAGGCCATGACCGGCACCACGCCGCGGGCGTATTTGCGCTAGGACCGGGGCGCCTCACTCCGGGGGCGGCTCGATCAGCCTCGGTTGCAAGGGCCATTGGACGATACGACGGCGCGGGCGCCCATGCTTTGCCGGCACCGCGCAAACGCTGAAGCAATCGAAGGCGTTGCGTTCGGCGGTTGTCACGCGGCCTCGGCGGCCCGGCAGCGGATCGCCGAGCGCCGCCAGGGCCTCAGGCGCGGCTGCGCAACCATTGCAGGAAGCCTTTCTTGGCCACCGGCTTGGGGCTCGCCTGGGCCAGGCTCTGCGCGATGTGCCGACGAAAATCCAGAAGGTTCTTCATCGCCTCGTTGATGTCGTGGCGCGCGTCCAGGCAAGGCTTGAGGAACTCATTGTCGATGCGGTACAGGCTGCAGAAGGTCTTGGCGGAAAACTGCGCCACCGTGGCCTGTTCGGCCACCACTCCGGCTTCGCCAATCACTTCGCCCGGGCCCATGCGCCCGGCCTCGAAGGGCTTGCCGTCACGTTGCATGGTCACCGTCACCACGCCGGACTCGATGATGAACAGGTGGTCGCTGACGGCGCCGGTGGCGAGGATGATTTCACCCGCGCGGAAGGTCTGCAGGTGCATGTTCTGGCTGAAGGTGTCCTTTTCTTCCGGGCGCAGGGTGGAAAAGATGCTCGACGCGTCCAGCAGTGCCCGGGGCCGCGACAAGGCCGGCGCCTGGCTGCTCTCGCCCGTGGACAGCAGGCTGATGCCACTGGCCTGCAAATGCCGGAACGCCAGGTCGAACAGCTGGTTACGCACTTCGCGCTTCTGGCCCATGGTGGCGACAAAACCGCTGATCTCGTATTCTGCGCCATCGCTGCCGGAGCTTTTCAAGGCCACGCCGGGGGCCGGGGTGCCGAGCAGGAAACGGCAGCCGAGCATGGCTCGCTCCAGGGCCTCGATGACTTTCTGCGGGCGGGCATGGGGGCTGACCTGGACGCTGATGGATAAACCGTAGATATCGCTGGGGCGGCTGAAGTTGGTGATCTTGGCCTTGGAGGCCAGGGAGTTGGGAATCACCACCATGCTGCCCTGGGAGGTCTGCAGCCGGGTGGCGCGCCAATCGATATCCAGCACCCGCCCCTCGGTGCCGTCGATGGCGATCCAGTCATCGATCTGATAGGGCTTGGTGGTGTTGAGGACAATTCCGGAAAACAGATCGCTGAGGGTGCTCTGCAACGCCAGGCCGACGATGATCGCCAGGGCGCCGGAGGTGGCCAGCACGCCCTTGACCGGCAAGTCCAGGACATAGGCCAGGGCGGCGATGATGGCAATCAGGAAGATCACCGCGCCCATCAGGTCCTGCAACAGCCGCCCGCTATGCCCGACCCGCTGCATCATCAGGGTGCCGAGCAACACCGTCAGGGTCCGGGCGCCGAACAGCCACCAACCGATTTGCAGGCCGGTGGCGGCCAGGTGCAGGGGCACGTCGTCGGGCCAGGGCGCGACCTGCATCGGGTTCATGCTCTGGTTGAACAGCATCAGGCTGTAGAGGGAAAAGATCAGCACCCGCACCGCCAGCTTCCAGTAATCGCCGCGGCTGCCGATCAGGCGCCAGAGCACTACATCCAGCAACAGCAGGAACAGCGCGGCCAACAACGGGTGATCGCTGAACAGGGAAGACATCGGGATACTCCGGCAAGACGGGAACGGCAAGGTCGCACGAATTTGACAGGAGCCAGTATAGGGGGGCGCTTGCGGACGCTGAAGGCCCTGGCCACAAACCTGTCGCCGTTGCCGGTGGCTGCGAAGCGATAGCAGGCACGCAACGCGCACAACGACGCCAAGGCCCCTTCGGGCCTTGGCGCCTGCTGCGGACCGCTCGGTTACTTGCCCTGGGTCAGGGTGTTGTAGCTGGTCATCAGGTTGCGGTAGTCGGGGATGTGGTTGGAGAACAGGGTCGCCAGGCCCTCGACGTCGTTGCGCCAGTCGCGATGCAGCTCGCAGGCCAGGCCGAACCAGGTCATCAGTTGCGCGCCGGCATTGGACATGCGGTTCCAGGCCGAGTCACGGGTCAGGGCATTGAAAGTGCCGGAAGCGTCGGTGACCACAAAGACCTCAAAACCTTCTTCCAGGGCCGAGAGCGCCGGGAATGCCACGCACACCTCGGTCACCACCCCGGCAATGATCAGTTGCTTCTTGCCGGTGGCCTTGATTGCCTTGACGAAGTCTTCGTTGTCCCAGGCATTGATCTGACCAGGGCGGGCAATGTACGGCGCCTCGGGAAACAGCGCCTTGAGCTCCGGCACCAGCGGGCCGTTGGGGCCGGTTTCGAAACTGGTGGTGAGGATGGTCGGCAGCTTGAAGTACTTGGCCAGGTCGGCCAGGGCCAGCACGTTGTTCTTGAAACGATCGGGCTCGATATCGCGGACCAGCGACAGCAGGCCGGCCTGGTGGTCTACCAGCAGAACGGCGGCGTTATCCTTGTCCAGACGCTTGTATGCAGTGGTCATGTGAACTCCTCGCTAATGATCGATGCCGGAAGACCCGGCTTGAATGAAACCCGTGGCACGCCCCACCGGGGTAACGGTGGGCGTCGGGGTGTTGCGCGCAACTGACAAAGCCTAGTTAGCGTTGCCAGCCGCGCCAGCGCAGCCGGTCATTGACCGTTTGCGTCCATCCGGCCGAAGCGTCCGGATTGAAAATCGACGAAGGCCTGATGAATCTCCTCCTCGCTGTTCATCACGAACGGGCCGTGGCCGACGATGGGTTCGTCGATGGGCTCGCCGCTGAGCAACAGCACAATGGCGTCGTTGCCGGCCTCCAGGCTGATCAGGTCGCCGTCGCGCTCCAGCAGCGCCAGTTGTCCTTGCTCCACCCGCTCCCGGCCATTGACCTGCAAGGTGCCGCGCAACACTACCAAGGCCGTGTTACGTCCCGAATGCAGGGGCAGTTCCAGGTGCTTGCCGGCTTGCAGGCGGATGTCCCAGACGTCGATCGGGGTGAAGGTCCGGGCCGGGCCGCGCTGGCCGTCGAACTCGCCAGCGATCAGGCGCAGGCTGCCGGCATTGCCCGGTAGCGGGATCTGCGCAATATCCGCCGCGACGATGGTCTGGTAACCGGGGGCCGCGAGCTTGTCCTTGGCCGGCAGGTTGACCCACAGCTGGACCATTTCCAGGTTGCCGCCACGCCGGGCGAAGTCGGCGGAATGGAACTCTTCGTGGAGGATCCCCGAGGCCGCGGTCATCCACTGCACGTCGCCGGGACCGATCTTGCCGCCGCTGCCGGTGGAGTCGCGGTGTTCCACTTCACCGTCGTAGACGATGGTCACGGTTTCGAAACCGCGATGAGGGTGCTCGCCGACACCACGGCGGGCGCTGGTAGGGCTGAACTGCGCCGGCCCGGCGTGATCCAGCAGCAGGAACGGGCTGATGTGCTGGCCCAGGTTGTCGTAGGAAAACAGGGTGCGAACCGGGAAGCCGTCACCGACCCAATGGGGCCGGGGAGCGGTGTAGATGCCAATGATGTTTTTCATGTCGCCCTCCAGAACTTTCTGATGGGCACACCTTAAAACTCAGACCTTTGCCGCGCTAGACTGCGAAAATCGCCCTTAGCGTTCTATCTGGAGAACGATCTTGGAAGACCTGAACACCCTCTACTACTTCACCCAGGTGGTGGAGCACCGCGGATTCGCCGCCGCCGGACGGGCCCTGGACATGCCCAAGTCCAAGCTCAGCCGGCGGATCGCCCAGTTGGAGGAGCGCCTGGGCGTGCGCCTGATCCAACGCACCAGCCGCCACTGTTCGCTGACCGAAATCGGCCAGGAGTACTACCAGCGCTGCCTGGCCATGCGGGTGGAAGCCGAGGGCGCGGCGGAGGTCATTGAGCGCAACCGCTCCGAACCCCAGGGGCTGGTGCGGGTGGCCTGCCCCACGGCCCTGCTCAATTCCTGGGTCGGGCCGATGCTCACCCGCTTCATGCTCAAGTACCCCCTGGTGGAGCTGTTCATCGAGAGCACCAACCGCCGGGTCGACTTGATCCACGAAGGTTTCGACATTGCCCTGCGGGTGCGTTTCCCGCCCCTGGAAAATACCGACCTGGTGATGAAGGTACTGGGCAACAGCACCCAGTGCCTGGTGGGGCATCCGGATTTTCTCCAGCGTCTGCCGAGCCCGACGACACCGGCCGATCTCAGCGGCCTGCCCAGCCTGCACTGGGGAGCGGCACAACGGGATTACCAATGGCAACTGCTGGGGCCCAACGGCGCCGAGGCGTTGATTCGCCACCGGCCGCGGATGGTCACCGACGATCTGCTGGCGTTGCGGCATGCGGTGCTGGCGGGCATCGGTATCGTCCACCTGCCCAAGGTGGTGGTCCGTGAAGACCTGGACGCCGGACGCCTGCAGGAACTGGTGCCCGGCTGGGCGCCGCGCTGCGGGATCGTGCATGCGATCTTCCCCTCGCGCCGCGGCCTGCTGCCTTCGGTGCGCAGCCTGATCGACTTTCTCGGCGAGGAGTTCAGCCACAGCGACATGGCCTGAACCGACGCCGGCTCCATCGGCGACGCCTTGCCCGCAGCGCAACGTAAAACGGCATCCCTGGGGATGCCGTTTTGCATAGAGCGCGATTCAATCAATTGGCGCTAGCGCGCCAGCCACCGTGCTGCAGTTCCGGCAGCCACTGAATGCCCGACCTGGGGCTCCTGAACACCGGCGGATCGATCTGCTGCATCAGCCGCCGGATCGCCTCGCTGTCCGGCAACTCGGCGCGGCTGGCCTGGATCCGGTGCCGCAGGCTGCTGGGGATGGGTGGAAAGCGCTGGCTGTCATAGATCAGGGCGTGACCGAGCTGGGGATTGTCCAGGCAGAAGTCCAGCAGATCGAAACCGCTGTGGGTCGCCAGGGTGCCGTTGATGATCAGCAGATCAAACGGATCGCAGGAGTACTCCACCAGCGAAAGCAGCTCCTCCAGTGTGTGCACGGGGGCAATGCGGTAGTAATTGAGTTGATTCAAGGTTCGTTCGATCTGCATCCGATGAAAATGTTGATCATCGGCAATGAGTATGCGCAGCGCTCTATTGGACATTTCTGGATCCTGCTTTTGAGACTACGACCGGCGACTGCCGGCCTTTCCTCCTAGATCGGTGGAAGGCTAAGGAAGTGTCGGAGGGTTTTCTCTAGGATTAATCTGAAAACCACACCCAGAATGCGCTTGCCGCCATATTTTTCGGACAAGTCAGCTGTCACACAGATCCGATCGCCATCTCTGAAAAAAGTCGTCCACCACCTTAGATCGCCACCCGTTTTTTTGCAGACGGGCACAGTCTTGTTTTGATGTAAGGCTTTTCCTGGAAACCTGCACACCTCTCTGAGAACCGAGCAAGACCACCCAATCGCCATCAGCGGGCCACGCTCACTCGGTGGTGCTCGGGCTCCAGAACGCCTGCTGCACCAGGGCCGAGGTGGACAGCCGCGCCACCAGCGCATCCAGCTCCTCACCGTCCACCGAGGTGGTGGCCAGGGTCGCCTCGATCTCCACTTCATCGTTGCCAAAAGCGTGCACGTCGACATCGCTGGCCGGGTAGTTGCTGCGTTCCAGCTCGGCTTCCAGCAGGGCGAACACCGCCTTCTGCTTCGAACGCTGGGCAATCACATAGACGATGTTGGTGACCTCGGCGGAGATCACGTCCAGCGGCTGGCGGTTGATGTTGTTGACGATGGGCCGCAGCAGGGTATTGGCGGCCAGCACGAACAGGGTGCCCAACAACGCTTCGAGGATCAGGTCGGCACCGGCGCAGGCACCCACCGCCGCCGAAGCCCAGAGGGTGGCGGCGGTGTTCAGACCGCGGACGTTGCCCTCCTCGCGCATGATCACCCCGGCCCCGAGAAAGCCGATGCCCGACACCACGTAGGCCACCACCCGCACCGCGCCGTCGGCTCCCCCCAGGCGGTTGGCCATGTCGACGAAAATCGCCGCGCCCACCGCCACCAGCACATTGGTGCGCAAGCCCGCAGTGCGCTGGCGGTACTGGCGTTCGAAACCGATCAGGCCACCGAGGATGAAGGCCGCGCTGAGGCTGACCAGGGTGTCGATCAGCGAGTCCAGGTTGATGTTGTGCAGGGCCTGCATGGAAAAGATCCTCTTGGTGACTAGCGGCAAGCTACAAGCAACAAGTTACAAGCAATACGCCGCACACTCGAAACTTGCCGCTTGCCGCTCAAAGCTTGCCACTACTCCGCTATTGCCAGCCGAAGCGGCGCACGTAGAAGCCCTTCACCGCCTGGGTCAGGATCATGTAGGCCAGCAGGATCAACGGCAGGAACACGAAGTACAGCGACGGCAGCGCCTGTAGCTTGAAGTAGTGCGCCAAAGGGTGTTGCCGCTGACCGAAAACTGACCCAGTAGAGGCTGTTCTGCCGATCGAAAACTGACCCAGGTGCTCAACTGCTCCTGCTCAATTTATGAGCAGGAGAACACAGGGTGATCAGTATGGAAATGATGGGCAAAATTCGGCGGATGTATTTCCGCGACAAGCTGTCGTTGCATGAGATAGCCAAGCGCACCGGATTGGCGCGCAACACCATTCGCAAGTGGGTCAGAGCGCCGGAAGCCAAGCAGCCGGTGTACCTGCGCCGGGCCATTTTCAACAAGCTGAGTCCGTTTCACGGCACGCTGGAGCAGGCGCTTAAAGCCGACTCGCTGCGTCCCAAGCAACAACGGCGCAGTGCCAAGGCGCTGCTGGCACAAATCAAAGCCGAGGGTTATGACGGTGGCTACAGCCAGCTCACCGCGTTTGTCCGTGCCTGGCGCGGGGATCAGGGCAAGGCAGCGCACGCCTTTGTGCCGTTGACCTTTGCCCTTGGCGAGGCGTTTCAGTTTGACTGGAGCGAGGAAGGCTTGCTGATCGGCGGCATTTACCGGCGCATGCAGGTGTCGCACCTGAAGCTGTGCGCGAGCCGTGCCTTCTGGCTGGTGGCTTATCCGAGCCAAGGTCACGAGATGCTGTTCGACGCGCATACGCGCTCGTTCAGCGCCTTAGGCGGCGTGCCACGCCGAGGCATTTACGACAACATGAAGACGGCCGTCGACAAGGTCAACAAGGGCAAAGGCCGCACGGTGAATGCGCGCTTCGCGGTGATGTGCGCGCACTACCTGTTCGATCCGGATTTCTGCAACGTTGCCTCAGGTTGGGAAAAGGGCATCGTCGAAAAGAACGTGCAGGACAGTCGCAGGCGTATCTGGCTGGACGCCCAAGACCGTCAATTCCACTCCTTCGAGGAACTCAATGCCTGGCTCGGGCAGCGCTGCCGCGCACTCTGGAGCGAGCTTCCGCACCCGCAATACAGCGGGCTGAGCGTGGCTGAGGTGTTGGAGTTGGAGCGGGCCGAAATGATGCCCATGCCCGCGCCCTTCGACGGTTACGTCGAGCGTGCGGCGCGGGTTTCCAGCACCTGCCTGGTCAGCATGGGACGAAACCGCTACTCGGTACCCTGTGAGTACGCCGGCAAGTGGCTCAGTTGCCGCCTGTATCCGACGCGGATCGAGGTGGTAGCTGATGACGTATTGATTGCCAGCCACGCGCGCTTGCTGGATCGCGACCAGGTCAACTATGACTGGCAGCACTACATCCCGCTGATCGAGCGCAAGCCGGGCGCACTGCGCAATGGCGCTCCTTTTGCGGATCTACCAACACCACTGCGGCAACTCAAACACGGCCTGACACGTCATGCCGGCGGTGACCGGATCATGGCGCAAGTCCTGGCTGCCGTACCCGTCGCCGGACTCGATGCCGTATTGGTGGCCGTTGAACTGGTACTCGAAGCCGGCACCCTGAGCGCCGAACACGTCTTGAATGTCGTGGCGCGGCTGACAGCGACCGAGCCACCGCCCTCCGTCGAGACTCACTTGCAGCTCAAGGAAGCGCCTGTCGCGAACACGGCGCGCTACGACCGTTTACGCGGCAGCGTCGAGGAGATCCGTCATGCGTGATCTCATGGCAGAACTCAAAGAGCTGCGCCTGCACGGCATGGCCAATGCTTGGGCGGACTTGACGGCGCAGGGTGAGTCGGCCCTAGCCTCCTCGAAATGGTTGCTCGAACACCTGCTGCAACAGGAGCATGCGGATCGCGCCATGCGCTCGGTGAGCCATCAAATGAACATGGCCAAGCTGCCCATGCACCGTGACCTGGCTGGCTTCGACTTCAGCGCCTCCAGCGCCGACGCACGGCTGATCAGGGAACTGGCCAGCCTGGCCTTCACCGACACGGCACAGAACGTGGTACTCATCGGCGGGCCGGGCACCGGCAAGACCCACCTGGCCACCGCGCTAGCCGTGTCCGGCATCACTCTGCACGGCAAGCGCGTGCGCTTCTACTCCACGGTTGACCTGGTCAATCTGCTGGAGCGCGAGAAGCATGACGGTAAAGCCGGGCGCATCGCCCAAGCACTGCTGCGCATGGACTTGGTCATCCTCGATGAGCTGGGTTACTTGCCATTCAGTCAGGCTGGCGGTGCTCTGCTTTTTCACCTGCTGTCCAAGCTGTACGAGCACACCAGCGTCGTGATCACGACCAACCTGAGCTTCGCAGAATGGTCGCGCGTGCTCGGCGACGCCAAGATGACCACCGCCCTGCTGGATCGGCTTACGCACCACTGCCACATCGTCGAAACGGGCAACGAGTCCTACCGCCTGCAACACAGCAGCTTGGCGGCTCAGGCAAAGATCAAATCACGGGAGCGAAAACGCAAGGACGATCAGAAGCCGGTGGACGACGAACCGTTTTGATTTTAGGGAAAGGATGGCCTGCTGCATGACGACATGTGGCAGGTCTTCAGTCGCCACTTGGGGCGATCGAAAGGAAGGGATTTTAAAGCAGCTGCGCTGATAGACTTATCCACAGTTGCTGATATAGAAATCAGCAATCCGCCCTGGGTCAAATTTCAATCGGCAGGGTGGGTCAATTTTCCATCAGCACCAACACGCCAAAGGGCCCATCGGCAGGAAAATCCCCACCGCCATGATGATCCCGGTCATCACCAGCAACGGCGTGGCCGCGCGGCTCTGCAGGAACGGAATCTTCGGCGTGCGGATCATGTGCACGATCAGGGTCTGGGTCAGCAGCCCCACCACGAACCAGCCGGACTGGAACAGGGTCTGGTGGTCCGGGGTGTTGGCGTCGAACACGTACCACATCAAGGCAAAGGTGGTGATGTCGAAGATCGAGCTGATCGGCCCGAAGAACACCATGAAGCGCCCGACATCCGCCGGCTGCCAGCGCTGGGGTTGCTTGAGCATGTCCTCGTCGACGTTGTCGAAAGGGATGGCGATCTGCGAAATGTCATAGAGCAGGTTCTGTACCAGCAGGTGCATGGGCAGCATCGGCAGGAACGGGATGAAGGCGCTGGCCACCAGTACCGAGAACACGTTGCCGAAGTTCGAGCTGGCGGTCATCTTGATGTACTTGAGCATGTTGGCGAAGGTGCGGCGCCCTTCCAGCACGCCCTCTTCCAGTACCATCAGGCTCTTTTCCAGCAGGATGATGTCCGCCGCTTCCTTGGCGATGTCCACCGCGCTGTCCACCGAAATGCCGATGTCGGCGGTGCGCAGCGCCGGCGCGTCGTTGATCCCGTCGCCCATGAAGCCCACCACGTGGCCGTTGGCCTTGAGCAGGCGGACAATCCGCTCCTTGTGGGTCGGGGTCAGCTTGGCGAAGACGTTGGTGGTTTCCACCGCCTTGGCCAGTTGCTCGTCGCTCATGCGCTCGATGTCGTTGCCCATCAGCAGGCCCTGCTGCTCCAGGCCCACTTCGCGGCAGATCTTGGCCGTCACCAGCTCGTTGTCGCCGGTCAGCACCTTGACCGCCACGCCATGCTCGGCCAGGGCCTTGAGGGCCGGCGCGGTGCTTTCCTTGGGCGGATCGAGGAACGCCACGTAGCCGATCAGGGTCAGCTCGCGCTCGTCCGCCAGGCTGTAGGTGTCGCGCCCTTCGAGCATTGGCCGGGCCGCCACCGCCACCACCCGCAGGCCCTCCTCGTTGAGGTCGGCGGTGACCTGGCGAATCCGCGCCAGCAGGCTGTCGGTCAAGGCTTCCTCAGCCTCGCCATGACGCACGTTGCGGCATACCGCCAGCACTTCTTCCACCGCCCCCTTGCAGATCAGCAGGTGCGGCCGATCCTGTTCCGCCACCACCACCGACATGCGCCGCCGGGTGAAGTCGAAGGGAATTTCATCGACCTTCTGGAACGCCGTCGCCACCTTGAGTTCGCGGTGCACCTCGACGTGCTCCAGCACCGCCACGTCCAGCAGGTTCTTCAGCCCGGTCTGGTAGTAGCTGTTGAGGTAGGCCATTTCCAGCACGTCGTCGGAGTCCTCGCCCCAGACGTCCACGTGCCGCGAGAGGAAGATCTTGTCCTGGGTCAGGGTGCCGGTCTTGTCGGTGCACAGCACGTCCATGGCACCGAAGTTCTGGATCGCGTCCAGGCGCTTGACGATGACCTTCTTGCGCGAGAGGAACACCGCGCCCTTGGCCAGGGTCGAGGTGACGATCATCGGCAGCATTTCCGGGGTCAGGCCGACGGCGATCGACAGCGCGAACAGCAGCGCCTCCATCCAGTCGCCCTTGGTGAAGCCGTTGATGAACAGCACCAGCGGCGCCATGACGAACATGAAGCGGATCAGCAGCCAGCTGACCTTGTTGACCCCGTTCTGGAACGAAGTCGGGGCGCGGTCGGTGGCGCTGACCCGCAGGGCCAGGGCACCGAAATAGGTGCTGTTGCCGGTGGTCAGGATCACCGCGGTGGCCGAGCCCGAGACTACGTTGGTGCCCATGAACAGGATGTTGTCCAGATCCAGGGGGTTGCTGGTGTCGGCGTCCTGCTGGCGCGGGAACTTCTCCACCGGCATGGATTCACCGGTCATCGCCGCCTGGCTGACGAACAGGTCCTTGGCGCTGAGCACCCGGCAGTCGGCAGGAATCATGTCGCCGGCCGAGAGCACGATCAGGTCGCCGGGCACCAGTTGCTTGATCGGCAATTCGATGCGCTGGGCACCCGTGGCCTCGGCAGCGGCCCCCAGCAAACGCCCGAGCATCGGCGCCGCCTGGGGCGCCGAGCCGGGACGCATCACCGTGGCGGTGTTGCTGACCATGGCCTTGAGGGCATCGGCGGCCTTGTTCGACTTGGCCTCCTGCCAGAAACGCAGCAGGGTCGAGAGCACCACCATGGAGAAAATCACCGTGGCCGCCTTCATGTCCTCGGTCAGCCAGGAGATCACCGCCAGCAGGGTCAGCAGCAGGTTGAAGGGGTTCTTGTAGCAGTGCCACAGGTGGGTCCACCAGGGCAGCGCCTGCTCGTGCTCCACCTCGTTGAGGCCATAGCGCTCACGCTGGGCTTCGGCCTCCTCGGTGCTCAGGCCATCGGTGTGGCTGCCAAGCTGGTCCAGCAGTTGCGCGGCGTCGCTGTTGGCCGCGGCCACCAGGGTCTGCCCCAGGGTCGGCGGCACCTCGCGGCTGACGCTGGCGTCGCGGATACTGTCGAGCAGCGCCAGGCGGCGAAAATGCCGGGAAAAGTGCCGGGTACGGAGAAATCCGGCGAAAAATTCTTTCAACAGGCTGAGCTTCATGGTGATGACTCCTGCACAGACGTCCGGCCAGCGGCACGGGGGCGTCAGTGATGCAACTGAACAGTCAGGGTAGTAGGCAAAGGCACGGGACAGGGCTCACGCCCGGGGCAATCGCACCGAGAGTGAAGGACGATGTTGCTGGCGATGTTGACGCTGGCTGATGTAACCCATGACGGCTCCCCCGCAAGGACGACACAGGACAACCACAGGCAGGTACGGCCGGACCTGGCGGAGCGCTTCGAGCACCCACGCACAGCTGGCCCGCAGGTCGCAGGACCCACGCGTCGATGCCACCACCCTGCGGCGCAAGGCCGGGCCGGGGGCAAAACAGAGTCATCAGGAAGGGACGTCGGGAAGCGAGCCACAAAGGGACCGCAATCGGGATGCCGCTTCTCGCTGTACGGCGAGACAGCGGCAGGAAAAAGGCTGCGCGCTATCTTGCCGGGACTGCGCCGGCACTCAAGACCGGCCGACTCCTGTCACTCGAACAAGTACCCACACTGGGCCTCCAATGGTTGAAAACGCGCGCAGCTTACGCCGCGCCCTATGCAGAGTAAACCGGGGAAAAACCCTGGCTCGGGGAATTGAAAAGTTCTTCAGCCAAGGTTCAGGAACAGGCAGAAAATGACGTTTTTGTGACCGCGGCCGCCACTGCCGCAACGCGGCGGCAGTGGCGCGCCATCAGCTGGCGGTAGCCAGCAGCATGTCCCGTAGCGAACGGCTGTGGCCGCGGCTCTTGCCGTGTTCGTACAGCGAGTCGGCGATCTCCTGGGCACGGATCGGCAGCACCGACAGCAGGGTATCGCTCAGGCCGTGGCTGGCCTGGCTGAAGCCCTGCATATAGATGCCGGCCTGGCAGCGTTCGTCGGTGATCAGTCGATAGTTGCGGTCCACTTCGAAGTCGCCCAGGTATTCCTGCAGCGGTGCCAGCAGTTGGCGATGCATCTGCCGCTCGTAGCCGGTCGCCAGGACCACGGCATCGTAATGCCGCACTTCGCGCTCGCCGGTGGCGTTGTTGCGCAGGATCAGCTCGATGCCCAGGTCCGTGGCCGTGGCCTTCTCCACCGTGGTCATGGTGCGCAAGCTGTGGCGCGCAACGCCGGAGACTTTCTGCCGGTAGAAAATGCCGTAGATGCGCTCGATCAGGTCGATGTCCACCACCGAGTAATTGGTGTTGTGGTACTCGTTGACCAGACGCTCGCGCTCGTCGCGAGTCTGCTGGAATACCAGGTCGGTGAAGGCCGGGGCGAACACTTCGTTGACGAACGGACTGTCATCTGCCGGCTTGAGGGCCGAGCCACGCATGATGATGTCGGCCTGCGCCGAGGGAAAACTGTCATTGAGGTCGATGAAGGCTTCCGCCGCGCTCTGCCCGCCGCCAATGATCGCGATGCTCATCGGCTGGCCATTGACACAGGGCTGGCTGGCCATGCGCTGCAGATACTGGGAATGGTGGAACACCCGCGCGTCGTCCTTGAGCCCCTTGAAGGTTTCTGGAACCCGCGCCGTGCCGCCAGCGCTGACCACTACCGAACGACTGGTGCGCACCAGCTCGGCGCCCTGGGCATCCCGGGAGATCACCCGCAACGCCTCGACCTGCTGGTTGTGCAACACCGGCTCGATGGCCAGCACCTCTTCACCGTAGCGGCTGTGCTCCTGGAAGTGGCCGGCGACCCAGCGCAGGTAGTCGTTGAACTCCATGCGGCACGGATAGAAGGTGCCCAGGTTGATGAAGTCCACCAGGCGCCCGTGATGCTTGAGGTAGTTGACGAAGGAATAGGGGCTGGTGGGATTGCGCAGGGTCACCAGGTCCTTGAGGAAGGAAATCTGCAGTTCGCTCTGGGTCACCAGGGTGTTGCCATGCCAGCGATAGTCCGCCTGCTTGTCGAGAAACAGCGCATCCAGCGGACCGTGCTCCTGCCCGCGCTCTTCCAGCGCAATGGCCAGCGCCAGGTTCGAGGGGCCGAAACCGATACCGATCAAATCATGAACGTGGGCCGATGCAATTGCCTGTGTCATTTCCAGTGTCCTCTGGATAAACCGCCTCAACGCGGGAGATAAAGTGTCACGGTGACCCGACTGGCCCATGCAGGACAGCGGATCGTCTGTTGAGTAGGGACGAGGACAATGAAAAAAAATTTAACTAAATGCGTCTCAGCGGCAACGCCTCAATGGCCATCCCACTGCCGCAACCGCACCCGGCAATGCTTCATGGCATTGACGATGTGCTTCTCCACCAGACTGCGGGAAATCCCCAACTGCTCGGCGATCTGCGGATGGGACAAGCCTTCGAGCTTGCGCAACAGAAAACTCTCGCGACACAGCCGCGGCAGTTCCGCCAGGGCTCGCTGCAGCATCTCCAGGCGCTGGCCGTGGTCGAGGCTGGTCTGCGGTGAAGGGTTGAAATAGCGCTCCTCGTTGTCCAGCACTTCCAGGGGCTCGGACTGGCGCAGGGCATTGCGCCGATGGCCGTCGATCACCAGGTTCAGCGCCGTGCGATAGAGAAACGCCCGCGGCTGCTCGATGGGCGTATCGCTGGAGCGCTCCAGGACCCGCACATAAGCGTCGTGCACCACGTCCTCGGCCACCTGGCGATTGCCCAGCTTGGCGTTGAGGAAGCACATCAGCTCGCGATAGTAGTTTTCCAACTGGGCTCCCGACCGCCCACGGGGGCGATTCTGTCCTTGAACAAGGCCGGCAATGGCCACTTGCACCCGGGCATGGGTGATGGCTGTTTAGCGGCAGCGTAATTTATAGTAATTCTCATATAGATTTAAAGTGGCGCGCGCCACAGCGGTTCATTTATCAGCCTGGCATCAGCTGTAACTCCATGTGTCGGCAGTTAAATTCACCCTGTGGCCGCTCGTTTACCTGACAGCTCCCCGTCTTCGCCGTTCCCGCGGTGGTCGCCAGCCCCGCGGCCGGCTGCTGTGACGGGCCGATTCCCCCCTGGCCGGAACCCTGCATGAAACGTCCCCGACATACCCGGCGCGCCCTGCTGGCAGCGCTGTGCTTGATTCCCGTTGTCGCCATCAGCGCCTGGAGCTTCATTCCCCCCGGACGCGACCAGCTCGCCACGGTGCAAGTCAGCCGGGGCGACATAGAGAGCAGCGTCACCGCCCTGGGCACCCTGCAACCGCGGCGCTATGTGGATGTCGGCGCCCAGGCCTCCGGGCAGATCCGCAAGATCCACGTCGAAGCCGGCGACACGGTCAAGGAAGGCCAGTTGCTGGTGGAGATCGACCCCGCCACCCAGCAGGCCAAGCTCGACGCCAGCCGTTTTTCCATCGAGAACCTGCAGGCGCAGTTGCAGGAGCAATACGCGCAGAACCAGTTGGCCCGACAGAAATACCAGCGCCAGCAGCATCTCAACGCCGGTGGCGCCACCCGCGAAGAAGACGTGCAGACCGCCCAGGCCGAACTCAAGGCCACCCAGGCGCGGATCGACATGTACAAGGCGCAGATCCGCCAGGCCCAGGCCAGCCTGCGCAGCGACCAAGCCGAGCTGGGCTATACGCGCATCTACGCACCGATGTCCGGCACCGTGGTGGCGGTGGACGCCCGCGAAGGCCAGACCCTCAACGCCCAGCAGCAGACGCCGCTGATCCTGCGCATCGCCAAGCTCTCGCCGATGACCGTCTGGGCCGAAGTCTCGGAGGCCGACATCGGCCACGTCAAACCCGGCATGCAGGCCTACTTCACCACCTTGAGCGGCGGCAACCGGCGCTGGACCAGCACCGTGCGCCAGATCCTGCCGATCCCGCCCAAGCCGCTCAACGAAACCAGCCAGGGCGGTGGCAGCCCCGCCAGCACCAGCAAGAGCGGCAGCGGCCGGGTGGTGCTGTACACCGTGCTGCTGGACGTGGACAACGCCGACAACGCGCTGATGGCGGAAATGACCACCCAAGTGTTCTTCGTCGCCAGCCAGGCAAAAAATGTCCTCACCGCGCCCATCGCCGCCCTGCAGGGCAGCAGCGAGCCGGACCGGCAGATTGCCCGGGTGGTGGCCAAGAACGGCTCGATCGACGAGCGCAAGGTCCGGGTCGGCATCAGCGACCGCCTGCGCATCCAGGTCCTGGATGGCTTGAACGAGGGCGAGCACCTGCTGATCGGCCCGGCCAACAGCAGCGGGGGTTGAATGCAAACGCCGCTGATCGACCTCAGAGACATCCGCAAATCCTACGGTGGCGGCGACAGCCCGCAAGTCGACGTGCTGCGCGGCATCGACCTGTCGATCCACGCCGGGGAATTCGTCGCCATCGTCGGCGCCTCGGGCTCCGGCAAATCGACCCTGATGAACATCCTCGGCTGCCTGGACCGCCCCACCTCCGGCGAGTACCGGTTCGCCGGCGAGAACGTCGCCCAGCTCGACAGCGACGAACTGGCCTGGCTGCGCCGCGAAGCCTTTGGCTTCGTGTTCCAGGGCTACCACCTGATCCCCTCGGCCTCAGCCCAGGAAAACGTCGAGATGCCGGCCATCTATGCCGGCACCCCGGGCGCCGCACGCCACACCCGCGCCGCCGCCCTGCTGCAGCGCCTGGGCCTGGCCAGCCGCAGCGGCAACCGCCCGCATCAATTGTCCGGCGGCCAGCAGCAACGGGTGTCCATCGCCCGCGCACTGATGAACGGTGGGCACATCATCCTCGCCGACGAACCCACCGGCGCCCTGGACAGCCACAGTGGCGCCGAAGTCATGACCCTGCTGGACGAACTGGCCAGCCAGGGTCACGTGGTGATCCTCATCACCCACGACCGCGAAGTGGCGGCCCGGGCCAAGCGCATCATCGAAATCCGCGACGGCGAAATCATCAGCGACACCGCCCAGCAGGACCCGTCGGTACAGACCAGCACCAACCCCGGCGCCCTGCAAGCGGTGGACCTGCGCCAGCGCCTGGCCGACGGCGGCGACGCCAGCGGCGCCTGGAAAGGCGAACTGCTGGATGCGGTGCAGGCCGCCTGGCGCGTGATGTGGATCAACCGCTTCCGCACCGCCCTGACCCTGCTGGGGATCGTCATCGGCGTAGCCTCGGTGGTGGTGATGCTGGCCGTGGGTGAAGGCAGCAAGCGCCAGGTGATGGCGCAGATGGGAGCGTTCGGGTCGAACATCATTTACCTCAGTGGCCGCACCCCCAACCCCCGCGCGCCCCTGGGCGTCATCACCCTGGATGACGTGGCCGCCCTGGCCACCCTGCCCCAGGTCAAGCGCATCATGGCGGTCAATGGCGCCGAAGCCGGGGTGCGCTTCGGCAACGTCGACCACATGAGCTATGTGGGCGGCAACGACACCAACTTCCCGCACATCTTCAACTGGCCGGTGGTCGAAGGCAGCTATTTCAGTGAAGCGGACGAGCATGCCGGCGCGGCCGTCGCAGTGATCGGCAAGAAGGTCCGGGAAAAGCTGCTCAAGGACGTGGCCAACCCTATCGGCCAATACATCCTGATCGAGAACGTGCCCTTCCAGGTGGTCGGGGTACTGGCCGGCAAGGGTGCGCCCTCCGGGGACCAGGACAGCGACGACCGTATCGCCATACCCTACTCCGCCGCCAGCACCCGCCTGTTCGGCAGTCGCAACCCGGAATACGTGGCGATTGCCGCCGCCGATGCGCGCAAGGTCAAGGAGGCCGAACAAGCCATCAACGAGCTGATGCTGCGCCTGCACCACGGCAAGCACGATTTCGAACTGACCAACAACGCTGCGATGATCCAGGCCGAGGCCCGCACCCAGAACACCCTGTCATTGATGCTTGGCGCGATTGCCGCGATCTCACTGCTGGTGGGCGGCATCGGGGTGATGAACATCATGCTCATGACCGTGCGCGAACGCACCCGGGAGATCGGTATCCGCATGGCCACTGGCGCTCGCCAGCGCGACATCCTGCGCCAGTTCCTCACCGAGGCGGTGATGCTCTCGGTGGTCGGCGGCCTGACCGGCATCGCCCTGGCCCTGCTGATCGGTGGCGTACTGATCCTCAGTGAAGTGGCGGTTGCCTTCTCCCTGATCGCCGTTCTCGGGGCCTTCGGCTGCGCCCTGGTCACCGGCGTCATCTTCGGCTTCATGCCGGCCCGCAAAGCTGCCCGGCTCGACCCGGTCACGGCCCTTACCAGTGAATGATCGATCGATGAAAACACCCTTGAGCCTTCTTGCCGCCTGCATCCTGCTGGCCGCCTGCAGCAGCCCCGCACCGCGCCCGGACAGCGGCCTGCAAGCCCCTGCCACCTGGCAAACAGCCGACACCCCCACCGCCCAGGCCGACCACCGGCGATGGTGGAGCCAGTTCGCCAGCCCGGAGCTGGACCGCCTGATCGCCCAGGCCCGCGAGGGCAGCTTCGACCTCGCTGCGGCCATGGCACGGGTACGCCAGGCCCAGGCCAGCGCAGTAATCGCCGGCGCGCCGCTGCTGCCAGAGCTCAAGGGCGGGCTCAACGCCAACCGGCAGAAACTGCTGCGTGGCAAGGGCTACAGCCAACTGAACGCCACCCGCGACAACCAGGCCGTGGACTATTTCGACGCCAGCCTCAGCGCCAGCTACGAAATCGACTTCTGGGGCGGCCGCCACGCCGCCCGCGACAGCGCCCTGCTGGGGGTCAAGGCCAGCGAGTTCGACCGCGCCACCGTGGAGCTGACCCTGCTCAGCGGCGTCGCCAACAGCTACACCCAGGCCCTGGCGCTGAACGAACAAAGCCGCATCGCCCAACTGAACCTAGACAACGCCCTGAACGTGCTCAAGCTGGTGCAGACCCGCTACGACTCGGGCTCGGCCACGGCCCTGGAACTGGCCCAACAACGCAGCCTGGTGGCCGCCCAGCAACGCCAGTTGCCACTGCTGCAGCAACAGGCCGAGGAAGCGCGGATCAGCCTGGCTGCCCTCCTCGGGCAACCGCTGCAGGCGCTCAGCCTGGGCCACCAGGACTTCGCCCAACTGCAATGGCCGAGCATCAATGCCGGCGTCCCCAGCGAACTGCTGACCCGCCGCCCGGACATCGCCAGCGCCGAAGCCCGGCTGGCCGCAGCCCAGGCCGACGTCAAGGTGGCGCGGGCGGCCATGTTGCCCAGCGTGACCCTGAGCGCCAGCCTCGGCTCAGGCGCCAGCCACGCCCCGGACCTGCTGCGCAGCCCCTTCTACAACCTCGGTGCCGGCCTGGTAGCGCCAATCTTCAATGCCGGACGCCTGAGCGCCGAACGGGACAAGGCCACGGCCCGACAGGAAGAACTGCTGGAAAGCTATCGCGCAGCGATCATCAATGGTTTTGCCGATGTGGAAAAAGCCCTCAACAGCATTCGCGGCCTGGACCAGCAACGCCAGTGGCAGAGCGAGGAGTTGAATCAGGCGCAACGGGCCTTCGAGATTGCCCAGAGCCGCTACCAGGCCGGCGCCGAAGACCTGCTGACCGTGCTGGAAACCCAGCGCACCCTGTACGCCGCTCAGGATCAGAACGTGCAACTACGACTGGCGCGGCTGCAGTCGAGCATTGCCCTGTACAAGGCCTTGGGTGGTGGCTGGCAGGCGTCCGCGCCAACGCTTCGCTGACCGCCGATTCATGCACGGCCGGTTCACTTGCAGAAAGTGAACCGGCCTTTTCAGTACCCCGCGCTTAAGCCTCCAGATACCACTGCAACGCATCCAGGGCATCGCAGCCGTCTTGCAGCAGCAAGTGAGCGGCGTTGACGAAGTGACTCAGATCGCGTTCGTTGACGCCTTCGAGGCGCAGGCAGTTGAGGCTGTGCATCAGGTCGCGAGAAGCCTTGATGCGCTATACCGCGCCGCCGTGCAAGTCTGCCGCTGGGGCGTTGCGGTCGAGGTGGAAGACAGGGTTAGGGGTGAGATTGCTGTGTAGCGGGATGAAATCCGTCATGGGTGAAACTCCATAAGCTGCTTGAAGAACAACCATAGAGCTGCTTTCCGACCGGCTAAGATCAGCCGCCGATGCTTCGGCGACCGGGCAACTATGGTGTCCACTGGCAGCGGGAACAACCGCCAATGTATTGCCAGTGCCTACAGGACGCCGCTACAACAGCCGCTGCCTGACCTTCAAATGCCGCGCATACCAGGGTCGGCGTGGCACCTTGCGAAACAGGTCGGCCAGTTGTTTCTCGTCATCGATAAAGGTGATGCGCAGAGCCAGCTTCATGGTTTCCGGATCCATCTCCACGGTCTTGCCGCTCTGCAATCCAGGGATGGTGCTGCAACCGTGGGTCACCGGCCCCAGCCAGGGGTCGCCGGCCTCGACCCAGCGCCCCGGGGCGAACCAGGGCACGCCATTGACTTCCAGGCGCTTGAGCTCGCCGGGATGGAAACGCTCGTGGGCGCGGAACCAGTCCTCCAGGCGGTCGTCGATCCAGCCATGGAAGCGCCAGAACACCGGGCTGACATGGGATGAAAACGGATCGCCGAGAAAGTCGTTTTCCGGCTGGTACCAGCGCGGGGAAAAATCCGCCGGATCGCGGGCCATGGGCACCGGCGCACCACTGGAGGGATCGCGCGGCACCGAGGCCCAGCGCATGTGCAGCCAGTCGTGCAGGCCCAGTTCGATTTCCGAACCGAACTGGCCCAGGGTCAGCTTTGCCAAGTAGCGCAGGTCGCGGTATTGCGACTCCCAGACCTGGAAGTTGCTGTGGTAGGTCTCACCCGCCTTGATGTCGCTGACCCACTGGCTGTAGTCGTCATCGTCATCGGCCAGCCACGCCGGCGGCAGGGAACCGCCGTCATGGTTGTCGAAATAGCGGGCGAACCCCAGGCGATCACGCAGCAGTTCCGGCTGCGGCAGGGGGAAATGCCGCCAGGACGGCAAGTCCTGCATGGAACGCGCCGTACCCAGCATGTGCCGGTGCATGAAAAAGAAATCGATGCCCGAGCCGTTGCGATCCTTCTTCGGACCGCGCGCATCACGCTCCTGCCCCCGCGGGCCAGGCTGCCAGCCGATGCCGCGCAGGGCGTCACGCTTCTCTTCGGAAAGCCGGTGCCACTTGTCCCGGGTGGCGTGCCACAGCTGGTGGAACAACCGATGCTCAGGCGACACCAGCCAGGCCAGCAGCGTCGGGTTCAAGCCGATACGCTGGCGGGCTTCGGGAAACATCTGCTTGGTGGCGACAAAGCGGTTGTCCAGGGCGGGCAGCGCCAGGGGCCGGTCCAGACGCTCGACACGGCCGCTGAGGGTGCCGCTGCCAGCATTGGCGAAACCGGCCCAGACCTCATCCAGGCTCATCTTGAATTCATAGGTGGCAGCACCGTCCACCGCGCTGGCCGGGATCAGCCGCCAGTACAGTTCAGCCGGCTGCGGGTTCACCAGGTCGCCGACGATCCGATAGCGCGGCTCGGCCTCGGCACGTAGCGCCTCGGCGCTATCCAGGTAGCCGCACAGGCCGCGGCCGCGCTGGGCGATGTCGAGGAACAACTCCAGCTCCTGGCGGGGCAAGCCGTCGAGCCCGGCATCGGCACCTTCGAAGCGGATGCTCCAGACGCCCCGCAGTTGGTCCGCCAAGCGTTGCCCGGCAGTGTCCGCCAGGTCCACCGTAGCTTCGCCCGGGGTGACGGGAAACTCTTCCTCGCGCGTCAACTCGCGATGCACATAAAACGCTGCCGGCACGGCAGCGCCAGTCAGCGCCAAGCCCGCCATGAACCCTCGTCGAGAAATCGTCATTGCCCTACCTGTGTCAGCCCTGATGCAGGCCTTATCCAAGCAAGGACGTTTGTTGCCCGAGGAAATTTAGCCTGTGCAAAGGGCACTTAAATTTCCTCGTCACTGGCTCGTTCTTCCCAGATAGCAAAGGCCCCTGTGCCTGCACCTTGACGGCGAATCCGACTGAGATGGCAATGACAAAACCACGTTCGAAGAAGGCTCTTTACATCGGCCTGCCGCTGGCCCTGGCGATAAGCGCCGGCGCCGCATTCCTGGCCTGGGACTCCTGGCTGCGGGACAACCCCGGCTACCCGGTCAAGGTCATGAAACAGGCCGAAGAACTGCAGGAACGCATCCTTTCCTTCGACAGCCACATCACCGTGCCCCTGGATTTCGGCAGCGCCGGCAACGAAGCCGACAAGGACGGCAGCGGCCAGTTCGACCTGGCCAAGGCCGGGCGCGGACGCCTGTCCGGCGCGGCCCTGACGATCTTTGGCTGGCCGGAAATCTGGAACGGGCCCAATGCCCCCCATCGCCCCACGGCGGGCTTTGTCGACGCCGCGCGCAACGAGCAGGAAGCGCGCTACAAGATCCTCACCGGCATGGTCCGCGACTTCCCCCATCAGGTGGCCATTGCCCACACCCCGGAAGAGTTCCGCCGCCTCAATGGTGAAGGCAAGTTCGCGGTGTTCCTCAGCATGCTCAACGCCTACCCCCTGGGCACCGATCTCGACCAGCTCGATCACTGGGCGGCCCGGGGCATGCGCATGTTCGGTTTCAGCTACGTGGGCAACAACGCCTGGGCCGACTCCTCGCGCCCGCTGCCGTTCTTCAACGACACCCCGGACGCCCTCGGCGGCTTGTCCGAACTGGGCCAGCAGGCGGTGCGGCGGCTCAACGACCTGGGGGTGATCATCGACGTCTCGCAGATGTCGACCAAGGCCCTGGAGCAGGTCAGCCAACTCAGCCGCGCGCCCTTCGTCGCCTCGCACTCGGCGCCCCGGGCCCTGGTGGATATCCCGCGCAACCTCAGCGACAGGGAAATGCAACTGATCAAGGACAGCGGCGGCGTGGTACAGATCGTCGGCTTCCCCACCTACCTGCGGCCCCTGAGCCAAGCGACCCGGGACAAGCTCAACGCCCTGCGCGCGCGTTTCGACCTGCAGCCCTTGACCGGCCTGGAAATGGCCCTGATGCCCGGCGACGCCATCATCACCGTGTGGCCCGAACAACGTTTCGGCGAATACGCCGGCGAGCTGTACGCCATCCTTGAAACGGAGCCCAAGGCCAGCCTCAAGGACTTCGGCGACGCCATCGACTACGCCGTGAAGAAGATCGGTATCGACCACGTCGGCATCAGTTCGGACTTCAACGACGGCGGCGGCCTGGACGGCTGGAAGGATGTCAGCGAGGGCCGCAACGTCACCGCCGAACTGCTGCAGCGCGGCTACAGCGAAGCGGACATCGCCAAGCTCTGGGGCGGCAATTTCCTGCGGGTCTGGGCACAGGTGCAGCAGTCCGCCAAGCCTGTGGCCAATCGTTGATTTCTCCCATTTGCCAACCAGTGAAATGAGCTCATGACCGATCGCCGTACATTTCTCAAACAGGCCGGCATCCTCGCCGCCGGCCTGCCTCTGGGCGCCAGTGCCCTGGCTGCATCCGACTCCGGCGCCAGCACCCTGGGCCCCACGCCCAACGACAAATGGGCGCAACTGCGCCTGCTGTTCGACCAGGACCCGGATTACCTGCACTTCTCCAACTTCCTGGTGACCTCGCACCCCAGGCCCGTGCGTGAAGCCATCGCGCGCCATCGCGCGAACATCGACCGCAACCCGGGCCTGGCCATGGACTGGGACCTGCAGGAAACCTGGAAACGCGAGGCCGAGGTGCGTCAATGGGCAGGTCGCTACCTGCACGCCAAGCCCGGGCAGATCGCCCTCACCGGCAGCACCAGCGAAGGCCTGGCGATGATCTATGGCGGCATTCACGTGCGGCCCGATCAGGAGATCCTGACCACGGTGCACGAGCACTACGCCACCGAGTACAGCCTGGAGTACCGGGTGCGCAAACAAGGCACCCAGGTGCGCAAGATCAGCCTGTTCAAGGACCCGCACCAAGTCTCCAGCGATGAAGTCCTGGACTCCATCAGACGCAGCATTCGCCCCAACACCCGTGTGCTTGGCATGACTTGGGTGCAGTCGGGCAGTGGCGTGAAACTGCCCATCGGCGAAATCGGCAAGCTGGTGGAGGAACTCAACCGTCAGCGTGACGAATCCCGGCAGATTCTCTACGTGGTCGATGGCGTCCACGGGTTTGGCGTGGAAGACCTGAGCTTTCCCGACATGCATTGCGATTTCTTCATCGCCGGCACCCACAAATGGATGTTCGGCCCTCGCGGCACCGGGATCATCTGCGCCCGCTCCGAGGAACTGAAGAACGTCACCCCCAGCGTGCCGACCTTTTCCGAGGACAACAATTTCGGCACCAGCATGACACCCGGTGGCTACCACGCCTTCGAACACCGCTGGGCCCTGGATGAAGCCTTCAAGCTGCACCTGCAGTTGGGCAAGGCCGAGGTCCAGGCACGCATCCACGCTCTCAACAGCTACCTCAAGCAGCGCCTGCAGGAGCTGCCCCAGGTGGAACTGGTCACCCCCTTGAGCCCCGAGCTGTCGTCGGGTTTCACCTTCTTCCGGATCCGGCAACAGGATTGCGACAAGGTCGCCGCCTACCTGATGGCCAACCGGGTGGTAGTCGATGCCGTGGACCGGGACGTCGGCCCGGTGGTGCGTACCGCTCCCGGGCTGCTCAACGACGAGCGACAGATCGACCGCCTTGTAGAACTGCTGCGCAAGAGGGTTTGACCCCCTGCGACCCGGCGCCCTGCATCATTTTTTAGAAGAGAGTCACGATGAAACCGCACCCATCGAACACCAGCCACCGCTCGCCCCTGGCCAACCTCTCCCTGGCCCTGCTGCTGAGTCTGTTCCTGCCGGCCGCCGCCCAGGCCGCCGCCTCGCCCCAACCAGGCAAGGTCTTCAAGGACTGCAAGGACTGCCCGGAAATGGTGGTGCTGCCGGCAGGCACCTTCACCATGGGCACCCCCGATGACGAGGTTGGCCGCCAGGAGGACGAAGGTCCGATGCACGAAGTGACCTTCGCCAAACCGTTCGCCATCGGGCGCTTCCAGGTCCTGGCCGGCGAGTGGGCAACCTACCTGAAGGAAACCGGCTACCAGATGCCCGACGGCGACACCCGCCCCGGTCGCGAATGCAAGGCCGGCAAACCCCGTTACCCGGTAGGTCCACGCCAGCCGGCGGTGTGCATGGACTTCAACGAAGCCCAGGCCTACACCGCCTGGCTGTCCAAGCGCACCGGCCAGCATTACTACATCGTCAGCGAAGCCATGCGCGAATACGCAGCCCGCGCCGGCAGCACCGGCCCCTTCCCCTTCCCTTTCGACGAGGGCAAGGAGTACAGCATCGCCAAGCACGCCAACACCTACGGTCCGGAAGACGGCTTCAGCTTCACTTCACCGGCCGGATCCTTCCCCCCCAACGCCTTCGGCGTCTACGACATGCACGGCAATGTCTACGAATTCACCCCCGACTGCTGGCATGAGAACTATGTCGGCGCCCCCTCCGATGGCAGCGCCTGGACCGAGCCCAACTGCAGCGTCCTGCAGATGCGTGGCAACGACTGGACCGAAGCGCCGATTTTTTCCCGCTCAGGCAACCGCAACAACATCTACCCCACTGATCGTGGCGACTGGCTGGGGTTCCGGGTTGCCCGCGACCTTTGACCCTCCCCCACATCGCCTGACGGAGACACACCATGAAAGCAGCTTTGTTTACCCTGTCGCTGAACGACGGTTCCACCGCCAGCGTGCATGAGGCCGAAGAGAACCAGGGCAGCCTGCACACCGAGGGCTTCGCAGCGCTGAACTTTCGCAGCGATGGCGAGCTGATCGAGATCCTCGGCGAAGTGCCGCCCAACTACCCCGCCAGCGCGCTGCTGGCGGTGCTGGGCGGGCATTTCTGCCACCGGAAAAAGTCCGCCCAGGTGCGGGTTCGCCTGCGGGCCGGCCGCGACTTTGCGGTCTTGGCCATTCGCCTGGGGGTCTTCGACACCCTGCTCGCCGCCGACGCCCATCAGGTGGAACTGCAGTGCCGGCGCAGCACCTTCTGGCAGCACCCGCTGCCCTGGCTCAGCGCGCCGGCCAGTGCCCACACCGCGCCCTTCTACCAGTTCAGCGGCGAGAAACGTCACCCGCAACGCCCGCCACTGCCCCAGGGCGAGGTGTACCGCCGCCGACTACCGGGGCTGAATACCGAATTCAGCCTGCGCACCATCGACCCGGACCGTGACCTGCAGGCCTTCAACCGCTGGATGAACCTGGAACAAGTGGCGTTCTTCTGGGAGCAGGCCGGCAGCCTTGACGAGCACGCCGCCTACCTGCAGGACATGCTCGCCGACCCACGGGTCCACCCATTGATCGGTTGCTACGACGACGAGCCTTTCGCCTACTTCGAAGTCTACTGGTGCAAGGAAGACCGCATCGCCCCCTACTACGACGTACAGGACCATGACCGCGGCTGGCACGTGGTGGTGGGCGAGAACAAGCATCAGGGCATCGGCAAGCTCAAGGGCTGGTTCAATTCGCTGATGCACTACATGTTTCTGGATGACCCGCGCACCCAGCGCATCCTCGGCGAACCGCGGATCGACCATGATCGGCAGATCGACTTTCTCAAGTCCCAGGGCTTCGGTCACTTGAAGGACATCCAACTGGCCCACAAGAAAGCCGCCCTGCTGCGCCTGGAGCGCGAGTTCTTCTTCGATCGGCCGTTGTGAGCTGATCCACCGGTCGCTGCCGCCCTCCGGCGGCGGCCGGCACCCGGGCCAACGCCAGGCCCGCGCTAAATCCCTCCTGCCTCATTTCGTCTTCTCTGCAACGGTCTTGAGCCCGGCTCCGTCCCGAGCGCGACAGCCTGCTCAGGCCCGGCACTGCAGCGGACGGCGCGGCGCGCCCCGGAACATTGCCCGTATATCGATTCACTCCAGAGGAAATGCCCCAGATGAACCCGACGGTTGCACCTCCGCCCCCCTGCAGCACCGCATACCGCCCCTCACCCGCCCCTATTCGCGCTTGAACCAGGAGTCATCATGAACAGCCCTCCGCGTAGCCGCAGCGCCATCCGAGACCTGCTGGGCCTGCTCAAACCTTTCTGGCCCACCGTGGCCCTCTCGATCGTGCTGGGCATCATCGGCGGCCTGAGCATCACCGTCCTGCTGGCCACCATCAACCAGGCCCTGAACGGCGCCGACGGGCTCAGCCGCGGCGTGGTCCTGACCTTCGCCGGGCTGTGCCTGCTGGCGCTGCTGTGCTCGATCCTGTCGGACATCGGCAGCAACTACGTCGGCCAGCACATCATCAGCAAGCTGCGCAAAGACCTGGGGGAAAAAGTCCTCAGCGCCCCCATCGAGCAGATCGAACGCTATCGCAGCCATCGCCTGATCCCGGTATTGACCCACGACATCGACACCATCAGCGACTTCGCCTTCGCCTTCGCGCCCCTGGCCATTTCCCTGACCGTGACCCTGGGCTGCCTGGGTTACCTGGCCCTGCTCTCCTGGCCGATGTTCCTGCTGATGCTGGTGGCCATCGTGATTGGCTGCAGCGTGCAATTCGTCGCCCAGACCAAGGGCATCAAGGGCTTCATGGACGCCCGGGATGAAGAGGACAACCTGCAAAAGCACTACAACGCCATTGCCGATGGCGCCAAGGAACTGCGCATCCACCGGCCACGCCGCAACCGCATGTTCAACCAGCGGATCAAGCACAGCGCCGAGCACATCTGCAACAAACAGATCGAGTCGGTGAACATATTCATTGTCGCCAAGACCTTCGGCTCGATGCTGTTCTTCGTGGTCATCGGCCTGGCCCTGGCCCTGCAGTCCTTCTGGCCCGACAACGACCGCGCGGTGATGAGCGGTTTCGTCCTGGTGCTGCTGTACATGAAGGGCCCCCTGGAACTGCTGATCGGCAACCTGCCGATCGTCAGCCGCGCCCAGGTAGCCTTCCGCCGTATCGCCGAACTGTCCGAGCGCTTCTCCTCGCCCGAGCCGCACCTGCTGCTCAGCGACACCACGACCCAACCCCAGGCGGTGCATAGCCTGGAACTGCGGGATGTGCGTTACGCCTTCCCAGCCATTGAAGGCAGCGCACCCTTTGCCCTGGGCCCGGTGAACCTGCGGATCAAGCAGGGCGACATCGTCTTCATCGTGGGCGAGAACGGCTGCGGCAAGACCACCCTGATCAAGCTGCTGCTGGGCCTGTACCGGCCCCAGCAAGGCGAGATCCGCCTCAACGGCCAAGCGGTCACCGCCCAGACCCGCGACGACTATCGGCAACTGTTCACCACCATCTTTGCCGACTACTACCTGTTCGACGACCTGGTCCAGGGCGGCGAACAACTGCCCGCGGATGCCGAACAGTACCTGCGGCGCCTGGAGATCGGACACAAGGTGAGCATCCGCGACGGGGCCTTCACCACCACCGATCTGTCCACCGGGCAACGCAAGCGCCTGGCGCTGGTCAACGCCTGGATCGAGGAACGCCCGGTGCTGGTGTTCGATGAATGGGCCGCCGACCAGGACCCGACCTTCCGGCGCATTTTCTACACCGAGCTGCTGCCGGACCTCAAGCGCATGGGCAAGACCATCATCGTCATCTCCCACGACGATCGCTATTTCGACATCGCCGACCAGTTGGTCCGGATGGAAGCGGGCAAGGTCAGCTGCGAACTCGAACCGGCCTGATTTTTACCTATCGGCTTTCCGGTTTTCGGCAAGTCGAACGTCTCATAACAAGTTTGAGAAACATTAGCATTTAGAACGAATTCCCATTGCCGCTTTATAAGAGCAAATGAACATGCCAGCACCTCTAGGACTCACCCCCCTGAAAACAGCCCTGCTCATGCGCCATGCGCTGCGGCCGAGCTTGCGTCCCTATCTGCTTGGGGCCGTATTGGCGCTGCCTTGTGCCGCCCAGGTACAGGCCCAGCAAGCCAATTTCGATATTCCTGCGCAGTCCCTGGGCAACGCCTTGCAGACGTTCGGCCAGCAAGCCGACCTGCAAGTGCTCTATAACCAGGACAGCGTCCAGGGCAAGCGCAGCACGGCGATCAAGGGTTCCTTGCAACCCGACCAGGCCCTGTCGCAACTGCTGCGCGGGACCGGGGTGAGTTATCAGCGCCAAGGCAACACCGTGACCCTGCTACAAAGCACTGGTGCGGTGGAATTGGGGGCCACGAACATTTCCACTCAGGAGCTGGGGAGCACCACTGAGGGGACCGGTTCCTACACCACCGGGCAAAGCAACTCGGCCACCCGCATGGACCTGTCCCTGCGTGAAACGCCGCAGTCGGTCAGCGTCATCACCCGCCAGCAGATGGATGACCAAGGGTTGACCGAACTGGCGCACGTCATGCAGCAGACCCCCGGGATCACGGTCAACCGCGAGAGCTCCGAAGGCTACGTGTATTACTCGCGCGGCTTTGAAATACAGAACTTCCAATACGACGGCGTTCCCAGCCTGGGCACCGACGGCGGTAACATCCGCGACAACTACAGCATCGGCAACACCCTGATCTACGACCGCATCGAAGTACTCAAGGGCGCCACCGGCCTGGTCAACGGAGTCGGCTATCCGTCAGGGGTGATCAACATGGTGCGCAAGCGCCCGACCCGGGAATTCCAGGGCCACGTCGCCGCCGGCGCCGGCTCCTGGGACCGCTACACCAGTGAAGTGGACGTTTCCGGCCCGCTGGTGGAAGGCGGCGCGATACGCGGGCGGATGGTGGCCGGCACCGGCAAGCGCCACAGCTTCATCGACTACCAGAAAGGTGAGCAGAACGTCTTCTACGGCATTCTCGAAGGCGACCTGAGCGACGCCACCACCCTCAGCGTCGGCTACGACTTCCAGAAGAACAACGACGACGCCACGACCAACACCAGCTTGCCGGTGTTCTACAAGAACGGTGATCGGATCAAGTTCTCCCGCTCCACCAACCCGGCGGACAAGTTCGCCTACCGCAACCAGGAAACCCAGCACGCCTTCGTCGGCCTCGATCACCAGTTCGACAACGACTGGACCTTCAAGGCGACGGTCAATACACGCAAGTACACCTCGCGGGAAATCATCGCCGGCATGTCCAGCGAGCACGTCAATCTCGACAACAGCCAGGACTATGGCTACCTGCCGCCGGGCGGCGTGGCCAACTTCGGCTCCAACAGCGACGAGAAGTCCTTCGATGCGTATGCCAAGGGCCCGTTCTCACTGTTTGGGCGCACCCATGAACTGGTGCTGGGCTACAACTATTCCCATGCCACCACCCGCTCCAAGCGTATCGACGGCACCACCACCAAAGTCATCGACGACGTGCTGAACTGGAACAACAGCATGCCCTACCCGACCGACTGGGCCTGGTGGTCGACCTTCGATGTGAAGAGCACCCAGAAGGTTTCCTACGCAGCGGTGATCCTCAAGCCTACCGACGCCCTGAACTTCATTCTTGGCGCCCGGGTCAACGACTACGACTGGCAAATCGATCGGGTCAACGCCCTGCGCCAACTGCCGCGCATCTCCACCACCAACTCCGGGGAAGTCATTCCCTATGCCGGCGTCACCTATGACCTGGACGACCACCACACGGTCTATGCCAGCTACACCGACATCTTCAAGCCACAGCCCTACAGCCTGGACGTCAGCGGCAAGTCCCTGGAACCGCTGACCGGGCAGAGCTACGAAGTGGGGCTCAAGGGTGAGTACTTCGACCGTCGCCTGAATGCCAGCCTGGCGCTGTTCCAGCTCAAGCAGGACAACCTTGGCGAGAATACAGGCGTGATTGGTGTTGACGGCTTCGAGGCCATGCGCGCGATCAAGGGCGCCACCACCAATGGCATCGAGCTGGAAATGGCCGGTGAAGTGCTGCCGGACTGGAACGTCAACGCCGGCTACGTCTACCAGGAGTCCTACGACGCCAAGAACAAACGCGTGGCCACCACCCAGCCACAGCACCTGTTCAAGGTAGCCACCACCTACCGCCTGCCCGCCGAGCTGAACAAGGTCACCGTGGGTGGCAACATGCAATGGCAGAGCGCGACTTCCTTCGTCGACAGCACCTTCGCCGATGCCTCCAACAACCCGCTGCCCAGCCACAAGTTCACCCGTTCCAGCTACGCCGTGGTGGGCCTGATGAGCAGCTATGACTTCAACCAGAACCTCAAGGCCACGGTCAACCTGAACAACGTCTTTGACCGGACCTACTACAGCGGTATCGGCACCTACAACTCGATCTATTACGGTGACCCGCGCAACGTCATGTTCAACGTCAAGTACAGCTTCTGATTTCCCCTGGTTGAACCCCACCCTGCTCCGGTCTCCGGGGCGGGGATTTTTTTGTCCGCGGCGCCAGCATCGACCTGATGTTGTGTCCTCGGTCTTCGGCATTCTTATTGGATTTTCGTAGGAGCCGGCTTGCCGGCGAAAAAGCTCGCAGCCATGCAGTGGATGGGCCGACGCCTTCGCTGGCAAGCCAGCTCCTACGGAGGCACCACTACCGCATCTCGCTGTAGGAGCCGGCTTGCCGGCGAAGAGGCCCGTAAGTCACGCAGCGCACGGGCTGACGCCTTCGCTGGCAAGCCAGCTCCGACGAAGGTCCCATTACCGCATCTCGCTGTAGGAGCCGGCTTGCCGGCGAAGAGGCCCGTAAGTCACGCAGCGCCCAGGCTGACGCCTTCGCTGGCAAGCCAGCTCCTACGGAGGTCCCACTACCGCATCTCGCTGTAGGAGCCGGCTTGCCGGCGAAGAGGCCCGTAAGTCACGCAGCGCCCAGGCCGACGCCTTCGCTGGCAAGCCAGCTCCTACGGAGGCACCACTACCGCATCTCGCTGTAGGAGCCGGCTTGCCGGCGAAGAGACCCGTAAGTCACGCAGCGCCCAGACCGACGCTTTCGCTGGCAAGCCAGTTCCTGCACGGGGGGACTTCAGGCCGCCGTCGCGCTCTTGCTCTTGATCTGAACGCCCCGTTGACCACGATGGCCAGAGTAAGGGCGAAACCACCACCCGCCACACCCGCAGCACCGGATATGCCCCCAACCGCCCCAAAAAAAACGGGAGAACAGTCACCTGCCCTCCCGCCCTTAACGTCAATTTCCTGTGCCTAAGCCTCCACCCGCACCTCCCGCTGAACCCGCGCCTCACCCAGCTGCGCAAGCACCTGCGCCAGCGAGCGCGTTGGCGAACCTTGTGCCAACACCCCAAGCAACTGCACCAGTTGCAGGTTCAACCCCTGCACCGCCGCCTCGCTGAAGGCCTCAAGCCGATGGTCATAGTGGAACTGCAACTGCCCCTTGAGCTCGACATACAAGGTCAGCGCCGAACTGGTCTGCTCGAAACTGTGCATGCTCTCCAAACGCAAATCACCGAGATCAGCACCGGCCGACGCGGCACTGACCGGATAGTTCTCGAACACGATCACCGTGTCGCTCAACTCCCCGCCCGGCAACCCGGCCCAGTCCTGGATATCGCTCAAGGCGCTGTAGCCATGCTCGCGCATCTGCACATTGCGCCCCTGCAACGCTTGCAGCCAGTCACCCACGCGCTGCCCCGGCTCGATAGTGGCCACCAGCGGCACATCGTTGATGTACAGCCCCAACTGCTGCTCGATGCCCTTGAGCTGGGGCGGGCGCCCGGCGATGGTGGCGCCGCAGGCCACCGTGGACTGAGCGCAATGCACATGCAGGAGCAATAGCCAGGCCGCTTGCACCAGGGTGTTGGCGGTGATCTTCTGCTGCCGGGCAAAAACGGTCAGTTGCTCGGTCTGGGCCTCGTCGAAGTCGAAGTAATGCTGACGATGCCCACCACGCTGCCGATCGCCCTGGGCCATCGCACAGGCACTGAGCAAGGTCGGTGCCTTCAGCGCCTTGAGCTGCTCACGCCAGAAGCGCTCGTCGGCCTGATGGTCCCGGGCCTGCAGCCAGGCAATGTAGTCACGGTAGCCAGCCGGCCGGTGACTGATGGCATGGCCGGTGTAGGCCGCCAGCACATCGTTGAACAGCTGGAACCCACTCCAGCCGTCCAGCAGGATGTGATGGTTGGTACAGATCAACCGGTAGCGGTTTTCCCCCAGCCTGATGGCCTGCAGACGCAGCATCGGCGCCTGGGCCAGATCGAACCCCTTGAGTCGTTCGGCCTGGGCCAGGCGCTCCAGGGCATCGCGGTCCAGGTCCGTGCCGTCGAGTATCTGGAACGGCACCTCGACCTGCTTGTGCACCACCTGCAGCGGCTGCGCCAGGGCCGGCCCCCAGACAAAACGGCTGCGCAGGATCTCATGGGTATCCATCGCCTGCTGCCAGGCCTGACGCAGGCGCAGCGGGTCGACGCCTTGCACATCCATGCACATCTGGTTGACGAAATCCCCCGCCTCATGGGCCTGCAACTCATGCTGCAACAAGGCCTGCTGCATCGGTGCCAAGGGGTAGATGTCCTCGACCTGAGACGGCACCAGCGCCAGGGCATCCAGCTGTTCCTGGGTCAGTCGCGCCAGCGGGAAGTCCGACGGCGTGACCCCGCCGCGGGCCTGGCAGCAGTGCTCCACCAACGCCTGCAGGGCCTGGATATAGTCCCGGGCCAGCGCCTCGATCTGCGCGCTGTCGAACATGCGCTGGCTGAAACTCCAGTCCAGGCGCAGTTGACCGTCGTACACCTTGCCGCTGATGGACAGCCAGTTGCCCAGGGGCGCATCGCTGCTGGTATCCGCGCCATGGGCCTCGGGCGCCGGAACGAACAGCGCCTGGGGATCGTCGAAAGTGCCATCGAACTGCCCCAGGTAGTTGAAGGTGACTCGGGGTTGCGCGAGCCCCTGCAACGCTTCGCGACTGGCCGTATCCCCCAGGTAGCGCAGGGCGCCATAGCCGATCCCCTTGTGGGGGATCGCCCGCAGTTGTTCCTTGATCCGCTTGATCGTGGCCTCGGCGCTGTCCGCGGCGCTCAGGCGCACCGGGAAGACCGAGGTGAACCAGCCCACGGTGCGACTCAGGTCAAGGTCCTCGAAGAGCGGCTCACGACCGTGCCCTTCCAGCTGGATCAGGGTCGAAGCCTGACCGGTCCACTGCCCCATGACCTGGGCCAGGGCCGCCAGCAGCAGGTCGTTGACCTGGGTCCGGTAGGCGGCCGGAGCACGCTGCAGCAAGCGTTGCGTGATCGCGGCATCGAGTTGTACCTGCACACTGCCAGCGTCGCGGCTCAAGGCCTGGGTGCCGGGTTCAACCCCAGGCAACGATGCCTGTGCGCCCGCAAGTTGCGCGTGCCAGTAGGCCAGCTCGGCCCGGGCCTCGGGTCCATTGGCATACGCTTGCAGGCGGCGGCCAAAGGCCTGATAAGAACTGCTCTTGGCGGGCAACTGCACCGCCTGCCCGGCCAGCGCCTGGGTGTAGGCGCTTTGCAGGTCCTCGAACAGCAGGCGCCAGGACACGCCATCCACCACCAGGTGATGGGCCACCAGCAACAGGCGCTGGGTGGAGTCCGCCAGGGTCACCAGCAGCGCCCGCAACAAAGGTCCGCGCTCCAGATCAAGGCTGCCCTGGACCTTCTCGCAGAGCTGTTCCAGCTCGCCGGCATCGACCGCATCGGCCTGCCATAGCAAGTCCGGGCCGGGCTCGGTCTGATCCAGCGGGCCATGGCTGGCACTCCAGCCTGCGGTCCCCTGCTGGAATTGCAGGCGCAAGCCGTCGTGATGCTCGAACAAAGCCCGCAAGCCCCGCTCCAGCGCGTGGGGGTCCAATGGCGTGGCCGGAATCAGCAACACCGACTGGTTGAAATGGTGCCGCTGGGGAATCGGCTCGGCAAAGAACAGGCGCTGGATCGGCAGCAGCGGCATGTCGCCGCTCACCGGTGCCTGGTCGATGTCATCCTGCGTCCCGCACTGCGCTACCGCGGCCAGCCCCTGGATGGTCTGTTGCTCGAACAGGTCCTTGGGGGTGAAGCGGATCGAGGCCTGACGCGCACGGCTGACCAGTTGCAGGGAGATGATCGAGTCACCACCCAGCTCAAAGAAGTTGTCGCTCACACCAACCTGCGCCACTTTCAGCACGTCTTGCCAGATCAGCGCCAGACGCTTCTCCAGATCGCTGCGCGGAGCCACGTAGGCGTGGCTGGCCTGGGCCGTTTCCGGCACGGGCAGCGCCTGGCGATCCAGCTTGCCATTGGGCGACAGCGGCAAGCGGTCGAGAAACAACCAATGGGACGGCACCATGTAGTCGGGCAGGCTCGCCTTGAGGTCCTGGCGCAGCGCCTCGCGCAGCGGCTCCTGGCCCGGCTCGTCGTCAAGACGTGCGGTGTTCATCACCAGATAGGCCACCAGCCGCCGGCCATGGGCGGTGTCCCGGGCCAGAACCACAGCCTCGCTGATCTGTTCATGGGCCATCAGGCGCGCTTCGATTTCCCCCAGCTCGATGCGGAATCCACGGATCTTCACCTGATTGTCGATGCGCCCCAGGTACTCGAACACACCGTCAATGCCCTGGCGCACCACGTCGCCAGTGCGATACAGGCGTCCCCCCAGAGGGCTGTAGGGGTCGGGAACAAAGCGCTCGGCCGTCTGTGCGAAACGGTTCAGGTAGCCTCGCGCCAGACCATTGCCGCCGATGTACAACTCCCCGGCGACCCCTACCGGCAGCGGATTGAGATCGGCGTCCAGGACATAGGCGCTGCGCTCGCCGACGCACTCACCGATGGGCGCATAGGCAGCCGTGCAAGGTTCACCGGCGGTGGTTTTCCACACCAGTGGCGTAACCACGGTTTCCGTGGGCCCGTAGCCGTTGATCATGTACTGGGGACGCAACACTTGCTGGACCAGTTCGAAGCTCGCCTGGGGCATGGCATCGCCGCCGAAGCTGTAGAGGCGCATGGGCGGCGGATTGCCGACCCGCTGCACATGTTCGGCCAACTGATGCAGGTAGGCCGGCGGGAAACCGGCCATGGTCACGCCATGGCTGCGAATCGCTTCACAGGTCTGCTCCGCGGTCCACAAGCTGTCATCACGCAGCAGCAGGCTGGCGCCGCAGACAAAGGCGGTCAGCCAACGCTCATGGGCGCCGTCGAAGGAAAACGACAGGAAGTGCAGTTCACAGTCCTCGGGCGTCATGCCGTAGCGTTCGCCGGTGGTGCGACAGTGCATCGCCAGCGGGCCATGGGCCACGGTCACGCCCTTGGGCTGGCCGGTGGAACCCGAGGTGTAGATCACATACGCCAGGCTTTGCGGGGACACCGTCACCGCAGGTGCGGTGAGAGGATGCTGCCCGACCTCCAGACACGACAGATCAAGCACCGCCAGGCCGGCGGCCGAGGGCAGGCGCTGCAGCGACTCGGTGTCACTGAGCAACAGGGCCATGCCCGAGTCCGCCATGAGGTAGGCCAGGCGCTCGGCCGGGTAGCTCAGGTCCAGCGGCACGAAGGCACCGCCGGCCTTGAGCACCGCCAGCAAGGCCACCAGCAGACCCTCGCTGCGCGGCAGCGCCACGCCGACCCGGACCTCCTGGCCGACCCCGCGGGCCACCAGTTCATGGGCCAGGCGGTTGGCCCGGCGGTCCAGTTCTCCGTAGGTGAAGCGCTGCCCGGCAAACAGCACCGCCTGACGCTCCGGCCAGCGTTGAGCGAGGGCACCGATGCTCTCGTGCACCGCCGGCTCAATCTCCGGTGCGACAGGCGCCACGCATTGGCTGGCCGTCTCGGCGGCGGTCAACAGTTCGATGGCGCCCAGTTGCACCTGAGGGTGGTCGATCATCTGCGCCAGCAGGTGCAGCAGGTGGCCGTTGAGGCGCTCGATCACCGCCGCGCTGAAGGCCTCCCGGGCATAGCCGTAGCTGATGCTCAGACGCTGCTCCAGCGCCACCGCCACCGACAGCGGATAGTTGGTGCGCTCACGACTGTGCACGGCGCCGAAACGCACGCTGCAAGCGTCATCCTGCTCCAGGGCCTGGGCCACCGGATAGTTGTCGAACACCAGCAGGGTGTCGAACAGCGCTTCACCGCTGCTGCCGGCCCAGCGCTGGATATCGTTGAGCGGCGTGTGTTCGTATTCACGCAGTTGCAGGTTGTGCGCCTGAACCTGTTGCAGCCACTGCGCCACGCTCATCTGCGCTTCGGGGGTGCCGATCACTGGCAGGGTGTTGATGAACAGGCCGATCTGCCGCTCGATCCCCGGCAATTCCGAGGGACGCCCGGCCACCGTCGCACCGAAGGCCACAGTGCGCTGTCCGGTGTAGCGCTGCAATAGCAGGAGCCAGGCCGCCTGCAACAGGGTATTGGCGGTGATTTTCTGTTGCCGGGCGAAGGCCACCAGACGCTCGGTCCACTGCGCCGTCCAATCATGGTGGAACTCGCCATGGCCAGACTCTGCCCGCGGGGTTTCAAGGGCAATGCTGCCCGCCAGACGGGTCGGGCTCGCCAAATGCCCCAGTCGCTCGCGCCAGAAGCCTTCGCAGGCGTTCAGGTCCTGGCGCTGCAGCCACTGGATGTAGTCGCGATAACGCCCCGGCGCCTGTGGCGGCACGAACCCGGCGTAGCGTTGCAGCACCTCGCTCATCAGCTGCGAGCTGCTCCAGCCATCCATCAGGATGTGATGGTTGGTGTAGATCAGTTGGTATTGCTGCACCGCGGTCTGCACCAGGCACAGACGCAACAGCGGCGCCCGATCGAAGTGCGCACACAGGCTGCGCTCTTCCCCGGCCAGGGCGTCGAGGGCCGCCTCGCTGGCCTGGCCGTCCGACCAGTCGAGCACCCGGAACGGCAACGCCAGCTGACGCTGGACAATCTGCACTGGCAGTTCAAGCCCGGCCTGCCAGTGGAACGAAGTGCGCAAAATGTCATGGGCTTGCAAGGCGTCCTGCCAGGCCTGGCAGAAACGTTGTGGATCCAGACCCTGGACCGGCACCCGCAGCTGATTCACGTAATCGTCGCTGGCCTGCTCGTAGAGGGTGTGGAACAGCATGCCCTGCTGCATCGGTGACAAGGGGTACAGGTCGACGATGCTCCGCGCGGCCACCGGCAGCGCATCCAGCTGGGCCTGGTTCAGCCCGGCCAGGGGGAAGTCCGACGGCGAGACGCCGGCCGAAGTGTCCAAGGTGCAATGCTCGATCAGCGCCTGCAGTTCCAGCAGGTACTCATCGGCCAGGCGTTGAACGGTCTGAGGCTTGAACAGCCGATGGCTGAAGCTCCAGCTCAGGGAAAGCTCTCCCCCATAGACCTGGCTGTTGACGGTCAACCAGTTCCCCAGCGGCGCCTCGGCATGGCGCTCATCGCCAGCCGCTTCGGCCGCCGGGGCAAACAGCGACTGCGAATCGAAGCTCTGATCGAACTGCCCCAGATAGTTGAACGTGATCCGCGGCTGCGCCAGCCCTTGCAGGCGTTCGCGCACGCTGATGTCGCCCAGATAGCGCAAGGCGCCATAGCCCAGGCCGTTGGCCGGAACCCGACGCAGGTCTTCCTTGACCGCCTTGATCGAGTCCGGAAGCGGTCCGACGGGGGTCAGGCACAGCGGATAAAGGCTGGTGAACCAGCCCACCGAACGTGACAGGTCGACATCGGCGAACAGCTCCTCGCGGCCGTGGCCTTCCAGTTGCACCAGCATCTGCGCGTGTCCGGTCCAACGGCAGATCACTCGCGCCAGGGCGGTCAGCAGCAGGTCGTTGATCTGGGTGCGGTAGGCCTTGGGTGCCTCCTGCAACAGTTGGCTGGTCAGCTCGCGAGACAACCGGGCATTGATCGATGTGCCATGGCACGCCAGGTTCTCCCCGGCGGCATAGTCCAAGGGCAGATCCCGGGGCGCCTGTTCCAGCTGCCGGCACCAGTAGTCCAGCTCGCCGGTGTGCCCCAGGTCCTGCGCCCACTCTTGCAGATGCTCGGCCCAATCCTGGAAGGCACTGGTCTTGGGCGGCAGGGCCAGGGCGGCCCCCTCGGCCAGTTGGCGGTAGAGGCTCTGCAGGTCTTCCAGCAGAATCCGCCAGGACACCCCGTCCACCACCAGATGATGAATGACCAGCAGCAAGCGCTGGCTGCCGTCGTCCAGGTCCATCAGCACCGCACGCAACAATGGTCCCTGCGCCAGGTCGAGGCTGCTCTGGGCCTGTTGCCCAAGGGCCTGGATCGCTGCGGCATCCGTTACCCGCCGCTGCCAGACGCTCACCGGTTCAGCTTGATCCAGGTGTTCGGCCTGCCACAGGCCGGCGTGCTGCCGATACCTCAGGCGCAAGGCATCGTGCTGCACCAGCAACTGGTTCAGGGCACGCTCCAGCCACTGCACCTTCAGTGGTTCGCGGGGACGCAACAGCAACGATTGGTTCCAGTGTTCGCGATGGGGAATGTCGCTGGCAAAGAAGACCTGCTGGATCGGTGTCAGCGGCATCTGGCCACGCACCGGTCCCTGGTCGATGTGCAAGGCCGCGCCCTGCGTGGCCACCGCCGCCAGTTCGAGAATGCTCTGGCAGCGGAATACGTCCCTGGAGGAAATCTGCAACCCGGCCTGCCGCGCCCGACTGACCATCTGGATGGCAATGATCGAATCACCACCCAACTCGAAGAAGTTGTCGTTGATGCCGATCTGTGGCTGGTTCAGCACCTCTTGCCAGATCTGCACCAGGGTCTGCTGCAGCGGGTTCTGCGGGGCCCGGTAGAGGTCCTGCGGGCGCCCCTGCTCGGGGCGCGGCAGAGCCTGGCGATCGAGCTTGCCATTGGGGCTCAGGGGCAGCGCCGGCAGCAACAGCAGGTGGCTGGGCACCTGATGGGCCGACAGGTGCGCATTCAGGTGCTGCTTGAGCCCTTCCTTGCACTGATCCGAGTCGAGCCCGGGCTGGCACACCAGATAGGCCACCAACTGCTTGCCCTGGGGTCCATCCAGGGCCAGTACCGCGCACTCGCGCACCCAGGGATGGCTGTGCAGGCAGGCCTGGATTTCTCCCGGCTCGACCCGGAAGCCACGAATCTTGATCTGCTGGTCGATGCGCCCGCAGAACTCGATGCTGCCGTCGCGGCGGTAGCGCACCTGATCGCCGGTACGGTACAGCCGGCCACCGCCTTGCGGGTCGAAAGGATCGGGGATGAAGCTGGCGGCGGTCAGCTCAGGACGTCGATGGTAACCGCGGGCCAGCCCGGCACCAGCCAGATACAGTTCGCCCAGGCTCCCGATGGCCGCCGGTTGGCCTGCGCTGTCCAGCACATAGGCGCGGACATTGGTCAGCGGCCGGCCCATGGGAATCGAGGCGGCCTGGGACCAGTCGCCCTCCACGGACTGGGTCAGGGCGCCCACGGTGCTTTCGGTCGGCCCATAGTGGTTGACGATGCGGCACTGCGGCGCCAGGCGCTGGATGCGTTGCACCAGGCTCACCGGGCAGGCTTCGCCGCCCAGCACCAGGCATTGGCGTGGCAATACCGCGCTGTTGTCCTCACCCAGCAAAGCCGCCAGGTGCGAGGGAACGATCTTCAGCACATCGATCTGCTGGCGTTGCAGGTACTGGCCCAGGCCCGCACCGTCAACCGCCAGATCGGCGCCGATCACGTGCAGTGCCTGGCCGCCGCACAGGGCACCGAACAGCACCGTGTGGCCCAGGTCCGCTGCCGGCGTGGACACCAGCGCCATGCTACGGGCCGTTGCCAGCGGCAGGCGCTGGTGAATCGCCGCCACGTAGTTGGCCAGGGCGCCGTGGCTGATGGTCACGCCCTTGGCCCGCCCCGTGGAGCCGGACGTGAAGATCACGTACGCCAGGTGCCCCGGAGCCGTCAGGGGTTCGAGATTGTCGTCACTCAGGGCCTGACGCGCCGGCGAATCCTCAAGGGGCTCGATACAGAGCCCCGGCAGGTCGGCAAAGCGCGCAATCAACGGTTGCTGGGCCAGCAACTGGGTAATGCCGCTGTCCTCGATCATGCCGTTGAGGCGCTCCTGAGGGTATTCCGGGTCCAGCGGTACGTAGGCGCCACCCGCCTTGAGCACCGCCAGCAGGCCAACGATCATCTCGATCGAACGTGGCGCGGCGATGCCCACCAACACATCCGGCCCCACGCCACGCTCACGCAGCTGGCGGGCCAGGCGGTTGGCCTGGGCATTGAGCTGTCGATACGTCAGTTGCCGCTCGGCGCAGACCACCGCCAGCGCATCAGGGCTGCGCGCCGCATGGGCCTCGACGCAGGCCGGCACCGACAGGGGTGGACGCTCAAAGGCGCTGCCGAGGTTCCACTGCTCAACCATCTGTGCGCGCTCTGCCGCTTCCAGCATGGGCAGTTCACCCAGACGCCGTTGCGGTTCGCGCACCACGGCCCGCAACAGATTGAGCCAATGCCGGGCCATCTGCTCGATGGTCTGCGGGTCGAACAAGTCGCTGGCGTAGACCAGGGCCGCGTGCAGGCGCCCGCCTTCTTCATGGGTGTTAAAGGTCAGGTCGAACCGCACGGATTCGCTGTCGCTGGTCAGGGCCTCGATCTTCAGCCCGGGAATCTCCACCCGGGCCCCTTCGTTGTCTCCCGCCAGGTGGTTGTAGAGCACCTGGAACAGCGGGCTCTGGTTCAAGCTGCGCTCGGGCTGCAGGGCATCGACCAGTTGTTCGAACGGCAGGTCCTGGTGAGCCTGGGCCTCCAACACCCGGGTCTTGACCTGGGCCAGCAAGGTGCTGAACGACTGCTGCGGATCGACCTCGGCCTGCAACACCTGGGTGTTGACGAAAAAGCCGATCAGCCCCTCGACTTCGGCCCGGGTGCGGTTGGCCACCGGCGTACCCACGCGGATGCTCCGGGCACCGCTGTAACGCTGCAGCAGCACCTGCAGGGACGCCAGCAACAGCATGAACAGGGTGCAGCCGGTGCTCGCGGCCAGCTCCCGTAAACCACGGTCCAGCTCCTGATCGAAGACCAGGGCGTGGCGCCCGCCCCGGGCGCTGCGCACCGCCGGCCGCGGCCGATCCAGGGGCAGTTCCAGGGTCAGCGGCTCGGTGCCCAGGCGCTCGCGCCAGTACTGCAACTGGCGCTCGGCTTCGCCGGCTTCCAGCCACAGGCGCTGCCAGACGGCAAAGTCCGCGTACTGCACCGCCAGAGGGGGCAACTGCGGAGCGCTCTGGTGCTGGCGCCAATGCTCATAGGCGCGGGTCACCTCGCCCACCAGGATCGGCAAAGACCAGGCATCACTGATGATGTGGTGGGTGCAGAACAGCAGCACATGCTCCTGCTCGCCAAGCTTGATCAGGGTCGCCCGCAGCAGTAGGTCATGCTCCAGGTCGAAGGGACGCTCGCCCTGCTCCGCCGCCTGTGCGGCCACCTGTTGGCCGGCATCGGCAAGCTGGCTGTAGTCCAGGCGTTGCAGGAGGAATTCGCGCCGAGGGTGAATCACCTGCATCACCTGTTGGCCGTGCAGGCTGAAGGTGCTGCGCAGCACTTCATGCCGGTCAATCAGGTACTGGATGCTGCGTTGCAGGTCGGCGTCCCGCAGGTCGCCCTGCAGGCGCAGTACCGCCAATTGGTTGTAGGCGCTGGAGGCGGGCTCCAACTGCCAGAGAAACCACAGGCGCTGCTGTGCATAGGACGCGCACATCAGCGCCTGTGGCTCGCTGCGCCCGGGGATCGGCAACAGGTCCAGGGACAGCCCCTGCTCGATCATCTTGCGCTGCAAGGCGCTACGCTCCTGGGGGCTGAAGGCGGCGAACCGCTTGGACAGCGCCAGCATGCGCTCGGGTAACGGATTCATCACTCCTGGGCCTCCGCAAACAGGGCTTCCAAGGCATCGACCTTGTCCCCTGTCACCTCGGAATCTCGGTGCAGCTCGACCTGACGGGCCAGCAGTTCCACGGTCTCGCCTTCGAAGAACACCCGCAGCGGCAAGGACAGGTTGAGCTCGCTCTGAACCTTGGAACGGATGCGTGTGGCCAGCAGCGAGTGCCCGCCCAAAGCGAAGAAATTGTCGTGAACACCGACCCGCTCCAGCTGCAGCGCTTCCTGCCAGATGGCGGCCAGGGTGGCCTCCAGCTCGTTTCGCGGCGCCACATAGGCACTGCCTTGCAGCTCCAGGGCGCTCAGGGCGTTACGGTCCAGCTTGCCGTTGGGGGTCAGGGGGAAACGCTCCAAGACACTGATGAACGCCGGCACCATGTACTCGGGCAACTGCTCTCGCAGTTGGGCCAGCAGGACCTGTTCCTGGGCCTCGCGGTCCTCGGCCCGGGCCAGCACCACATAGGCCACCAGCTGCTTGCCGGCAACCGTGTCACGAGCCACCACCGCGGCTTCGCGCACATTGGCGGCCTGCCCGAGCAGGCTCACGATCTCGCCCAGCTCGATGCGGAAGCCACGGATCTTCAGCTGGAAATCGATCCGGCCGAGGTAGTCGAGCCTACCCTGGGGCAAGCTGCTGACCCGGTCCCCGGTGCGATACAGACGTGCGCCCGGCGTGGTGGCGAACGGGTCGGGAAGGAAGCGGCTGGCAGTCAGCCCCGGACGCTTGAGGTAGCCACGGGCCAGGCCTGGACCACCGATGAACAATTCGCCCTCACGACCGATGCCGGCCAGTTCGGCTTCTTCGTCCAGCACCCGCAGGCGCGTACCGGCGATGGCGCCACCAATGGCCACACGTTCATCCACAGGCGCCTGCGTCACGGCGAAAGCCGAACACCAGACCGCACTTTCCGAAGGGCCGTATTCATTGACCAGCAAGGTCTCGGGCAGCAGCTCCCGGTGCCGCACGGCCAGCTCCACCGGACAGGCTTCACCGGCCACGATCACGCAGCGCAGTTGCGGCTGCTGCAAGGCTTCGAGGATCTGCGCGTAGAACGACGGCAGGGCCAGGAAGTGGGAGATGCGCTGCGCCTCGATCAGCCCGGCGACCTGTTGCGGGTCCTTGTGCTGCTCTTCGCTGGGCAGGTACAAGGTCGCGCCCTGGCTCAGGGTCCAGAAGATCCCCGCTACGGAGCTGTCGAAGGAGAACGAGGACAGCATCAGGAAACGCTCCAGGGGCGCCTGGTAGAACGCCCCCCGGGCCAGGGTCGAGGTACTGGCATTGGCGTGGGAAACCATCACGCCCTTGGGCCTGCCGGTGGAGCCGGAGGTGTAGATGACGTACGCCAGGTTGTCAGCCGTGCTGTTGCTCGCCGGTGCCTGGGCATCGCCACTCAACAGCTGCGGGTCCAGGGTGATAAGCGGCAGGTCGGCCGCCAGGACGAGGTCCGGGTGCAAGGGCTGCAGGCTGATCAGGCAGCGCACCGCCGAGTCTTCGAGCATGAAGGACAGGCGTTCGCTGGGATAGGCCGGGTCCAGCGGCAGGTAGGCGCCACCGGCCTTGAGAATGCCCAACAGGGCCACCACGATCTCGATGGATCGCGCGCCATACACGCCAACGATGGCGTCGCTGTCGACCCCTTGCTCGCGCAGTCTGTGGGCCAGCTGATTGGCCTGACGATTGAGCTCGGCGTAGGTGACCTCCAGGCCATCGACATGGATCGCGGCACGCTGGGGAAAGGCCCGGGCCGCCTCTTCGAACAACTGGTGCAGCAGTGGTGCATCGGCGGCGCTCAGGTCCGCGCTGCGATCAAAATCCTGTAACAGGCGCCGCGCCTGATCACCGCTGACCAACGGCAATTGCTCAAGACTCAAGCTGCTGTCCGCGGCGGCCGCTTTGAGCCACTGGGCGAACTGTTCCAGCCAGGCTTCAGGCAGGCCTTCAGGCAGCAGCCGCGGTTGCCAGCTCAGTTGCAGCGACAGCCGGTCGGCATCGGCCCGGGCCCAGAGGTGCAGCTTCTCGAAGCAGGCCTGATCAAGGAACAGTTCCTGCGCCTCGCTGCCCTCGATGTAGGAGCACCCCAGGTCCAGGGGGCGAGGCTGCTCGGCACCGAACACGTCCAGCTCGTTCAGGCAATCCTGCCAGGAACGGCTCAGGTCAAGTTGGTGACGGAATGCCTGCAGGTTGTCCTGCAGCGTGGCCTGGGGTTGCAGGGCGACGGCCACCGGCAGGCGCCGGCTGAAATGCCCCAGGGTCTGCTGCAGCTGGTCACTGCGGCCGTCGACGGTCAGGGCCACCAGCAGCGAATCCTGCTGGCTCAACCCGGCAAGAAAACCGGCCCAGAGGAACAGCAGGCTGTCCTCGACACTCAGCTGGGCCGCACCGGCCAGTTGGCGCAGTGTCGGTGCCAGCTCGGTGTCCAGGCGGCATTCCTGCAACTGCGGGGCGAAATCCAGGCGCCGCTCGAAAGGCAGGCGCACCCCCGCCTGCCGTTCGGCGTACAAGGTGCGCCAGAACTGCAGGCCCTCGCGGCCGATGGCCTGCTCACTCAGCTCACCCTGCCAGGCGGCGTAATCGGCGTACTGCAGGCCGTCGAACGGTTGCAACTGCCCTCCCGCGCAGAGTTGCTGCAGTTCGGCCATCAGTTGCGCCAGCGACTGGCGGTCACAGCTGGCCAGGGCCACGCTGACCAGCAACTGGCGATCCAGCAACGAGGCCACCAGGGGCACTTCGGCCAGGGCCAGGCGATCCTCGGCACGGGCCTGTTGCACACTTCGCCCCGGTTCCAGAATCAGGCGCAGACGCACCTGGGCCGCAATGTCCTGCACCGGCTGCTTGAACCCGGGCATCTGCCGGTAGGTGGTGCGCAGGATTTCGTGGCGCTGGCACAGCTCGTTCAGCGCGGCCTGCAGCACAGCACGCTCGGGCGGCGTGTCGAAGGACAGGAGCGCCTGCGCCGCCAGCGGCTGGCCCAGGTACTGCTGCTGGGAAAGAATTGCGGCCTGCTGGGCCGAAATCTGAAACGTCTCTGCTGGGGTAAAGTCGGTCATGCTGATGTCCTTAACCAATGGCCACGTCGGTGCTTTTCAGCGGGACGGCCATGGCTGTGAGTATTTTGCGCGGGCCTGAATATTCATTGCGGGCGTGCAGGGTGAGGATGTTGTCGAGCATCACGACGTCGCCCTTCTCCCAGGGAAACTCCACCATCACCTCGCGATAGAGCTGTTGCAGATGGGTGATGTAGTCATCGGGGATCGGGCTGCCGTCGCCGAAGAAGGTGTTTTGCGGCAGGTCCTCGGGCGCGAACTCCGCCAGCAGGCTGTCGCGGATGCTCTCCGGCAGGGTCAGGGCGTTGAAGAAGGTCGCGTGGTTGAACCACACGCTTTCGCCGGTACGCGGATGCCGGACCATGGCCGGGCCCTGCTGCCGGGTGCGCAGGCGATTGCCGGATTTCCATTCCGGGGTCACGCCGATCTTCGCGCAATAGGCCTCGACCTCGGCGTGGTTGTCGGTCTGGAACACGGTCTGCCAGGGCAGCCCCATGCCGTCGCCATAGTTGCGCACGTAGAGCACGCGCTTGCGCTGGAACTCTTCGCGCACCTGCGGATCGATCCGTGCCAGCAAATGCCGGGTATCGCCGAACGGCGTCTCGCCACCGGTGGTCGACGGCACGTCGCAGTAGAAATACAGGTGCAGCGGAAACACCGGGGAATAGGAGTGCTCGTTGTGAGGAAAGATCTTTTCCGCGGCCGGGTAGTCGGTGGAGCTGTAGACATTGAGCTTCTTGGTGATCTGGGTCCGCGGCGAGGCTCGGAACAGGTACTCCAGGGCGCCACCGGAAATCGCATCGACGCATTGGTTGAACTCATTGATGTCCTGTACCGCGAAGCCGCGGAACAACAGCGTCGCGTGCCGGTCGAGCTTTTCCTGGAGCAGCTCGCGGTTTTCCCCGGCCCACTGCGCCAGACCCACGCCGGGAACGTTCGGCGTACACAGCAGAGGAATCGAGCTGTTTTCGAACAGCGGCGTGAACGTCACCAGACTGGACTGGTCCAGGCTCAAGCTCTTGCGCCGTCCTTTGCCCAATGCCGGTATGGCTTGAGACTCGAATTTCGACATGACCCACCTCCGATTCGCGGTATCAGGCGCGGCGATCGCACGCGCCTGCATGATTCTTCAATAACGGCTTCACTCGACCGGCACGCGTCCTGGACGACGTCGCTGAATCGGGTGCTGTTGCTTGAGCAGGGCCTGACGCTGCTGCAGCTGGTCCCGCTCGCACAGGTACTGAATGTCCCGGGCCTTGCTCAGCAACCCCGCCAGCGGCGCTCGGGTGTCGGCCAGCATCAGCTCGAACACGGCCTGCAACTGCTCGAACAGGCACGCCATGTCAGCGGCGGTGTAGAGCCCTGCATCGCACTTCAAGCCGAGGTAGATGCCCTGTGGCGCATTGACGAACTCGGCCACCAGGTCCAGCTCCGCGGCAGCCCTGCCGGCCGCTACCGGCTGCACGTCCAGGCCGTCGATCGACAACGGCTGATCAAGGCTCTCCTGATAGATGAACTTGATGCTGAACAAGGGCGAACGACCGGCACGCCGAGCTACCCGGAGCGCTTCCACCAGACGCTCGAAAGGCAGATCCTGGTGATCCGAGGCACCGATGACCGCGCTCCGTGTCACCTGCAGCAAGTCGCCCACGCACTGTTGTTCCTCGACACTTATCTGCAACACCAGTTGGTTAACGAAGAAGCCCACCAGATCTTCAACGCCGGCGTGATTGCGGTTGGCGATATCGGTGCCCAGACGCACCCGCGGGCTGTCGCTGCGCTGCCCCACCACCAGGGCGAACCCGGCCAGCAGCAGCATGTACAGGGTCACCCCCTGGGCACTGGCAAAGGCACGCAGCGCCTCGCTCTGGGCCGCCGGGAAGTGGAACTCATGGAGGTCGCACAAGGGTGACGGCTCCTGCCCGGGCGGCACCGTGGCACTGGCGGGCAAGCGCGTGAGGTGGTGGTCGTCACCCAGCACAGCACGCCAGTAGTCCAGTTGCCGCTGCAGTTCGCCGCCTTCGAGCCATTGCCGCTGCCAGACCGCGAAGTCCACATACTGCAGGGCCGGCTCCGGCAACGGGCTGGCCGTGGCGGTGCGATGGGCGTGATACAGGACCACGAACTCGGCCGGCAGGATGCCGAACGACCAGTGGTCGGCGACGATGTGGTGCAGGGTCATGAGCAGCAGGTGCCGTTGTGGCGCCAGCCGCAGCAAGCGCACCCGCATCGGCGGGCCGGAGATCAGGTCGAAGGGTTCCCCGGCCTGTTGCTGCACCTGCTGCCGGGCCATGGCCTCGCGCTCGGCCAATGGCAAGGCGCACAGGTCAACGAAAGCGAAGGACAACGGCAGCTGGCGATGGACGTGCTGCCAGCTCTCGCCCTCGACCTCGCTGTAGGTGGTACGCAGCACCGAATGACGCTGCATCAGCGATTCGAAGGCTTGCCGCACCGCATCGATGTCCAGCTCGCCATGCAGCTCCAGGGCCCGGGCAATGTTGTACATCGAGCTCTGCGGCTCCAGTTGCCAGAGGAACCACAAGCGCTGCTGGGCAAAGGACAACGGCTGTGGCCGCGAGTCATCCACACGCTGCAGGGCCGGGACCGAGGCAGGCGCATCGGCGGCGTCCAGGGCAGCGACGAAGGCCTGCAGGTCCGGCGCATCGAACAGGGTCCGCAGCGCGGCCTGCAAGCCCTGTTCATGCCGCACTCGGCTGATGACCTGAGTGGCCAGCAACGAGTGCCCGCCCAGGGCGAAGAAGTTGTCCTGCAAACCGACCCGGTCAACCTCCAGCACGCTCTGCCAGATCGCCGCCACCTGCCGCTGCAGCGCCGTGTGCGGGGCCACATGAGCGGCCTGCGAGGCACTCAGGTCAGGCTTGGGCAAGGCCTTGCGGTCCAGCTTGCCGTTGGGGTTGAGGGGCAGGCGCGGCAACAGCAGCACGTGGTTGGGCAACATGTAGTCCGGCAGCTGTTCCTTGAGCCCGGCCTTGATCAGCACGCCACGTTCGGCTTGCGCCTGCGCGTCGCCCAGGCCCTCGCCGACCTCCCCGGGCACCACATAGGCCACCAGTTGCATGCCGTTGCCGGCCGGCACCGCCAGCACCACGGCCTCGCGTACATCAGGGCGAGCCAGCAGGCGGGCCTCGATCTCCCCCAGTTCGATGCGAAAACCGCGGATCTTCACCTGATGATCGATGCGCCCCAGGTATTCGAGCGCCCCCTGAGGGTTGTAGCGCGCCAGGTCGCCGCTGCGATACAGACGCGCACCAGGCCGGCTGGCAAAGGGATCGGGAATGAAGCGCTCGGCGGTCAGCCCGGGTCGGTCGAAATAGCCCTGGGCCAGGCTCGACGCAGAACCGATGCACAGCTCCCCGGCGGCGCCCTCGGGCAGCAGATTGAGGTCACCATCGATGATCCGCAGGTCGCGGCCGATGATCGGCTGACCAATGGGAATGCCATAGACCTCGCTGGCGTCCTGCTCCCGGCAGTCGTGGACACTGGAGACCACAGTGGCTTCGGTGGGGCCGTAGGTGTTGACCAGGCGCACAGCACCGAGCCCAGCGCCATGCCACAGACGCAAGCCCTCCACCGACATCGCCTCGCCACCGACATGCACCTGGCGCAGGCGCCCCAGGCTGCGGATACCGTCCGCCATGCATTGCTTGGCCAACAAGTGCCAGTACGCCGCCGGCAGGTCCGCCAGGGTCACGCCCTGACTGACGATCACCGCCGCCAACTGCTCCACGGCCCAGGGCTCGTCGCCGCGCATCACCAGCGTCGCGCCGAGACACAAGGCCGGGTAACACTGCTCGACGAAACCATCGAAGCTGAAGGTCGCGAACTGCAGCACCCGGTCGCTCGCGGTGAGCGCCGAATAATCCGCCGCCGCCTCGCAGAACGCCGACAAGGCGCGATGATCGATCGCCACCCCCTTGGGCACACCGGTGGAGCCCGAGGTGTAGATCACATAGGCCAGGTCCTGCGCGCGGGCCCGGTTCTGCGGGTCGGTGCTGGAGTACTGGCTCAGGCGTGGCGCCAGGCTCGGCAGGTCCCAGTGCGGCACGTTGTCGGGCAGCAGGTTCTCGGTCCACGAGCCGGTATCGCTGAGCAGCAGGCTCAGGCGGCTGTCGGCGATCATGAAGGCCAGACGCTCCTGCGGGTATTGCGGGTCCAGCGGCACATAGGCCGCACCACTCTTGAGCACCGCCAGCAGGCTGACGATCAACTGCGGCCCGCGCTTGAGCGCCAGGCCGACCCGATCACCCGGGCCGATGCCCTGGGCTTGCAGGCAGTGGGCCAGGCGGTTGGCCTGGGCGTTCAACTGGCCATAGTCCAGGCGTTCGGTGTCGACCAGCAGGGCCAGTGCCTCGGGGGTGGCCGCGGCCTGCGCCGCGATCCGCTGGTGCACCAGCCGTGCCTGGGGCTGCACCCGCTCGGCCATTTGGCCGCGCTGCAACAAACCCTGGCGGGCCGGTGCGGTCAGCAACTGCAAGGCCCCCAGAGCTGTGTCGGGATCGGCCATGAATTGTTCCAGCAGGTGCCGTAGCTGGGCGCTGAAGCCCTGGACCTGTTCCGCGCTGAAACGACTGCGCGCATAACTGAAGTCCAGACTCAGTTGCTCCCCTAGCTCGATGCCCAGGGTCAGTGGGTAGCTGGTCTGCTCGTGGTTGGCCAGCCCGCCGAACCGCAGCCCTGCCGGGGCCCCCTCCTTGAGCGCCTGGGCAACGGGGAAGTTCTCGAACACCAGCAGGCTGTCGAACAACGGCGTGCCCTGGTGCCCGGCCCAGCCTTGGACCTCGTAGAGCGGCACGTGCTCGTGCTCGCGCAGGCTCAGATTGAGTTCCTGCATCTGCTCCAGCCACTGCCCCACTCTCAGCTGCGAACGGGGCTGGCAGATGATCGGCAAGGTGTTGATGAATAGACCCAACTGCTGCTCGATGCCCGGCAGCGGTGCCGAGCGCCCGGCCACGGTGGCCCCGAAGATCACGCACTGCTGCGCCGAATAACGCTGCAGCAGCAAGGCCCAGGCTGCCTGCAACAAGGTGTTGAGGGTGACTTTCTGCTGCCGGGCGAAACGCCCCAGGCGTTGCGTCAGGGTGGTGTCGAAACTGTCCAGGTGCTGCCCATGGCCACTGCCCGACGCCGGCCGGCGGACCCCGTCGGCCAACAGGGTCGGCGCCTCCATGGCTTGCAGGCGCTGGCTCCAGAACTGCTGTGCAGCCTGGGCCGGCTGCTCCTGCAACCAGCCCAGGTAGTCGCGATAGCGGCCCAGGGGGGCGGGCAAGGGGGCACCCGCGTACAACTGGATCACTTGCGCCAGCAGGCTGGCATTGCTCCAGCCATCGAGCAGCAGGTGGTGGCAGGTGTAGATCAAGTGCCAGTGGTTGTCCGCTATCGGCACCAGCAGCAGGCGCAGCAAGGGCGCCCGGTCCAGTTCGAACCCCTGGCGGCGCTGTTGCTCGGCCAGTTGGTCGAGGTCCGCCGGCGCCGAGGGCAATACCTGCAACGGCAGCTTGACCTGGCTGCGGACCAGCTGATGAGCGCTGTCCAGGCCTTCCCAGTGCACGCTGCTGCGCAGGATCGGGTGACGTTCCAGTGCGCTCTGCCAGGCCTCGGCGAAGCGCTGCGGGTCCAGGCCGTGGATGTCCAGCCGCAACTGGTTGATGTACGCCTGCTCCTGGGGCTCGTAGAGGGTATGGAACAGCATGCCCTGCTGCATCGGCGTCAGTGGGTACAGGTCCTCGATGACGGCCGCCGGAACCGGCAGCGCGTCGAGCTGTTGCTGGGAGATCCGCGCCAGCGGGAAGTCCGAAGGCGTGGCCTGGGGCTGTTGCAGGCTGCAGCAGTGCTCGATCAGCAGGCACAGCTCGGCCAGGTAGTCATCGGCCAGTCGCTGGACGCTGGCCTCACTGAACATTTCCTGGCTGTAGCCCCACTGCAGGGCCAGTTCGCCGCCATAGACCTGCCCTTCCAGGGTCAGCCAGTTGGCCAGGGGAGCCTGAGGATCCTGGGCCTGCCCGCTGCTCTGGCTGGCCGGTGCCCACAGCGCCTGTTCATCGAACTGGCGATCGAACTGCCCCAGGTAGTTGAAGGTGACCCGAGGCTGCGGCGCCGACGCCAGGGCCTGACGCTGAGCCGGGCTGCCCAGGTAGCGTAGCAGGCCGTAGCCCAGGCCCTTGCTGGGGATCGCGCGCAGTTGTTCCTTGATGCCCTTGATCGCCGCCCCGGCCTGCTCCGCGGGCTGCAAGCGCACCGGGTACAGGCTGGTGAACCAGCCCAGGGTGCGGGTCAGGTCCAGGTCGTCGAACAGGTCCTCGCGGCCATGTCCTTCGAGCTGGATCAGCGCCGACGCCTGCCCGCTCCAGCGGCACAGCACGCGAGCCAGCGCGGTCAACAGCAGGTCATTGACCTGAGTGCGGTAGGCACTCGAGGCCTGCTGCAGCAGTTGCCGGGTCAGGCCCGTCGGCAATCGCGACTCGATCTTGCGCCCATGCCGATTCTGCAACCCGCCCGCCGGGTTGTCGCAGGGCAGGTCGACCGCCCCGGCCTGCTGCGCCAGCCAGTACGGCAGCTCGTCCTCACACCGTGGCGCATGTTCCTGCAGGCGCCGGGCCCAGGCCTGATAGGCACTGGTCTTGGGCGGCAACTGCAAGGGTTGCGCCGCCGCCAGTTGCCGGTAGGCCAGCTGCAAGTCTTCCAGCAGCACCCGCCAGGACACCCCGTCCACCACCAGGTGGTGGATCACCAGCAACAGCTGCTGGCGACCGGCTCCGCGCTCCACCAGGACCGCGCGCACCAGGGGGCCGGCCTGCAGGTCCAGGCTGCGCTGGGCCTCATCGCACAACGCCGCCAGGTCCTGATCATGTTCCGCCCGGCACTGCCACAGGTCGACGTGGCTGGCCGGCTCGGCATAGGCCTGCTGCCAGCCCCGCCCTGCGTCAACGAAACGCAGGCGCAGGGCATCGTGATGATTGATCAGTTGCACCAGCGACGCCTGCAACAGCTGCGGTTGCAGGTGCTGGCGCGGATCGAGCAGCAACGACTGGTTCCAGTGCCCCCGCCGAGGTACTTCCTGGCCCAGGAACCAATGCTGTACCGGGGTCAACGGCACCTCGCCGGTCACCGGCCCCTGGTCGATCTGTGGCTGATCGTCAAGGACCGCAACCTGGGCCAGGTGGCGCACGCTCTGGTACTGGAACAGGTCCCGGGGGGCCAGGCGGATGCCAGCCTGACGGGCTCGACTGACCACCTGAATCGAGATGATCGAATCACCGCCCAGTTCGAAGAAGTTGTCGTCAAGACCCACCCGCTCCAGCCCCAGGACATCGCACCAGATGCCCGCCAGGGCCTTCTGCATGGTGTTCTCCGGGGCCACGTAGGCCAGTTGCGGCGCCGCGTCGGGCAGCGGCAGGGCCCGACGGTCGAGCTTGCCGTTGGCGGTCACCGGTAGGCGCTCCAGGGCCAGCCAGTGATGGGGCACCATGTACTCCGGCAGGCTGCCGGCCAGCCAGGCCCTGAGTTCATCGCGCCAGTCCCCGGCCAGGGCCGTTTCCTGCAACACCAGGTACGCCACCAGGTGCTTGGCGTTCTGCACCAGCACCACCGCCTCACGCACGCCCGGATGCTCCATCAGCCGCGCCTCGATCTCCCCCAACTCGATGCGCAGGCCGCGTAATTTCACCTGATGATCCAGGCGCCCCAGGTACTCGATCACGCCATCGGCGCGCTGCCGTACCCGGTCGCCGGTGCGATACAGCCGCGCGCCCGCCTGGAACGGGCAAGGCACGAAACGCTCGGCAGTCAGCGCCGGGCGCCGGTGGTAGCTGCGCGCCAGGCCGGCGCCGCCCAGGTACAGCTCGCCGGCCACACCGGCCGGCACCGGTAGCAATTGCGCATCCAGCACATGGGTGCGCAGGTTGGCGATCGGCCGGCCGATGGGCACGCTGCTCGCGCCTTCATCGACACAGGTCCAGTGGGTGACGTCGATCGCCGCTTCGGTCGGGCCGTACAGGTTGTACAGGGCCGCGCCCGGCAGCCGGGCGAAGACCTGCTGCTGGGCTTCCAGGGGCAGGGCCTCGCCACTGCAGACGATGCGCGTGAGGCTGACGCAGGCGGATGCGCCGCTGTCGTGGATAAAGGCCTGGAGCATCGACGGCACAAAGTGCAGGGTACTGATCTGCTGTTCGGTAATGATGCGGATCAGCCGCGCCGGCTCCCGGTGGGCGCCCGGGTCCGCCATCACCAGACGCGCGCCGGTCATCAGCGGCCAGAAGAATTCCCAGACCGAGACGTCGAAGCTGAACGGGGTTTTCTGCAGCACCGCGTCGCGGGCGTCCAGGCCATAGGCCTGTTGCATCCAGTGCAGGCGGTTGACCAGCGCTGCATGGCTGTTGCCAGCGCCCTTGGGTTTGCCGGTGGAACCCGAGGTGTAGATCACGTAGGCCAGGTTCAGCGGGTCGAGGGGCAGTTGCAGCGGGCTGTCGCTGTAGGCATCCAGCCAGTCCCGTTGCTGGTCCAGGGCCATGATCCTGAGCAGAGGCGCCGCCGCGCCGGGAACCGGCAGCGACGGCAGCAGCGCGCTCTGGGTCAGCAACAGGCGGATGCCGCTGTCTTCGATCATGTAGCTCAGGCGTTCCGGCGGATACTCCGGATCCAGCGGCACATAGGCGCCACCGGCCTTGTGGATCGCCAGCAGGCCCAGGACCATTTCGACGGAGCGCTCGATGCAGATCCCCACCAGCACGTCCGGCCCCACGCCCTGTTCGCGCAGCAGGCGCGCCAGCCGGTTGGCCCGGGCATCCAGTTCGGCGTAGCTCAAGCGCTGCTCACCGAACACCAGGGCACAGGCCTCGGGGGTGCGCCGGACTTGGGCTTCGATCAACTGATGCATGCACAGCCCGCTGGGGTAAGCCACCTGGGTGGCGTTCCAGTCGTGCACCAGGGTCTGCTGCTCGCGGGCATCGAGCATCGGCAACTCGCCAATCCGCTGCTCGGCATCCCCCAGCATGGCCTGCAGCAGGCTGAGCCAGTGGCGCGCCATGCGGGCAATGGTGGCGGCCTCGAACAGATCGTCGGCGTAAGTCAGGGCGGCGTGCAGCGTGCCGGACTTCTCGTAGGTGTCCAGGGTCAGGTCGAACTGGGTGGTGCGACTCTGCCACTGCACCAGACTCAGCTCCAGGCCGGACGCGGTCTGCACCGTGCTGATGTCCGCCACTTGCGGCTGGTGGTTGTACATCACCTGGAACAGCGGTGTGTGGCTCAGGTTGCGCTCCAGCTTGAGCGCCTCGACCAGTTGCTCGAACGGCAGGTCCTGGTGGGCCTGAGCCCCCAGCGCCGCGTCCTTGACCGCCTGCAGCAGCTCACCGACCCGGGTCTGGCCCGTGAGCCGGGTCCGCAGCACTTGGGTGTTGACGAAGAAACCGATCAGCCCCTCGACTTCGGCGCGGTTGCGGTTGGCGATGGGCACGCCGACACGGATATCGTCCTGGCCGGTGTAGCGCTGCAGCAGCACATTGAAGGCGCCGAGCAACAGCATGAACAGGGTGACGTTGTGCTGCCTGGCCAGGGTCCGCAGCTGTTCGGCCAGCTCTGGCGCCACGGCAAAGTCATAGCGGGTGCCACGGTAACTGGGCACCGCCGGCCGCGGATGATCGGTGGGCAGCTCCAGCACCGGATGCTCGTCACCCAACTGCGCCTGCCAGTACTCCAACTGCCGCGCCTGCTCCCCCGCTTCCAGCCAGCGGCGCTGCCACAGGGCGTAGTCGCTGTACTGGATCGGCAGCGGCGGCAGTTGCGGCGCCTCGCCCCGCTCGAAGGCGTCGTAGCAGCGGATGAACTCGTCGATCAGCACATTCATCGACCAGCCGTCGGAGACGATGTGGTGCAGGGTCAGCAGCAGCACGTGCTCCTGCTCGGCGAGTTGCAGCAGCTTGACCCGCAGCAGCGGACCATTGCCCAGGTCGAACGGCAGCAGCGACTGGCGCTGGGCTTCGGCCGCCACCGCCTGCTCGCGCCCGGGGGCGTCGATGGTGCTCAGATCGAGAAACTCCACCGACAGCGAGCCTGTCGCCGGTGCCTGTTCCAGGCGGTCGTCGGCATGGCGCTTGAACACCGTGCGCAGGGTTTCGTGGCGCGCCACCAGGGCGGCGAACGCCTGCTCCAGCGCCTGGCGATCCAGCGCTCCGTTCAGGCGCACCGCGCCCGGCAAGTTGTAGGCACCGCTCTGCGGGTCCAACTGCCAGAGGAACCACATGCGCCGCTGGGCGTAGGACAGCTCCTGACGGTCCTCGACGGCCACCTCGGCCGGAATGGGAAACAGCGAAAAGTCGATGTTTTCCGCTCGCAGGCTATCGAGGAATAACCGGCGCTTCTCTAGCGGCAGCTCGATAAACCGGCGTGCGAGTTTCAGGGACTTTTCAGCGTTCATCGGGGGTTCATCCGTACATGTTGGGTATCGAGCAATGGCTCGGCTATCCCTACGAAACGGATGGCCCAGGAGAAAAATTAACCCCGCCCACGGCGGACGCAGGGGCATCGCCACGGTAAATTGCACAGGCCGCGGCTCGTCAAATCAGGACCTTCTCCTTAACAAGGTCGCGATCATGTCCTCAGCCACTTCTCTGGCCAGTGCCCTGGCCCAGGGCCTGCGCAAACTGGTAGGTGTCGGAGCCCAGCCACCTCGGGGCTACCGCCTGATCAACGTCGAGCTCAAGCAGCGCATCGAGCTCAGCCCGTCCATGCTGCGCCTGGTGTTCAGCGGCGAAGACATCGCCCAGGCGCGCACCCTGGCGCCGGACCAGCGCATCAAGCTGCTGTTTCCCGGGGCCGACGGCACGCCGCCGCAACTGCCGGCGCAAGGGGACTGGCAGGCGGCCCGGCGCCAGTTGCCGGCCGAACAGCAGCCGCCGATGCGTACCTACACCATCCGCGCGCTGCGCTTGCATCCGGCGGAGCTGGATGTGGATTTCGTCCTGCATGGGGTCAATGGCCCGGCCTCGGCCTGGGCCACCCATGCCCGGCCCGGCGACTGTCTGCAGATGGTGGTGCCGAACAAGGCCTACAGCGGCGACCCCGGCGGTTACGAATGGCTGCCCCCAGCAGGCATTGGCAAGGTGCTGCTGATGGGCGATGAAACCGCGCTGCCGGCCATCGCCGGGATTCTCGAAGAGTTGCAGGACTATCCGGACTACCCGGATGTGCAGGTGTTCATCGAGGTGCCCCATGAGAGCGACTGCATCGACCTGCAGTGCCATCCGCAGACCCGGCTCAGTTGGCTGCCCCGGGACGTGCTGGGGGCGCAACATGGCGAACCTCTGATCCATGCCGCCCGGGAGCTGGCCGAGCTGCCGCCGGCCAGCGCCGGGCGCCGGCCGCTCAAGGTGGCCGAAGGCGACCCTGAACAACGCCCCTGGGAAACCGCCAAGCCGGCGGACAACCGCTTCTACGCCTGGGTGGCCGGCGAGTCGGCCACGGTGATGAGCATCCGCCGCCACCTGATCAACGAGCGCGGCCAGGAGCGTCGCAACCTGACCCTGATGGGCTACTGGCGCCTGGGCGGTTCCCTGGGTTGAGCCCGCGCCGCTAGCCGCTGCCGCGCCCGCGAAGCGACGCAAAGGCCCGCCGGGCTTTGCCTGGCGAGCAACCGTCAACTCCGGCGTGGGGCGCTTCCTGTGTCCCTGCGGGACGTTGGCGGCCTGCGTCGGCGCTGCAACCCGACGCGCCTTCAGACAACCATGGCCGCCGGTTGCAGGTGACGGCGGCGCTGCACCTCAAGGTGGCCCTTGATCAGGCTCAGCACCCGGGCTTCGTGTTCATGAATGAAGAAGTGCCCGCCCGCCAGCATGTCCACCGAGAAGCTGCCATGGGTCTCCTTGCTCCAGCCGATCAGTTGCTCGCCGGTGGCGCGGTCGGCCTTGCCGCCCAGGACGTGCACCGGGCAGTTGAGCAAGGGCCGCTGCAACGGTCGATAGCCTCCGCACAGGAGGAAATCGGCCCGCAGGATCGGCAGGGTCAGGCTCATCAGTTCCTGATTGGCCAGCACCTCTTCGCTGGTGCCGTTGAGGGTGCGCAGTTGCTCGATCAACTGGGCGTCAGTCTTGGGCTCGGCAAACCCCCGGTCATATTCACTGCGCAGGGTCGGCGCGGCGGTGCCCGAGGCGAACAGCGCCAGCGGTTCCGGGCAGCCGAGGGCGCGCAGGGCGTGGGCCAGCTCGCAGGCCAGCAAGGCCCCCAGGCTGTGGCCGAACAAGGCGTAGGGGCTGTTCAGGGCGGGGCGCAGTTCCTGGGCCAGCTGCCGCGCCAGTTCACGCAGGTCGGTGTGCAGGGGCTCGGCGTAGCGGCTGCCACGCCCCGGCAACTCCACCGGTTGCAGGTGCAGCCACGACGGCAACTGGCGGCGCCAGCGGCTGTAGACCATGGCGCTGGCACCGGAGTACGGCAGGCACAGCAGGTTCAACTGGGTCACGGTTATTCCCTCGACGAATGGACTGTTAAGAGAACGCGGCGTGGGGCGGACAAATTAGTCCGCCGCAGCTTTCAGCGCAGCCGTCGATAGCTCTGCAACGCCGCCCCCAGTACCACGGCGCCACCGGCCAGGGCCAGCCAGAAACCGCTGCGGGCGCCGAACTGATCCACCAGCGCCCCGGAACCGGCGGCTCCCAGGGCCACGCCGATGCTCAAGCCGGTGACCAGCCAGGTCAGGCCCTCGGTAAGCTTGGCCGGCGGTACGCTGCGCTCCACCAGGGCCATGGCGACGATCAGGGTCGGGGAGAAAAACAGCCCGGCGACGAACACCGCCAGGGACAGGCCGAGGATGTTGCTCGCCCACAGCAGCGGCACAGTGGCCAGGGCCGTGGCGATGCCGCCATACATGAACAAGCGGGGCAAGGGCGTGGCCAGTTTCAGCGCCCCGAAGGCAATGCCCGCCAGGCACGAGCCGATGGCGTACACCGAAAGCACGATGCTCGCCGCCGCCGGCTGCCCCTGCTGCTGGGCGAAGGCCACGCTGACCACGTCCACCACCCCGACGATGGTGCCCATGGCGGTCATCAGCAGCATCAGCAGGCGGATCTCCCCGGAACGAATGATCGAGCCGCCCTGCCCCTGCTCATGGGGATGCACGGGGGGCTCGGTGCTTTTCTGCATGACGAACACGCCCACCCCCAGGGCCAGCGCCAGCAGCGCGCCCAGTGGCCCGGCCTCGGGAAACAGGCCCACGCACAGGCCCACCGACAACGGCGGACCGATGATGAAGCAGACTTCGTCGAGCACCGACTCCAGGGCGTAAGCGGTCTGCAACTGCGGCTGGCCACGGTACAGCTCGGTCCAGCGGGCACGGACCATGGCCGACATGCTGGGCATGCACCCGGCCAGGGCCGCGCACAGGTACAGGGTCCAGTGCGGGGCCTGCAGGCGCGTACACAGCAGCAGGGCCAGCAGTGCACCACCCCCCAGGGTCGCCGCCAGTGGCAGCACCCGTCCCTGGCCGAAACGGTCCACCAGGCGCGAAACCTGGGGTGCGCAAAACGCCGTGGCCAGAGCGAAGGTCGCCGCCACCGAGCCGGCCAGGGCATAGCCGCCGTGCAACTGGGCCAGCATGGTGATCAGACCGATGCCGGTCATGGAAATCGGCATGCGCGCCAGCATCCCGGCCAGGACGAAGGCACGGCTGCCCGGGGCCTTGAACAATTCGCGGTAGGGGTTTGCCATTGAAACGACTCCTTGGGGGCTGCAACTTGCCATAAGTGGCCGGGCAGTAGAAATACATACGCCTCGTATGTTAAAAAGCATGAGAACATACGCCGCGTATGTCAACCCGCCATTTATTGGAGAAGCGTCTTCATGAGCAGCCGCCCTCGCGCCGAGATGATCGAGGAAACCCGCGCCAAGCTGATTGCCAGTGCCCGTCAGGCCTTTGCCCGGCTGGGCTATGCCCGGACCTCGATGGACGACCTGACCGCCGAAGCCGGCCTGACCCGGGGCGCGCTGTATCACCACTTCGGTGACAAGCAAGGGCTGCTGGCGGCGGTGGTGGAGCAGATCGACAGTGAAATGGATGAGCGCCTGGAGGCCGTCTCCGCTCAGATCGCCAATCCCTGGGAGGCTTTCCATGAGCGTTGCCGGGCCTATCTGCACATGGCCCTGGAACCGGAAATCCAGCGCATCGTCCTGCAGGATGCCCGGGCAGTGCTGGGGGAGCGGCTGCCGGCGCAGGAGCATTGCATCGACACCCTGAGCGCCCTGCTGGAGCAACTGCTTCAGGACCAAGTGATTGCAGCGGTGGCACCCAGGGCCCTGGCGCGCTTGATCAACGGCAGCCTGGTGGAGGCTGCCTTGTGGATCGCCGCCGAGCCCCAGCCACAGCAGCGGCTGAGCGAGGCCCTTAACGCCTTGCAACTGCTGCTGCGCGGACTGCGAGCCAACCAACCGCACAGCCCCCTGGCCTGAGAGCAAACCGCCGGGACCATGAACCGCACAGCCCACAGGCACAAGGAGCCACATATGCACCAGGCACTGCTGATCATCGACGTACAACCCTGCTTCAACCCGCCGCCCTGGCTGGTGGAGGGCATCAACCGCCTGCTCGGGCGCATGCCCTCGGTGGCCACGGTGGAACACCATGATGAAAGCCGCACGCCCTTTGCCCGGCAACTGGGCTGGCAACCGGCGGCGGACGACCAGAGTCTGGTGGCGGCCGACAAGATCTTCATCAAGCACGGTTACGGACCGACGCCAGAGATTCTCGACTATCTGAAAAGCCTCGGCCCCGAGCGGGTGCTGGTGTGCGGCATCCAGACCGATACCTGTGTCCTGGCCGCCGGCTTTGCCCTGTTCGATGCCGGCCTGCAGCCGACCCTGCTCACCGACCTGACCGTGGGTTCCTCCCTGGACCGCAGCGGCGGCCTGGGCATCGACCTGTGGCGGCACCATTTCAAGCACCTGGCCCGCAGTACCGAGCTGTAGGAGCCGGCTTGCCGGCGAAGGCGATCTGGCGGGCCCTTTCGCTGGCAAGCCAGCTCCTACGGAAGCAGCTGCACTCCGGGCACAAGCCGAGCACTCGACTCCAGGAAAAATCGGTACACTTCGCGCCTTTGATCCCCCACAGGACATGGAATGTTACCCGCCGCGACTTCTCCCCGACCCGGCCTGCGCCGGGCCCTGGTGCTCTGGCTCTACGCCGTCGGCGCCGGCCATTTGCTGGCCGGGCTGCTGCTGACCTGGGCCGGCCACAGCGGCCTGTTCAACGACTACCTCGGCAGCATCGAACAGGCCTTCTGGGGCGCCGCCGCGCCGACACCGGCCCGGGCCCAGCAGATCTGGTGGCTGGGCCTGTTCGGCGCCACCCTGCAAAGCTACTCGCTGTACCTGCTGGGCCTGGTGCACCTGGGCAACCGCCTGCGCGCGCCGGCGGCCTGGGCCTGGCTGATGGCCGGGATTGTGCTGTGGGCGCCCCAGGACATGTGGCTGTCCTGGCAGATGAACATGACCGCGCACCTGTGGATCGACAGTTTCGCCCTCTTGGTGCTGCTGCCGCCGCTGCTGTGGCTGCAACGCCACGACGCCCGCCATTCCCGTCTTCCCTCGTAAAAGGACTTCACCATCGTGGCTGATTTGCCAATCCTGCAGTGGGCCATCGCCCTGTTGCTCGCCCAGGGCGTGCTCGGCGCCCTGGATACGATCTACCATCACGAACTCACCGTGGCCCTGCCGCAACGCCATGGCGCGCGCAAGGAGCTGGCGATCCATGCCTTGCGCTCGTGCTTCTACGGCGTGCTGTTCATGGGCATCGCCCACCTGGCGTTCCAGGGCATCTGGGCGCTGGTGATCGCGGTGCTGTTCGCTCTGGAAATCGGCCTGACCCTGTGGGACTTCGTGGTCGAGGACCGCAGCCGCAAGCTGCCGGCCATCGAACGCATCATGCATACGGTGCTGGCGATCAACGCCGGGGCGTTCTTCGCTCTGTATGGCCTGCAACTGCTGGAATGGTCGCGCCTGCCCAGTGCCTTGAGCCCCATCGACCTGGGTTGGCAAGGCTGGGCCCTGAGCCTGTTTGCCGTCGGTGTGACAGCCTCGGGAATTCGCGACGGCCTGGCCGCCTGGCGCCTGCAACACCAGGGCCTGGGCAGCAACCCGTTCACGGGGGGGCCCGGCAAGCGGGTGCTGGTCACCGGCGGCACCGGTTTTATCGGTGAAACCCTGGTCAACCAACTGCTGGATGCCGGGCACACGGTCAGTGTGCTGGCCCGCGATCCGCTGCGCGCCGCCTACCTGTTCGACGGCCGCGCCCGCTGCCTGCGCTCGCTGGACAAGCTCGGCCACGGCGAAGCCTTCGACGTGATCATCAACCTGGCCGGCGCTCCGGTGGCCGGGCCACGCTGGTCGGCCAAGCGCCAGGCGCAACTCTTGGCCAGTCGGGTCGGCACCACCGAAGCCCTGCTCAACTGGCTGCAACACGCCCGGCACAAGCCGCAGCTGTGGATCCAGGCTTCGGCCATCGGCTTCTACGGGGTGCGCGACGCCAGCCAGAGCCTGGATGAAAACGCCGAGCGCGGCGAAGGCTTCATGGCCGACCTGTGCGCGCGCTGGGAGTCCTCGGCGGAACCGGCGACCCGCTTCGGCGTGCGTCAGGTGGTGCTGCGCCTAGGCATAGTGTTCGGTCCCGGCGGCGCCCTGAAGCCGCTGCTGCTGCCCTTCCATTTCGGCTTTGGCGGACGCATGGGCGATGGCCAACAGATCATGAGCTGGGTACACCGCGACGACGTGTTGCAGGTGATGGCCCGGGCGATCAACGACACGTCGCTGTCCGGCACCTACAACATGGTGGCGCCGGACGCGGTAAGCCAGGGCACCTTCGCCGCCACGGTCGGCAAGATCCTCAAGCGCCCGGTGTGGCTGCATGTGCCGGCAGCGCCGGTACGGGCCCTGGCCGGGGAAATGGCCGAGTTGTTCTTCGACGGCCAGAAGGTGGTGCCCGCGCGCCTGCTGCAGGCCGGCTACCGCTTCCGTTATCCGACCCTGGACGCGGCCCTGCGCGACCTGACCTGAGCTGAGGAATGCCCATGAGCAAGCCCCTGTTGTACCTGCTGGCGGGCAATGGCAGCGCCGCCGACTGGTGGGACGATGCCCTGCCGCACTTCCAGCGCTATCAGGTACAGCCCCTGGAGCTGCCGGGGTTTGGCGCCAACCCGCTGCCGCCCTGCCGGGACCTGGGGGAGTACGCCGAGGCCCTGCTGGGCATGACGGCGCCGGGCAACGCGATTGTCGCGGTGGGGGTCAGCGCGCTGATCGTGCTGCACGCCCTGCAACGCCGGCCCGGGCATTTCTGCCGCAGCGTGCTGCTGTCGCCGGTGGGGGCGTTTCTCTGGCAACGGCGCTTGCCGGCGCTGATGTCGCCGCTGCCGGCGCGGTTGCTGATTCATGGCCTGCTGAGCCATAAACCGACCCTGTTCGCCGGCAAGTTCTCGCGCCAGCCATGGACCCAGGAGCAGTACCGGCGCATGGGCTCGGGCTATGCCCGCTGCCGAGCGTTCGTGCCGCTGTGGGAGCAACTGCGGGCCGACACCGCGCTGCCATTGCTGGAGTGGATCAAGGACCCGGTGCACCTGGTCTGGGGTGATCAGGACCGGCTGCTGGGCATGGCCCAGGCCGCGGCCTGGTCGGCGATCCTGGCCCGGGCCGACTTGCGGGTCAGCCTCAAGCCCGGCTGGGGCCATTACCCGTGGATCGATGCGCCGGCCGAGTTCGTCGCCTGGCTGGAGTCCGGCGACAGCGGTTTTGTCGCCCACACCAAGGGCGGCCGCCTGCACCTGGCACAACTGGCCGGCCAGCCGGTGCCCAGTGCCCTGTCCCTGGACAACGCCGGCGATCCGCGCCTGCCAGCCCTGCTCGCCAGACAGCCCGAGGCACTGTGGGCGGTGCGCTCCTCCAGCTACGGCGAGGATCAGGCCGACTCGGCCAATGCCGGGCTGAGCACCACTTACCTGCGGGTCGCCCGCGCGGACGTGCCCGGGCGCATCAGCGAGCTGCGCGAGGCCGGGGTCGAGGAAGTGGTGGTGCAGCGCTTTATCCAGCCGACGCTGTCGGGGATCGCCTTCGTGCGCCATCTCTCGGTGGAACTGGAATGGGTCGAGGGCCACCTGGAAAGCCTCGCCGATGGCCAGGTCAGCCCCCAGCGGGCGATTCTTTCGCGCCTGGGCCCGGCCTGGGAGAGCGGCGCCTTCGCCAACACCCAGGGCCTGAGCGCCAGCGCCTTGTGGGACTTCCTGCAAGGGGTGCTGAAGACCTTTCACTACGTGCCCGGCGATGTCGAATGGGCCTGGGACGGCCAGCAACTGTGGCTGTTGCAGTACCGCCCGATCAGCGACTACGGCTGGCGCCGGCACCTGACCGCGGCCAACATCGCCGAGATCCTGCCGCCGCAGCCCAGCCGTTTCGTCGAGTACGGCCAGCGCCGCGCGGCGGCGAGCATTCCGGCAATCATGGCCCGCTGGGACACCCGGGTGCTGCAGGACAACGAGCCGTTCACCGCAGTGTTTGGCGGTGCGTCCTACATCAACAACGACCTGTTCCTGGCGCGGCTGGCCGATTGGGGCCTGCCCTCCTCCAGCTACGCCGGCGAAGTCGGCGGCGCCACCCCGCAGTTACCGTTGCGCCCGCTGCGGCTATTGCGCTCGCTGCCGCGCTTCCTGCGCATGCAGCACATCGCCCGTGGCCACTTGCTGACCCTGGAAGCGGGCTTGCGGCGCTTTGACCGGGAACTGGCGCAGCTGCAAGGCGCCGGGGCCGACGGCCAGCAACTGGCGGACTGGTTCAGCCGCTTCTACGTGTTCGTGGTGCAGGGCAACCTGTGCATCGCCACCGCCCTGGCCAGCAGCGGCGGCGCGCTGCTGGGGCGCCCGCCCACCGCCTACGACAACCTGGACCACAGCCCCCATCGCCTGCCCTGGGAAACCGACCCCGGCACCCCGCGCCCGGCCTGCGCCGAGCTGCCGCTGCAGGCCTTCCCGCAGTGGCGCCCGGCCATTGTCCTGGCCCACCGCCTGGGCCTGCCGGGCATGCGCGGCTATTACCTGCAAGTGCGCGAGTGGTATCGGGACAACCTGATGCGGATCTTTTTCCGCCTGCACCACGCCATGCCCGAGGCCGATCGCGACTACTGGTTTGCTCCCCATGAAACGCCGCGCAGCCGTGGCGGCAGCTTCTGGCAGGACGGCCGTGAAGGCAGCGAGCAGGCCGCGGGCTTCATGATCTATCCGGGGCAGGTCCAGGGCGTCTTGGGGGTCGACATTCTCCTGGAAGACACCCTCGACCCCGGGCGCCATGCCCATTACCAACAGGCCCGGGCGGTGATCGCGCGCATGGGCGGGCGCCTGTCCCATGGCTCGACCCTGCTGCGCGAGCTGCGCAAGCCCTCAGCGGTACTGCCCCAGGTGGACCCGGCCTGGGTCGGCCGCGAGGTGCTGTATGCCGACGGCCAACTGAGCCTGGTCGAAGGCTGAACCCCGCGTCTCGGACTCAGGCCGGTTCGGTGGCGGCGAAACGTTCGCGGTAGGCCTGGGGCGTGACCCCCAGGGCCCGCAGTAGGCTGCGGCGCAGGGTTTCCTCACTGCCAAAACCGCACTGCGCGGCGATGCGCTTGATCGGCGGGCCGGTGTCGGCCAGCAGGCGCCGCGCGGTTTCCACCCGGATCTGCTCGATCGCCCGGGCCGGGGTCTGGCCGGTGTCGGCGCGGTAGTGACGGACGAAGCTGCGCTCGCTCATGCCCGCCTGCCGGGCCAGGGTCGGCAGCGTCAGTTCGCGACTGAGATTCTCGGCGATCCAGGCGTGCAGCCCATCGAAACGCCCGCCCTTGTTTTGCAGCGACAGGGTCACGCTGAACTGCGACTGGCCGCCCGGGCGCTTGAGAAACACCACCAGTTGCCGGGCCACATCCAATGCCGCCTCGCGCCCCAGGTCGGCCTCCACCAGGGCCAGGGCCAGGTCGATGCCGGCGGTGACCCCGGCCGAGGTCCACACCGGGCCGTCGTTGATGAAGATCGGATTGGGCTCCACCTGCAACTGCGGGTACTGCTCGGCCAGTTGCTCGCAGCGGGTCCAGTGGGTGACCACCCGGCGCCCGTCCAGCCAGCCACTGGCCGCCAGCAGAAAGGCCCCGGTGCAGACCGAGGCCACGCGCCGCGAGGTTGCCGCGCGCTGGGCGACCCAGGCCACCAGTTGCGGGTCCCGAGCCGCCTCGTAGACGCCCCAACCGCCGGCAATGATCAAGGTGTCGCAGGCCACTTCCAGCGCCGGCAAGGCCTCGGCCAGCAGCGCCAGCCCCGATGAACTCGGGGTCGCCCCACCCGGGCTGGCGATCACCCGCGGGTGGTAGGGCAAGGGCAGGCCCAGGCCGCGGGCCCGGTCATTGGCCGAGGCGAACACCTGCAACGGCCCGGTGACATCCAGCAACTGGTGATTGGCAAAAGCCAGGACAAATACGTTTTTCGGCGCAGTGGACATGATTGGCGTAAATCGAGGGCAGGTTGGCGAGTACGCCAAAGCCTAGAGCGCTAGAGTCAGGCCGTCCACTTCATCGACACAAGGAACAGGCCATGGCGTTACAAATAGGTTTTCTGTTGTTTCCCCAGGTCCAGCAGTTGGACCTGACCGGTCCCCACGACGTGCTGGCCTCGCTGCCGGATGTGCAGGTGCAGCTGATCTGGAAGGAACCGGGGCCGGTGGTTGCCAGCTCCGGGCTGGTGCTGCAGGCCACCACCGGCTTTGCCGACTGCCCGCCGCTGGATGTGCTGTGCATCCCCGGTGGCGCCGGGGTCGGAGCGCTGATGGAAGACCCGCAGACTCTGGACTTCATCCGCCAACAGGCCGCCCAAGCGCGCTACCTGACCTCGGTGTGCACCGGCTCCCTGGTGCTGGGCGCCGCCGGTCTGCTGCAGGGCAAACGCGCCACCACCCACTGGGCCTATCACGAACTGCTGGCGCCGCTGGGGGCGACTCCGGTACGGGAACGGGTGGTGCGCGACGGTAACCTGCTGACCGGCGGCGGCATCACCGCCGGCATCGACTTCGCCCTGACCCTGGCCGCCGAACTGTTCGACGCCGCCACCGCGCAGCTGGTGCAACTGCAACTGGAATACGCCCCGGCGCCGCCGTTCGAGGCCGGCAGCCCGGACACCGCGCCGGCCAGCGTGGTGCAGCTCGCCCGCCAGCGCACCACCGACTCGCTGCACAAGCGCCGGGAAATCACCCTGCGCGCGGCCGCCCGGCTGACACAGCAGGCATAGCTCAGGCGCGCAGCACCGGGCCCTGGCGGGCATTGCCGAGCAACTGGGCAATGGCGCCATCGCCATAGGTGCGCTCGACCTTGGAAATCACCACCTGATAACCGGCGTACCAGCGCCGGTACTGGCGCTTGGCCTCGATGTGCCTGGGGTGGCGGGCAAAGGCCTGGATCGAGGCTTCGTCCTCCCAGTAATAGCTGGCGTTGATCAGCCCCTGATCGGCGCTGGTCCAGGATTGGACGCCGACGAAGCCCGGCAAGCTGGTGGCGATTTCGTCGATCAGCGCACTGAGGCGGTAGAACTCCTCGTCGCGCTGGCCCGGCTGGTAGATAAAGGCCGCGATGTACATGGGCAAACTCCGTTGGGTGGAATGAATCAGACCGGGCGCGTCAGCAGCGCCAGGCGCAGGGCCAGGGCCAGCAGCACCGCCGCCAGCAGCCAGGACTGCCAGCGGGCCAGCCGCGAATCGCCACAGGGCAGGCCACGGCCCAGGGCCGCGCCGAAGATCCCCAGGCCGGTGTGAAAGACCCCGCTGACCAGGGTCAGCAGCAAGCCCAGGACCACCAGTTGCACGGCGATGCTGCCGCGCTCGGGGTGCACGAACTGCGGCAGGAAGACCATGAAGAACAGCAGCGCCTTGGGGTTCAGCAGACTGTTGCACAGGGCCCGGACAAACACCGTGGACAGCGGCACCCGCGCCGGGTCGGCCAGGTGCAGGGCGCCGCGCTTGCCCAGGGCCTTGCAGGCCAGCCATAGCAGGTAGGCGACCCCGGCATAGCGGATCAGCTCGAACGCTGGCGGCCAGTTGGCCACCACCGCGGTCACCCCGGTGGCCGTGAGCAGGGTCAGGCCGATATCCGCAGCGCCGATGCCCAGCCCCGAAGCCACGCCACCGCGCCAGCCATAGGCCACGCCGTGGCTGATGACAAACGCCATGTTCGGGCCCGGCGACAGCAGCAACAGCAGCACCGCGCCCAGGAAGATCGACAGGGTGGTCAGGTCCGGCATGCCAGTGTGCTCCTGCGCAAAAGTCGCTAGATTAGAGCCCCTATCTGATACAAACAAAAAAGTGTTCTAGATACATAAGGTGGTCGAACGTGCGCCGTACCCGCTACAAAACCATCGTCGACCACTTCGCCCAGCGCATCCGCAGCGGCCAGCTATGCCCCGGCACCCAACTGCCCACGGTGCGCGCGCTGATGGCCAGCGAGCAGGTGGCCCTGGCCACGGCGCTGCGGGTCTATCACGAGCTGGAAGCCATCGGCCTGGTGGTCGGCGAGCCCGGGCGCGGCACCTTTGTCCGCGACACCAGCCTGCCCCGGGGCATGGGCCTGGAGCAGCACCCGGCCAGCGCCACCTCGGTGGATCTGGCGTTCAACTACCCGTCCCTGCCCGGCCAGGCGGAAAGCCTGCGCGAGGGACTGCGGGCGCTTGCCGCCTCCGGCGACCTGGATGCGCTGCTGCATTCGGCGCCCCAGGGCGGCCGCCCCCATGAACGGCAGACCGCGGCGCGCCACCTGCGCAACCGCGAGATCCGGGTCACGGGCGAACAGGTGCTGATCGTCAACGGCGCCCAGCAAGGGCTGGCGGTGAGCCTGCTGGCGCTGCTCCAGCCCGGGGACATCCTGGCGGTGGACGCCCTGACCTACCCCGGGCTCAAGGCCCTGGCCCAGGTCCAGCGCCTGGACCTGGAACCACTGCCACAGCACAACGGGCAGATGGATCTCGACGCCCTGCAGGCCCTGTGCCGCCGGCGCCCGGTGCGAGCGCTGTACTGCATGCCGACCCTGCACAATCCGCTGGGCACGGTGATGCCCCTGGCCGAGCGCCGACGCCTGGTGCAGTTGGCTCGCGAACACGACCTGCTACTGATCGAGGACGGCGCCTATGCCTTCCTCGCCGAACCGGCACCGGTGCCGCTGCAGACCCTGGCCCCGGAGCGCACGCTGTACATTTCCGGGCTGTCGAAAAGCGTCGCCTCGGGCTTGCGCCTGGGGTTTGTCGTCGCGCCACTGGAGATGATCCCGGCGCTGGAGCGGGCGATTCGCGTGTCCACCTGGAGCACCCCGTCGCTGACCGTGACCCTGGGCTGCCGCTGGATCGAGTCGGGGCTGGTGGACAGTCTGGAAGAGCAGAAGCGCAACGACGCCCGACGCCGCCAGCAACTGGCCGCGCGGGTGCTCAAGGGCTGTGACTATCAGGCCTACCCCTCAGCGTATTTTCTCTGGCTGAAACTGCCGGAAGGGCTGCGGGCCGACGCCGTGGTGACGGCCCTGGAACATCAGGGGATAACGGTGACCTCGGCCGAGCCCTTCGCCACCACCGCCCACGTGCCCCAGGCCCTGCGCCTGGCCCTGGGCTCCATCGGCCTGCCGCTGCTGCAGCAGGCGCTGGAGAAGGTCCGCAACGAAATCACCCTGTAGGAGCCGGCTTGCCGGCGAAGAGCGCACGCTCACCGGCGTCAATGACCGCAGGCATCATCCGGGACGGGCCGTTCGCCAGCCTCACCGCCCTTCGGATCACGCCAGCGCCGCCAGACCGACTTGATCTTCCGGCCGATCATCCACAGCGCGCCAAGGATATTGGCCAGGACAAAAGCCCCCAGGAAAAATGCCAGCATCGTCAGGATGCCGGGGCAATCCGGCCCTTGGCACGACATTCCCCCCCAGCTCAAGGTGGGCAGCAGCGCCGCCCCCAGTACAACGACCTGCCGCAACCACGGCCATTTGCACAGAAGCCCGCGCTTAGCGTCGGGCTGAAAAAAAACGGTCACGTTCATGTTCCACTGCGTGAAGTATCAAAGCGGCCATCGCCCCCCGGCAGCAGGCACAAATGGCCGGACGAAAAAAAACCCGCCGAAGCGGGTTTTTTCCAAGACCATTATGACTTCCTGTCTGCAGCATCCGTGCTAATGGTCGACCTTCCTTGATCCTGAGCGCTTCCTGCGCTGCAGTTGTGGGAAAGAAGATTAAACACAAAGCCGGGTGCGCAGAAGGCGCATTGAATTACAGCGCGTGTAGGAAATTCGCTATAGCGTACCTACGCAAACCCCTAGCTCCCCCCTTCCTGGGCCTGGGCGGCCAACGCCGCGAGCGTGAGCTGGTGCTGCGCCCCGGGCTGATGATCGTCCTGGAGAAACCAGGCGGCGGACAAACCACTGAAGGCCAGCACCCATTGCACCAGTCGCCGCGGCTCCAGTTGCGCCGCCCGGGCAATGACCTGCACCTGGCGGGTAAAGCGCCCGGGGTCGGTGGCGCTGGGCAAGTCCGGGTTGCAGATCAGGTTGGCAAAATCGAACGTGCGTTCGCCGTACACCCGCTTGGGGTCGATCACCCGCCAGCCACCTTCGGCGAAATCCAGCACATTGTCGTGGTGCACATCTCCGTGCAGCACCACCGGCTCCCGGGGCGTGGCCAGCAGTTGTTCGGCTTGCGCCAGGCAGCGCAGAAACATCCCACCCTGCTGCGCCGCCTTGCGCAGGTCGGCAAACCAGCGATCCAGCGACACCAGCGACGGCTGGGGCTGCGCCCGTGGCCGGTGCAGCTTGTGCAAGGTGGCGCAGACGATCTGGCTGACCTCATCGTGCTGGCCGGCCAGGGCCATGCCCATCAATGACTTCGTGCCCATGGCGCGCTCCATCAACAGCGCATGGTCCTCCTGGGCATGGACCCACGCCGCGCCCTCACCGGCCCACCAGGCCATCAACCGGTTGCCGGCCTGCTCATCTTCGTCCAGGGCAATCTTCAACATGGCCGGCGTACCGTCTTGCAGACGCACCGGCAACAGCCGGCTGCCCGGGGTGACGATAGGATCGCCATCCGCCGTCAGGCGCCAACGGTCTACATAGGTTTCAAACAAGGAAGCAGCTCCAGCCAATGAGCGACAAGTTTCAATCTGCATAAACTGCTCCGCAACCCGCCGCTTGCAGCTTGCAGCTCGCGGCTCGCGGCTCGCGGCTCGCGGCTTATCGCTGCCCCTCACCACTCCTGCTGCAAGTAGTTCTCGATGTTGCTCATCTGTTCATCCCAGCCCCGGCTGTTCATGCGAAAGGCCTTGAGCCGGCGCTCGGCGGGGATGCCGTCGAAGCCCGTTTCGGTGACCCGCAGCAAGGTGCCGCCGGCGTGCTCTTGCAGGTCGAACCGCACCAGGGTGGTGGGTTCGGCCGAGTAATCATGGGTCGGGTCGATGGCGTAAGGGTGCCAGCGGAAGGAGAACAACTCCTCGGGCAGCATCTGTTCGACCTGCACATCCCAGGTCAGGTGTTCATAGCCTGGGTAAGTGACGGCACCGCGGACACGCTGGCCGGGGATGAAATGCTGGCCCTGCAGGGCCACGCCGAACCAGCGGCCAAATTGCTCGGCCTCGCTCAGCGCCGCCCACACTTGCGCCGGACGGGCCTGCAGCAGGATCTTGCGTTCAATGCGATCTGAAGCGTTCATAGGTCACCTCCAGTGATGAACACTAGACCGCTGTACTTGGAGCGCAACCTTTACCCGGCCGAAGGCACGACTGATCGCACGCCATGAAAAATGCTACTGTCGCCGGCGCAACTGCACCTCTCTTCGCAAAGGATCTGCCATGCCCCTCTCTCTTATCGACCGCTACCGCGGCAGCCTGCTGGGCCTGGCCTGTGGTGACGCCGTCGGCACCAGCGTCGAATTCAAGCCCCGTGGCAGCTTCGCGCCGCTCACCGACCTGCTGGGTGGCGGGCCGTTCAACCTCAAGCCCGGGCAGTGGACCGACGACACCTCCATGGCCTTGTGCCTGGGTGAGAGCCTGCTGCACAAGAACGGCTTCGACCCGGCCGACCAGATGGGCCGCTACCTCAACTGGTGGCAATGGGGCTACCTGAGCGCCACCGGCGAGTGCTTCGACATCGGCATGACCGTGCGTCAGGCCCTGACAGACTTTCAGGAGCACGGCCGACCCTTCGCCGGTTCCACCGACCCGCAGACCGCAGGCAATGGTTCGTTGATGCGCCTGGCGCCGGTGGTGCTGTTTTACTACCCGGATCTGGCCAGGGTCCGCGAGTTCGCCGGCGCCAGTTCGCGCACCACTCACGGCGCCGCCGAAGCCGTCGAATGCTGCCAGGTGCTGGCCGGGTTGATCGCCAAGGCCCTGGGCGGGGCCAGCAAGCTGGAACTGCAACGGCTCGATACCACGGGGTTGAGCCAGAGCAAGGTCGTGGCCCTGGCCCAGGGCGGTTATCTGCACAAGACCCGTGAGCAGATCCGTGGCAACGGTTATTGCGTCGACTCCCTGGAAGCGGCGCTGTGGTGCTTCCAGCACAGCGACAGCTTCGCCGCCGCCGTGCTCGCCGCCGCCAACCTGGGGGACGACGCCGACACCACCGCGGCCATCGTCGGCCAGTTGGCCGGGGCCTTCTACGGGGTCCAGAGCATACCGCCGCACTGGCTGGCCTGCCTGCACATGGCCGAGGAGATCCGGACCATGGCCGATCAATTGCTGCAGGCCGCCCAGCGCCAACAACCGGCCCGGCCCCTCAACGGCAGTTGCCTGTGCCGGGGCGTGCAATACCAGGTCGAACGCCTGGACATGCCCATCGGCCACTGTCACTGCCAGACCTGCCGCAAGGCCCATGCCGCGGCCTTCGCCTCTACCGCCGGGGTCATGCGCGAACATTTTCGCTGGACCCGGGGCCAGGAGCTGCTGCGTGCGTTCGAATCGTCGCCGGGCAAGCTGCGGCACTTCTGCTCGGTGTGCGGTTCTCATCTGCTGGCCGAGCGACCGTGCCAGCCCCACGTGATCCTGCGGGTGGCGACCCTGGACGATGATCCGGGGCAGACCCCGCAGGTGCATATCTGGACCGCCCACGATGTGCCCTGGCTGGCCCACGAGGCGCTGGAGCGCTGGCCGCAATGGCAACCCAGCCGCAGTTAGGCGGTCTTTCCAACTCTTGACCCGATAGCGAGATGTTCCATGCGTCCGATCCTGATCCTGGCCCTTGTGCCGCTGCTGCTCGCCCCCTTGGCCCAGGCTGACGAGTGCGACAGTGCCACCACCCAGAGCGACATGAATCAGTGTGCCGGCCGGCAATTCCAGGCGGCTGACAAGCAACTGAACAACCTCTACCAGCAGATCAACCTGCGCCTGAAAGACCAGCCACAGGCCAAAAAGCTGCTGGTCAGTGCACAACGGGCCTGGGTGGCGTTCCGCGATGCCGAGTGCGAATTCTCGTCCTCGGGGGTCGAAGGTGGCAGCGTTTATCCACTGGTCTACAGCAACTGCACCACGGCCTTGACCAAGGCCCGGGTAGAAAATTTCAAGACCTACCTCAAGTGTCAGGAAGGCGACCTGAGCTGCCCAGTACCGGGCCTGTAGGAACGGGCTTGCCCGCGAAGGCGTCGGTGGGGCGTTGCACGGCTTGCCGGCCTGTTCGCCGGCAAGCCGGCTCCTACATGAGGAGCCGGGCGGGCCGATGGAGGCTGGTCAGCGGATGAAGATCTGCGTGGTGGTCGCCGCCATGTCGCCACCGGGCAAGGTGATCTTGCCCACCTGCTTGAGGCTGTCGGCGTCGAAGATCGCCACGTCGTTGAAGGTCCCGGTCAGGTAGATCTTGCTCCCGGCCTGGTTGAACGACAGGCAGTAGTAGGAATGGTCCAAGGTCGCGGCCTGGAGCAGTTTCTTCTGCTTGATGTCGTACTTGGCCAGGCGGTTGAGCACGCCGAACATCAGGTTCGGATCCTTGGGCGAGCGCATGCCGCTGAAGTAGATCTCGGTCAGGGGGCCGAAGTCGGTGGTTTCCGTCTTGCCGGTCTTCAAGTCAATGCTGAACAGCCCGTACAGCGGCTCGGCGGTGGCCGGGTCCTGCTGCTTGTCCTTGAATTTCGCCGCGGTGTAGAGCAGCGAGAAGTCGTGGCGGTAGGTCTGCTGGTTCCAGATGTAGAGCACATCCGGGGCGCTGTAGTTGGGGCGTTTCCAGTGCCGGCTGGGGATCAGCACGTCGAACTTGCCGGTCTGCACGTTGACCTTGTAGAGGTCCGGCCCGGCCACGTACAAGGTGCCGTCGTCGCCGCTCTGCATGATGGTCAGCTGGCGCGGCGCGGGGAAGCTGCGCAGCGGCTTGGCGTCGAGCCCGGCATCGGTGGCGTAGACATCCAGCCGCGGCTCCTTGACCTCGTAGCGATCATTGAGCAGCAGGGTCGGGTTGGCCACGGTGTACAGCTCCTTGCCGTCGTGGCTGACGGTGAAGGCGAACATCGAGCGCGCCTTCTCCCCCGGGTGCTGGGTGATGCTGGCGTGGAACACCTGTTTGCAGCTGTCGAGCTCGACGCCGTAGACATCCGCGTAGTGGTTGTTGAGCACATAGGCGACCTTGCGGTCCGGCGACAGTTGCACGGTGCCGGGGCCGAAGGCGTCGGGCATCTTGCAGGTCTTGTACAGGCTGTCGCTGGCCAGATCGATGACGTGCAGGTTGTTCGGGTAGTTGGTGGTCACCAGGTACTCGTGGCCACTGTTGAGGGCCCGGCCCTCATCGGCCAGAACGCTGAACGAGCAGGCGCCGAGAACCGCGAGTGCGACCAGGCCGCAGGCTTTGATGCTGTGCATGCTGGAATCCTTCTTGTTGTTCATCACTTGTCTTTGGGGAAGACAGTGCCGAGGTTGCGCCAGTTGTCGTTGGAGGCCTGGGCGTCCTTGTTCCAGTCGGGGTAGGTGCTCATCATGTCGGGCACCTGGGCCGGCCACCAGCACGGGTCGGAGCAGCCGTAGAGGTCGGCCTCCATCGGCTGGCACAGCGACGAGACTCCGCCAAAGGCGTCGATTTCCCAGCCCGGGTCGGTGGTCGAGGCGCAGCCGGCCACGGAGTTCATCGCCAGCACTTCTTCGATCCGGTCCTCGGCGGCCGCCGCGGTCAGTTTCTGAGCTTTGTTGTTGATTGGCTTGAGATGTTTCATGTCAGTGAGCCTTGCGCGGAGTGATGTAACTGCTGATGAACGCAGGGTTGCGGGCCATGATCCGGCTGTAGACTTCGATGCCGAAATCCACCCAGTCACGCATCAGTTCGCAATAGTGATAGGTCGGGTGCGCCGGGTCGCCGTAGCGGGCGTAGCTCTCGTGGTAGCAGCCTCCGGAACACAGGTTGCGGATGCGGCAGCTGTCACAGCCGGTGTCGGTGCGATCCAGGCGCTGGGACAGGAAGTCGTTGAGCTGCACCTGCTTGACCCCGCCGTCATGCACGTTGCCGAAGGTCGGCAAGCTTGAGCCGGTAAAGCGGTGGCACAGGTTCAGCTCGCCCTTGTGGTCCACCGCCAGCATCTTCAGCCCGGCGCCGCAGGGCAGCGCTTTCTTGTGGCCTTCGTGGATGTCGGTGATCAGCTGGTGCAGGTTGGAGAAGCCGATGTTGCGGTGCTCCAGGGCAGCTTCCAGGTAACGCCGTCCCAGGCGCTTCATGCTGGCGAAGACTTCGATCAACTCCTCGCCGCTGAGGTTGAAGCTGCTGATGTCCCCGGAGGTCACCGGGGCGAACCCGACCTCGGCAAACCCCAGCTCGTTGAACAGATGATCCCAGATGGTTTCAAGGTCGGTGACCCCGGTGGTCAGGGTCACTCGCGCGCCCACCGGCCGGCTGTCGTAGCGTTCCAGGAGCATCTGCGCCTTGCGCCGCACCACGTCATAGGTGCCCTGCCCGCCCACGGTGATGCGGTTGCGGTCGTGCACGGTCTTGGGCCCGTCGATACTCACCGACAGCCCGAATCGGTGGGCATTGAGGTAGTCGACTATTTCTTCGGTGAGCAAGGTGGCGTTGGTGGTCATGACGAACTCGACGAACTTGCCGGCAGCGGCAAAGCGCTGTTCGCAGTAGTCCACCATGGCTTCGATCAGCGGCCGGTTGCTCAGCGGCTCGCCGCCGAAGAACACCACGGTGTAGCGCTCTTCGTCGGGGGATTCCTGGAGCAGCATCTCCACCGAGGCGATGGCCGTGTCCAGGCCCATCTTCTTGCCCGCCGAGGGCTTGTCCAGGTCTTCCTTGTAGCAGTAGGTGCAGCTCAGGTTGCAGCCGGTATTGACGTTGAGCACCACGGTATTGATCGCCGTGCGCTCGACGCGCTTGACGCCGATTTCCAGGGTCAGGGGCGAGCCGTCGCTGACCAGCTCAAGGGCGATCAGCTCGCGCAGGGTGTCGCTGACTTCGGCGCTGTCATAGGCGCCGGCCAATTGTTGGATCAAATCTTCCGGGGTACGGCCCGGGCCGCGCAGGGCATCGATGATGCTGCCGGTCAAGGCATCGCTGGCGAACAGCGAACTGCTGGGGATATGGAACAGCATGCGGTCGGCGTCGACCTGCACTTCATGCAGGTTGCGCTCCACCAGATTGAGAATTGCGCCCATTACAACCTCCTGTGCACACCCCGCTGTCGGGGCCTGCGGTCATTGCCTGAAAGTGTCTGTCGCGGTTGCTCGACGGCCCTCAGGGAATGGGTGGATTGTTCCAGCGTTGCACGGTAACGATCAGCTGGCCTTCGCCGGTCAGGGCCTTGCCCGCGTCATCCACGGCGGCGATCACCTTGAGGTTGCCGGCGTTGTTGGTGGACATCTTGCGCTGCGGGTTGGGCCCGGCGTCGCCCGGGGTGAATACGCCGCTGTCGGCCTGCATGCTGCCGGCGTACTTGACGTCTTCATCCTTGGCCGCCTGCTCGTCGAAGGCCTCGACCTTCCATTGCGCCGGCATCACGCCGATGCGATAGGCCTTGCCGTCGGCGCCCTGGCCCCAGGCTTCGGCATCGAAGCGGCCCTGGACCTTGGGCGTCGAACCGCCGCCGTCGCCGATGCGCGCCACCGAGAACGCCGGCACCACCTTGACCTCAGCGATGCGCTGGTACACCGCCAGCGACGCGCCCTTGAGGCTGCCGACACTGACTTCGCGCAGCCCCGGCTGGGCGCTGGCCGCCGCCTTGAGCTTGAGCCGGATGCGCTCCGGCGTCCGCTCCAGCACCTGCACCACTTCGACGCCCGGGCCGAAACTCGGGGTGCCTGCAAGACCGGCGCCCACCAGGGTCACTTCGGCCTCTGCGCCGGCCTTCAGGTAACCCGGCTGTACCGCCAGCAGGCGCTGGCTGCCTTGTTTGGCGGCGATGAAATCCAGGCCGCGCTCATCGTGCTCGGCCTCGAACATCCGCCCTTGCAGCGCATTGCCCTGGGCCGCCAGCACCTGACGCATGACCACGCCGTCGACCGTGACATTGCCGCGCCATTCATAGCCGTTGTAGAGAATTGCGCTGCCCTGGCCATTGAACGGGCTGCCATCGGCGTACTGGCCCTTGACGCTGACCTTGAACTGATCGCCCTCGCCGGCGCTGACGCTCATCACCCCGGCCAGTTCGCCCTTGCCCGGCAGGTGGCCGCTGAAGCTCCAGTTGCCGGCCAGTGCCTCCGCTTGCGGACGGGACTGCTGCCAGGCTTTCCAGGCCGGGTTGTCCAGGGGGTAGCGCTGGGCCAGCAGCGGCACCATGTCCTTGAGTGCGGTGGGCAGCCATTCCCGGTCCCGGGACAGCGCCTGGTACTCCAGGGACGGCCATTGCCCGAGGTGGAAATTCACCAGCCGCTGCCACTCCTGGGCCGGGCGGCGCTGCAGGGCGATCCGCGCGCCGGAGTGGCAACGGGCGCACATCTGGGTGGTCTGCTCATCGAAGTGCTCGACGGTGTTCAAGCGCCGCTCCAGGGCATAGCGCACGCCGTCAGTCTCGCTGGGGGCCAGGCCCTGGGTATCGGCCAGGTACTTGACCAGGGTGCGGCGGTCCTCATCGCTGATCTTCAAGCCGTGCATGGTCTGCATGCGGGCAATGCTCATCAGCCAGCCTTCCGGGGTCTTGCGCTGGTGGCTGATGCGGCTCAGGGCGTCCCCGGCTTCGGGGGTGTGGCAGCCCTGGCAGGTTTCCTTGAGGATGCTCTGGGCATCCCGTGCGGCGAAACTCGATGGCGCGTGCAAGGCGGTACAGGTGGCGATGGCCAGCAGGCTGGCGCTGAGCCTCAGGCGGAGTTTTCTCTTCATCAGGGTCGAACCTCCCTCGGTGCTTTCTTATTGTTAGCGAGTCGTTTTTATGGTTTCTGCCATGCCCGGCGATCCCGGGCATGGAGGCAGTAGAAACGTCTGAGGGTAAGCAATACACGGAGCGTGCCAGCTTGTTAAAAGACGCCGAATCAACGGCTTAGGTGAAAACCTCGGGCATTGGCCGGCGCCAGGGTGTTACCCGACGTTCAATTTCGCGACAGGCGTCTCAGTCTGAGACATCCCGGCGCGGGGCGCAGATCGCCGCACTGGCGCCCGAACCACCTGTACTGGTGGTTTTCTTTGCAATTGGACCTTGCATTTATCCGGCGCCGCCGCAAAATCACCCGCGCTTTGCCCGCCCCGCTGTGCGGGGCGCTCTGCACTCCCCCCTCTTTACAAGGAACCTGAAGTTCATGGATAGAAGCGCCTGTGCCCGTCTCGGCTCGCTGATCCTCTCGTTGTCTGCCCTGACCCTGGTCGGTTGCAAGGAAGAAACCAGCCCCAAGACGGCCGCCATTGCACCGGCCCCGGCGCCTGCGGCCATGATCATGCCGATCTGCGCCAACGGCGAATGCGCCGTGCTGGACCAGGACGGCAAGGTGCTGGTCAGCGCCGACAACGATTACGACGCCGTGGTCGCGCTGCCCCTGGACAAGACCTTCCTGTTCGCCAAGGACGGCACCTGGAACCTCGCCAGCGCCGACGGCAAGCAGATCCTCAAGGCCGCCTTCACCGACGACCTGCGCCTCTTGACCCCGGGCTATTTCGGCTTCGGCCAGGACGGCAAGCTGGGCATCATCGACCAGAGCGGCAAGCAGATTCAGCCCCCGCGCTTCGACGACCTGTATGTCGGCGGCAATGATGACTTCATCGTCTACGAGATCGGCGGCAAGCGCGGCATTCTCAGCGCCAAGGGCGAAGTGATCACCGAAGCGGTGTATGACAGCAGCGTGGTGCGCGACGACTTCGCCAAGCGCGGCGGCTGGATGGGCGCCGAGCGCGGCGATCAGAAGTGGGCGCTCAACCTCAAGACCGGCGAACAGAAGAAGGTCGAGTTCGACAGCATCGATTACTTCGCCAACCAGCATCTGGTGGTCAACACCGAACAGGGCAAGGCCCTGGCCGATGCCAATGCGCAGTTGATCAGCGCCGCCACCTACAACTGGATGGGCGAGCCGGGAGACGGCCTGGTGGCCTTCCGCGAAAAATATGACAGCCCCTGCGGCTACATGGACTTCCAGGGCAAGACGGTGATCCAGGCCCAGTTCAGCGCCTGCCAGGTGTTCGGCAAGCAGGGCGCGCTGGTTACCGCCAAGAATGCCGACGGCAGCTCCGGCAAGGCCGGGTTCATTGACCGCCAGGGCCAATGGAAGGTGCAACCGACCTATGACTCGGCGGACCCGGCAGGCTTCAGCCCCCTGGGGATGTTCAAGCAGGTATCGGGGCTGAACCAGGTCGCGGTGCTGCAGAACGTGTTCAGCGCCACCTTCGGCATCTTCGATGTGGACAAGGGCGTGGAACTGTTCAAGCCGACCTACACCCAGATCGGCGCGCTCAACGCCGACCTGTTCGTGTTCAGCACCGCCAACAGCCCGACCAAGCAGGCCACCCTGTTCGGCCAGGCCACGCAGATGCACACCGTGGGCCTGATGGACGCCAGCGGCAAGGTGCTGCTGGAGCCGGGCCAGTACGTCGACATTCGCCTGGATGCCAGCGGCCACTACCTGCTGGCCACTGACGACACTTCGCCCCTGGCCACTTCGGCGCTGTATGACCTCAAGGGCAAGCGCCTGATTGCCAGCAAGTGGCAGGAACTGGTGGTGGACCCAACCCGTGGCGCGATCTTCGGCTACGCCGTGGAAGGCGTCGGCGACGATCAGTCCCGCAGCCTCAAGGCGGTGTACCGCCTGGACGGCACCCCGAGCTTCCAGGTCAGCCAGGTGGAATGTGGCGCCGAGCAGGTGCGTGACGGCCAGGACAAGGTGCTGTGGCCGGCCAACCCGCAGGACCACTGCCCGCAACCGGACGAAGAAGACCAGGGCGAAGGCGACAACGCACAGGGCTAAGGCCCTGGGGCGAACCGCTCACGGTTGGGATCAAGCCTGCTAGGATGCGGGCTTGATCGATTCAGCCAACCGGCCCGGATGGGGCCCGACAGGAACTGTCCCATGCTCAACGCTCTGCTTTTCGACCTTGACGGCACCCTGACCGACACCGATGCCCTGCACCTTTTGGCCCTGCAACAACTGTTGTGGGAAGAAGACCGCCGAACCTTCACCGAGGCAGAGTTCGCCGCTCACGTCAGTGGCCAGGCCAACGCCAACATGTGCCGCTACCTGTTTCCGGAACGCAGCGTGGCCGAACATGTCGCCTTTGCCGAACGCAAGGAACAGCGTTTTCGCCAACTCTCCCCGCAACTCAAGCCCCTGCCCGGCCTGCCGCGCCTGCTGGACTTTGCCGCCGAGCACGGCATCGGCGTGTGCGTGGTGACCAACGCGCCACGGGCCAACGCCGAGCACATGCTCAAGGTGCTGGGCTTGCAGGAGCGCTTCCAGGCGGTGTTGGTGGCCGAGGAGTTGCCCCGGGCCAAGCCCGATCCCCTGCCCTACCTCAGTGGCCTGGAATGCCTGCAAGCCACGCCCGAACAGGCCCTGGCCTTCGAGGATTCAGTGCCCGGGCTGACCGCCGCGGTCAAGGCCGGTATCAGTACCTTCGGCCTGGCCACCAGCCAGCCACCGCAAACCCTGCTCGATGCCGGCGCCCATCGGGTGATCCGCGACTTCGACGACCCGCAACTGTGGGCCGAGATCCAGCGCCGGCTCGGACGAGCCTGAAGACTGGTAGACGGCCGCGAATCCGCCGGTGCACTGAGCACTGAGCATCGATGCAGCCTGAGTTGAAAGGAATGTCGCTGGCGATTGCAGCGGGACGGTGGGTGGGAACCTCACCGGGAGAAAACAGCAGAAGGGAAAAAGTGCTCGCCCATCACTTCGGCAGTGGCACCTAAGCCGAAGTACCCCCTTTGGCTGGGCGAGCAGGAGGAAATATACGTGGCTGCCGAGGGCGGTCCTATCGGACAGATCCTAAAAGCCAGTGCGATTAGGACAAATACCTTTGCGCTTTTTCCTCAGGAACACCTTTTTTTCACAGGTCTTTCACCTCGCGCCCCTTAGATTGAGAGTCACTCCTGAACGAATCCCATTTGGCCCGCCTTGTTGCGGGCTTTTTTTTGCCAGAGCAAGCCCCTCGCAGGGGCACGAGCCCCAGGCTGTCGGCCAGCTGAACGAAGTCGCGCCAGCCCTGGCGCCGCCCATGGCCACAGATACAATTTGAAACCTTTACCCCTTCTCCAGATCGACACCATGACTGAAGACTTCGAAGTGCCCAGCCCCCACGAAAAGCACCTGGAACACGTGACCGAACACGCCCACAGCCGCAATGACAACTTCGCCAGCAAGATCGCGGTGATGACCGCGATCATGGCCACCCTGGGGGCGCTCCTGAGCTATCAGGCCGGCTCCACCGAGAGCCAGGCGGCGATGGACAAGAACAACGCGGCGATGAAGAAGACCGAAGCCGCCAACCAGTGGAGCTACTACCAGGCCAAGTCCAGCCGACAGAACCTGGCGGAGCTGGCGACCCATATTCCCGGGGTCGATGCCGGGCACTACAGCATCGAAGCCCAGCGCTACCAGAAAGAGAAGGAAGCCGTGCGCCTGAAAGCCGAAGCCCTGGAGGCCGAGGCCCGGGACTGGGACGAACAGTCCGAAGTCGAGCTGCACCAGCACCATCGCTGGGCCCAGGCGATGATGGCGATCCAGATTGCCATCTCGATGGCCGCCATCACCCTGCTGACCCGCAAGGAATGGCTGAAGAAACTCGCCTACGGCGCTGCCGGCGGCAGCGTGCTGCTGGGCACCCTGGCCTGGCTGCATATCTAGCCCCCTGCGCAGCCACCCGCAGCGCCGTGCGTCGCAGCGTCCGCGGATTCTCACCGGCTGTCGCAGTTTGCGAAACTGCGCGGCCCGGTTGATGCCGCAAGCAGCGCCCAGAGCCCCGGTTCCCGGGGCTGCGCGACTTCTGCAGATCTGGCACAGCCATTGCGAAAGCCCCTGCCTCATCGACAACAAGAGGCTTCGCCATGGCTATTGCCCCCCTGCTCGCCGCTACCACGGCGTTTATCCAGCGCGCCCCGCGCATGCTGATCGGCGCCCACTGGGTCGAGGCCGCCGACGGCCAGACCATGCCCCTGCACAACCCCGCCACCGGCGAACCGCTGTGCCTGGTGCCCCGGGCCACGGTGGATGACGTCGACCGCGCGGTGCTGGCGGCGCGCCAGGCGTTCGATGACTCACCCTGGACCCGCACCCGCCCCCGGGAGCGGCAGAACCTGCTGTGGAAGCTCGCCGACCTGATGCAGCGCGACGCCGCGCTGCTGGCCCAGCTGGAATGCCTGAACAACGGCAAGAGCGCCGCTGTGGCCCAGGCCATGGACGTGCAGTTGTCCATCGACTACCTGCGCTACATGGCCGGCTGGGCGACCAAGATCGAAGGCGCCAGCGTCGAGGTGTCGCTGCCGCTGATGCCCAACGATCAGTTCCACAGTTTCATCCGCCGCGAGGCGGTGGGTGTGGTCGGCGCCATCGTCGCCTGGAACTTCCCCCTGCTGCTGGCCTGCTGGAAGCTCGGCCCGGCCCTGGCCAGCGGCTGCACCCTGGTGCTCAAGCCGGCCGACGAAACCCCGCTCAGCGCCCTGAAGCTCGCGGAGCTGGTGCAGGAAGCCGGCTACCCCGACGGTGTGTTCAACGTGGTCACCGGCACCGGCATCACCGCAGGCAGCGCCCTGACCCGCAACCCCCTGGTGGACAAGCTGACCTTCACCGGCTCCACCGCCGTGGGCAAGGAAATCGGCAAGATCGCCATGGACTCCATGACCCGGGTGACCCTGGAACTGGGGGGCAAGTCGCCGACCATCGTCATGGCCGACGCTGACCTGGCCAGCGCCGCTGCCGGGGCCGCCAGCGCGATCTTCTTCAACCAGGGCCAGGTGTGCTGCGCCGGCTCGCGGCTGTATGTGCAGCGCAAGCATTTTGACAATGTGGTGGCCGACATTGCCGGCATCGCCAACGCCATGAAGCTGGGCAACGGCCTGGACAGCAGCGTCGACATGGGCCCGCTGATTTCCGCGCGCCAGCAGGAGCGGGTCTATCGCTACATCGAGATGGGCCGCGACAGCGGCGCCACCATCGCCTGTGGCGGCGAACAGTTCGGCCCTGGGTATTTCGTCCAGCCGACGGTGATCGCCGATGTCGACCAGCGGCATGCCCTGGTTCAGGAAGAGATCTTCGGCCCGGTGCTGGTGGCGATTCCCTTCGACGATGAAGCCGACGCCCTGCGCCTGGCCAACGACAGCCCCTACGGCCTTGGCGCGAGCATCTGGTCCAACGACCTGGCGGCGGTGCACCGAATGATTCCGCGCATCAAGTCCGGCTCGGTGTGGGTCAACTGCCACAGCGCCCTGGACCCGGCGCTGCCGTTTGGCGGCTACAAGATGTCCGGGGTCGGCCGGGAGATGGGCCATGCCGCCATCGAGCACTACACCGAGCTGAAATCGGTGCTGATCAAGCTCTGAAACGCGCCAGAACAGCCTCTTCCCTCCGGACGATCGCCGTCCTCGCCAGGGGCGCCAGGTTTTTTCGGCGCCCCCCGGCCTCTGCTTGAAGTGCTGCTACGCTCAGCGCGGGCCTGCTCGATTTCAACACCGCCACGCAACGCGGAATTACCCTACTGTATGACGCGATGATGGACCCCATCTCGAGACTGGTGCTGGACGCCTACTTCCTGAGCCACCCGAGGAACCTGCGGATCGGTTACGCCGCCGCCTGCGACGGTTCCGCCAAAAGTCTGCAAAGCCTGCCACCCTATCGACCCGCCACTCGCGATGAAGCCAAGCGCATCTACCAGGGCTCGGTAAAGCTGGTATCGGATGGCTCCAACCAGGGCCTGACCGGCTACCAGAGCGTGGACTACTGCTGTGAAACCACCCCCCGCCGGGGCAATTTCAATGTCTGCGACGACCAGCAGCCGGAGCCGAAAACCCTCCCCGTGGCCTACCAGACCCTGGTCAGCAGCGCCGTCGAAACCGGCTGGCCCTTGATGATTCATGCCAACGGCGACCGAGCCATCGACTTCACCCTGCAAGCCTGCGCGGGGACCTTCAAGGGCGGCAACGGCCTGGAAAAGCGCCATCGCATCGAACACTGCTCGCTGCTGGACGAGGACAGTATCAAGCGCATGAGCCACCTGGGCCTGTCACCGAGCTTCCTGATCGGACATGTCGGTTACTGGGGCTACTCCTTCCAACAGGCGATTTTCGAGCAGCGGGCCGAGACCATGCTCGACCTGTACAAATCGGCCCTCAAGCACAACCTGCGCATTTCCCTGCACAGCGACTGCACGGTCACACCGCTGGGCCCGCTGCGCTCCATGGAGCAGGCGGTGACCCGCAAGATGGAGGGCATCCGCAGCACACAAGCACCATATCCGGTCCTGCAGAACCCTGATGACTACCCGGTGCTCAACGCTGGCCAATGCCTGACCCGCCAAGAGGCGCTGAAAGCCATCACCTACGACGCCGCCTGGCAGTGTCACGCCGAGGCTTGGACCGGGTCGCTGCAGGACGGGAATTTCGCCGACTTGGTGATCCTCGATCAGAACCCGTTGGACGAGAAGGTCCCGGCCACCCAGATTCGCGACATCAAGATCCGCGAAACCTGGAAAGGCGGCCAACGGGTGTACCTCAACGCGGGAGACTGACTGCGGCCAATGCAAGCCGGGGGTTGTTCGAGCCCCCGGTGCACGTTGTAGGAGCCGGCTTGCCGGCGAAAAGGGCCGGATGTCGTGGATGGCCGCTGCGCGGTTCGCGAGCAAGCTCGCTCCTACTGTTCCCGTGGGGGCAGTTAGGGTCGGTATCCCTGGGTCAGCAACCAGCTGCGGATCTGCCGATCCTGCTCCGGGCCGAGCACAGCCAGCGCCTGGGCCGCGCCCTGGCTGCGCAAACGCCGCAGCAGCGGCGCCAGTTCCACGCCCTGCACATGCCAGATGCCCAGGGGCTGGTCCGGGGTGATCACGACGTCGGCTTCATCCACCAGGCCATCGCGCAACACCGGGGCGCGCTCGATGCGCAAGGCGGCAAAGTCCGCAGCCGCGTGGGCTGGCTGCGGGTCCGGCCAGCCTCGACGAGCCTGCCAGAACGCCTGCTCGGGCCAGCGCTGCTCAGCGGCGTAGAAGTCCCGGCCAATGCGCGCAAAACGCAGGAACAGCTGCTCCACCCGCTGCCCATGGAAGCGCTGCGCCAGCGCTGCACGCTGGGGCCGCTGCAACAGCGTGTTGATCACCGCCGGGGCCTGCAGGGCCGAGGACAGGGACTGGAAAATGCCGTTGCCGGACAAGGGGTCCACCGCCATCGCCGCATCGCCGACCCGCAGCCAGTTGGCGCCACACACCTGGGGGCTGAGAATCGCCGTGCTGCTGCGGGCATGCAGCTGCAGTTGCTGTTCCTCGCCACCGGCAAAGAACTCCCGGGCCAGGGCCGACGCCTGGCGACGCTGGCGACAGTAGGCCAGCAACCGCGACTTGTCCGGTAGACGGGCGCTGGCCACATCCAGGGTCAGTTGCCAGTAGCACTGGCCGTCGGCACGCCGGGCCATCCAGGCCCAGCCGTCCTCCAGGCTGTACACCGCGCTGGCGGCTGTGCCGCCGGGGCCCTGCCAGCGGTTGAGCAGGCTGACGGTTTCCGGACCGCGCAGGCCTGCAGCCAGCCCCCGGCGCAACGCCTTGTCCAGCGCCGGCGCCTGACGCCCACGGGCCTCGACCAGAAATGAGGCGGCCAACGCCTCGGCGCCCTCGACTTGAACCCGGTGCCCGAGCACCGTGGACTGCACAGCCCGGACCCGCCCCTCGATCAGCGTTACCCCCGCCTCGTGCAAGGCATCGCGCAGGCCACGGTCGAACGCCGGGCGGTCCAGCAGATACTCGACGTTCTGCGCATGCTCCTCGCCGTTCCACGCCACTTGCCGCTGCGAGGGGTGCAGTGCCTGCGCCAGTGCCGACTCCAGGCCGGCGCCGCGCAAGGCCTCCAGCACCCGCTGCGAGACACCTTCCAGGGCCGCAAAGCGCCGCCAGTCGCTGACCAGGGTCACCGGGTAGCCGAGGCGTCGTAGCCCCAGGGCCACGGCCGCGCCGGCCGGGCCGGCTCCCAGAATGACGATGGGCTTCATGCTTTGTGTCGCCGTTCGGGGCCATGGTAAGCGGCGTGCGCTTGCAGCCACTGGCGTACCTGCAGATCGCTGGCCTGGGGCTGGACACGCAGGTAAGCGCCGATGTGCCCGCTCAAGGCCGCGCACCCCAGGCTGGCCCCGGATGGCCCCGAAGGGCCGTCACGCACGCAGGCGCCGAAGTCCGCTTGGGCGGTGTTCAACCAGGACCAGTGTTCAGCGCTGCAACGCGCATCGCCGGTCACCCGCAGCACACCGGGGTAGCTGGCGGGAAACACCGGCTCGCCCTGGGCCGGGCTGGACGCGCAGAGCATGACCCCGGCCGCCACGGCTTCGGCGCAGGCGGCGCGCAGGGCGGGCCGGTCCTGACGCAGGCCGAGGCTGAGGTTGATCAGCCGCACCTTCTGCTCCAGCAACCAGTACAGGGCCGCACTGACTTGCGCGGCGCTGGTGACCCCGCGCTGGTCGAACACCTGGGCCAGGTAAAGCCGGGCGCTCGGCGTGCGCTGGCCGATGGCCTCGATGATCGCGCTGCCATGGCCGAGCGCATCCTCCTGCAACGGACCTTCGCCGATGCCTTCGGGGTGCAGGAAGAATCGTCGCCCGCCGGCGATCCGCTGATGGGCGGCATGGCCGCTGTCGATCACGCCAATGCGCAGTTCAGGCTTCATGGGTTGCCTCCAGCACGTGCAGCACGCCCTCGCGCAATTCGAAACGCAACTCGGCATTGGCCAGGGTCGAAGGCCGGTGGCTGATGAGGATGCGCGTGCGCCCGGCGAACAGCCGGTCGATGGCCTCGATCACCTCGCGCTCGGTGGCTTCGTCCACCGCCGAGGTGGCTTCGTCCAGCACCAGGATCATCGGGTCCTGAAGCAGGGCCCGGGCGATGGCGATGCGTTGTTTCTGCCCGCCGGACAATTGCTGGCCGCGCTCGCCCAGGGGGCTGTCCAGGCCTTCGGGCAGGGACTCGATCAGGCTCTGCAATTGCGCCAGCCGCGCCACTTCGGCCACCGCCTCGCGGCTGGCGTCGGGCACGCTGTAGGCCAGGTTGTCCGCCAGGCTGCCGCGAAACAGCACGATGTCCTGGCTGACCACCGCCACCCGCCGCCGCAGTTGCATCAGGTCCAGCTGGCGCAGGTCGACGCCACCCAGCAGCACCTGCCCGGATTGCGGGTCGTGGTGGCGCTGCAACAGGTCGATCAGGGTGCTCTTGCCCGCCCCCGAACTGCCGCTGAGCGCCACTTTGCGGCCGTAGGGAATCCGCGCTTCGACGCCCTGCAAGGTCATCCCGCGCCCCGGGTGGCAAAAGTGCACGGCATGGAAATGCAGCTCGCCCTGCTCCGGCACCGGCAGCGGTGCCTCGGGGTGGGTGATCGCCGGCTCCTCGCCGCGCAACTCCATGACCCGGCCCAGGCTCACGGTCATGCGCTGGATCGCCACGTACAGCCCGAGCAGGCTCTGCACCGGGCCCACCGCCATGCCCAGGTAAGTGGAAAAGGCGATCAGCGCCCCCAGTTGCCAGGTGCCCTGCACCACCCAATAACCGCCGATCAAGAAGGCGCAGGCCCGGGACAATGAGGTCAGGGTGCCGGGCACCGCCTGGGTGAAGAACTCGGTGACTTGCAGCTTGAGCAGCTGGTTCATGTAGCCCTGGCCGAGGCCGTTCAGGCGCTGCGCTTCGCGTTGCTGCTGGCCGGCGCTCTGGATGAATTTCATCACCGGCAGGGTTTCCACCAGGAACGCGGACATGTCCGCCGAACGCTCGCGCAACTGGCGCACATCGCGCTCGACCTTGCGCCGCATCCAGCGCAGCCAGAGCACGTCCAGGGGAATCAGCAGCAGGGCCAAAAGCGAGAGTTGCCAGGACAGGGTCAGCAGCATGGCCAGGGCCACCACCAGGCCAATTACGCTGGACACCGCGGAGAACAACGAGTCGACGGCAAAGCGCTGGATCTCCGCGACATCGCCGTCCAGGCGCGACATCAGGTCGCCGATCCGCCGCTGCCCGTAGAAGCCCGGCGACAGGCGCTGCAAGTGCCGGTAGAGGTCGTCGCGCAGGGCGAACAGAATGCGCCCGGACAAGCGCGTGTGCAGGTAACGGTTGACCCCGGAGAGCACGGTGCCCAGCAGCCCGGCGCCGATCATCAGGCCGGCGATCAGCACCAGCCGGGGAAAGTCGCGGGCCAGCAGGCCGTCGTCGATCAGCAGTTTGGTCAGCCAGGGTTGCACCAGCACCAGCAAGGATGCGCACACCGACAGCCCCAGCAGCCCGCCGATGGCCAGCCGCTGCGGCCGGACGAAACCGTAGAGCCAGCCCAGGGCCGCGCTCAGCGCCTGGGGATCGCGGCTGTCCACCAGCCGGGTGATCAGGCGCCGCATCAGGCGCGCAACTGCTTGAGCTTGCGGTACAGGGTCGCGCGGCTGATGCCCAGGGCCTCCGCCGCCGCCGAGACATTGCCCCGGTGGTTGTCCAGGGCGCTGCGGATCAACTCCAGTTCGTTCTCGCGGATGCTCCCGGTCGACGGCCGGGCATGGGCGTTGAGGTCGTCGAGCATGCTGTCGGGCAGGTGTTCCAGGCCGACCTGCTGTTCGCCCTCTTCGCGCAGGGCCAGGGCGGTGCGCAGGACCATCTCCAGCTGGCGGATATTGCCCGGCCAGTGGTAGTCCGCCAGCAACCGGCGCAGCTCGCCGCTAAGGCTCACGTCGGCGCCGCCGAGCCTGGCCAGCAGGCTGTCCACCAGGGATTGCAGGTCTTCACGTTCGCGCAGCGCCGGCAGCCGTACGCTGATGCCGTTGACCCGGTAGAACAGGTCTTCGCGAAAGGCCTTGTCCTGCACTTGCTGCTTGAGGTCGCGGTGGGTGGCGCAGATCAGCGCGATGTCTATGTCCTGTTCTTCGCCGGCCCCCAGAGGCGCCACCTTGCGGTCTTGCAAGACCCGTAGCAACCGGGCTTGCAGGGCCAGGGGCATGTCGCCGATCTCATCGAGGAACAGGGTGCCGCCATGGGCCTGTTGCAGGCGCCCGATCATGCCGCCGCGACGTGAGCCGGTGAAGGCGCCCTCGCGGTAGCCGAACAGTTCCGACTCGATCAGGCCTTCGGGAATGGCCGCGCAGTTGACTGCGACAAAGGGTTTCTCGGCACGGCTGCCGGCGCGGTGCAGGGCCCGGGCCAGGACTTCCTTGCCGGTGCCAGTCTCGCCCAGCAGCAACACCGGCAAGCCATTGGCCAGGCCCTGGCGGGCCATGCGCAAGGTGCGGGCGTAGCGGCTGTTGCCGCCGGCCAGGGCCTCCAGGTCCTGGGGCAGCGGCGCGGCCTTGGCGGCGCTGCGTGGCGCGCGGTGCAGGTTCAGCGACGGCTGCGGCGCCCGCAGGGCCTTGTAGAACAGCTCGCCCTTGGCGGTCTGCAAGCTACCCACCGCCCCTTGTTGCATGCGCGCCAGCAACTGCAAGCCATCGAGTCCGAGGAACTCTTCGCAACGCCGCCCCACCAGGGCCGCGCGCGGGGTGCTGAGCAACTGGCAGGCCTGGCCGCTGACCGCGAGGATCTGCCCGCCCAGGCTCAGGGCCAGCAGCCCCTGCCACGGCGATTCGAGGTACTGCCGGCGGCTGTGGAAGGCCAGGACGATCTGCTCCGGGTAGGAGGCGTGGAACACCCGTGCCTCGATCTGGCTGACCGCCATGGACAACAGCGCGGTGCTGTCCTGGGCCCGGCCGAGGGGGCCTTCGCGGGTCAGGTCGAGCACCCCGATCATTTCGCCCTGGGGGCACTGGATCGGCACCGAGGTGCAGGAGAAATGGCTGAGGCGGTCCAGGTAATGCTCGCCGCAATCGATCAGGGTTGGCCGGGCTTCCACCAGGGCCGTACCCAGGGCGTTGGTGCCACGGGTGGCTTCGCTCCAGCAGGCGCCGAGGGTGATGTCCTGCACGCCGCTATCCTTGAGCCGGTCGGCGCGGCCCTCTATGGCCAGGATGGTGGCGTCGGCATTGGCCAGGATGATCAGGCCGTCTTGGCCTTGATGCTGGTTCAGGTAATCGATGGCCGGGGTCGCAGCATCCAGCAACAGACGATTGCTGGCCAGCAGCACGTCGAGGCTGGCGCCGGATTCCAGGGTCAGTTGATGCTGGCTGCCAAAGTGCACGCCATGGCTCAGGCTGCGCCGCCATGACGCATCGATTTCCGCACGCAGGACCCCGTCGGGGATCTCGCCTTCCAGGTGCAGCCGCTCCCGGGCCAGCCGGGCTTCGTGTTGCTGCTCACCCTTTATTGTTTTTATAAGAGTCATCAAGCGCTCCGAATCGGTCCGCCCGCAGTACCCGCTCCACTCCCTTGGATTGCGCGAGGCACGCAAGCCGTGGTCAATGTCTACACCGGGTCCAGGGGGCAGTAAAGGGCTCTGACCCGGATCAGTGGGTCGCCCTGCATTGCTTTGCCTTTCCTTGAAGATCAAGCAAGACCTGCGCCAGCCGGCGCTGACGCTCGGGCATCTTGACGTTTACGTCAAGCAAATGGCAAGTGCCACATGAGGCCGGTACGCCGCCAATGGGAAGCTGGCTTGCCAACGAACAGGGCCTTTTGTGGGTGCAAGACCTGGGGGGCTCTTCGTCGGCAAGCCGGCTCCTGCATCGGGATATCGACAGCCCGATGGTGAAATGACTCAGACGTGGGGATCGCCGGGGGCCTTGGCCGGAGCGGCGTATTGCGGCTTGAGGTGGCCGTTCTGGTCCAGTAGCCAGGCATCCATGATCTGTCGCACCACGGGGCCGGCGACCCGACCGCCGGCTTCGCCGTTCTCGATCATCACCGAGATCACGATCTGCGGGTGCTCGGCCGGGGCGAAGCCGACGAACAGGGCGTTGTCGCGGTTGCGCTCGCGGGTCTTGAGGCGGTCGTAGCGTTCGCCCTGCTTGATCGCCACCACCTGGGCGGTGCCACTCTTGCCGGCAATGCGGTATTGCGCTCCGGCGGCCGCGGCGCGGGCAATGCCTCGCGGGTCGTGCATGACCATTTGCATGCCGTGGTTGACCTGATCCCAGTCATGGGGATTCTTCAGCAGGATGTTGGGCATCGGGTGCTCATCCACCGGGGCCACGCCGTCGATGGTCTTGGCTAGGTGCGGGCGGTTCCACACGCCCTTGTTGGCAATCAGCGCGGTGGCCTGGGCCAGTTGCAGCGGGGTGACCTGCATGTAGCCCTGACCGATGCCGAGGATCACTGTTTCCCCCGGGAACCAGGGCTGGCGGCGAGTGGCGCGCTTCCAGGCCTGGGACGGCATCAGGCCGGGGGATTCTTCGAACATGTCCAGGGAGACTTTTTCGCCGAGGCCGAACATCGCCATGTAGTCGTGCAGGCGGTCGATGCCGAGCTTGTGCGCCAGGTCGTAGAAGTAGGTGTCGTTGGAGCGCATGATCGCGGCGTCCATGTCCACCCAGCCATCACCGCTGTGGTTCCAGTTGCGGTATTTGTGGTCGAAGTCCGGCAGTTGGTAGTAGCCCGGGTCGAAGACGCGGGTCGACGCGGTGACTACGCCGGTATCGAGGCCGGCAATCGCCACTTCCGGCTTGATGGTGGAGCCTGGGGCATAGAGGCCGCGTAGCACCCGGTTGAACAATGGGCGGTCGATGGAGTCGTGCAGCGCTGCGTATTCCTTGAAGCTGATGCCGGTGACGAACAGGTTGGGGTCGAAGCTGGGCTTGCTGACCATGGCCAGCACTTCACCGGTGGCCGGGTCCAGGGCGACCACGGAGCCACGGCGATCCCCCAGGGCTTCTTCGGCGGCTTCCTGGAGCTTGATGTCCAGGCTCAGGACGATGTTCTTGCCGGGGATCGGATCGGTGTGCTTGAGCACCCGCATCACCCGGCCCTGGGCGTTGGTTTCAACTTCTTCGTAGCCCACGTGGCCGTGCAGTTCGGACTCGTAGAACTTCTCGATCCCGGTCTTGCCGATGGATTGAGTACCACGGTACTCCACCGAATCCAGGGTCTTGGCTTCCTTTTCGTTGATCCGCCCGACATAGCCAATGGAGTGTGCAAAGTGCGCGCCCATGGGGTAGTGGCGAACGAACTGGGCTTCGACATCCAGGCCCGGCAGGCGGTATTCGTTGACCGCCAGTATGGCGATCTGCTCCTCGGTGAGTTCGTAGAACAGGGTCACGGGTACGAAGGGGTGACGGGCCTGCTTCATCTCCTTGTCGAACAGGGTGCGGTCTTCTGGCGGCAGGTGCAGCAGGTCGACCACGGTGTCCAGCTCGCCCTTGAGGTCGGTGGTGCGTTCGCGGGTGATGGTCAGGTTGAAGCTGGGGCGGTTGTCGGCCAGGAGCACGCCATTGCGGTCATAGATCAGTCCTCGGGTCGGGGTGATCGGCAGCACGTGGACGCGGTTGTTTTCCGAGATGGTGGCGTGATAGTCGAACTCCACCACCTGGAGGAAATACATGCGCCCTACCAGGGCACAGGTGATGGCCACCACCAGCACAGCACAGGCCAGCAGGCGCTTGTTGACCAGGCGGTTTTCTTTTTCGTGGTCCTTGATCGGAATCGCTTCGGGCATTGCTACAGCTTCTCGTTGAATAGAGGTCGACGCTGATCCGTGCGGATGAACTCAAGTCCCTAAAAAAGAGCTGCACCATACCAAAAACTGCTCATCGATTTTGAGGGGATTTCTATCGTCACTGATCAGTGGTGTCGGTCCTCTGTGTCAGTGGAAGCAGGACCCGCCAAAGCGGGAATGGGCCACCCCCTGGCAGTGTCGCGTGGCGCTGGCAGCCGTAAGCACACGAGCGTGGCCAGCCCCAGCAGCGCAACTTTTCTGCAGCACAAAAACAAAACCCCAACTGCTTTCGCAATTGGGGTTTCGGAATTTAATCTTGACGATGACCTACTCTCACATGGGGAAACCCCACACTACCATCGGCGATGCATCGTTTCACTTCTGAGTTCGGGATGGGATCAGGTGGTTCCAACGCTCTATGGTCGTCAAGAAATTCGGTAGCCAGTCCGTTGCTCGTGCAACGTGCCAGCGAATGGGTATGTAATAGAGTTGGTGTTTTGTGAGCCTGCAAACTTTCGGTTTGTTTCGTCTTCACACACCGCAATCTGGCCTCTTTCGAGTTCGCAAATTGCTTGGGTGTTATATGGTCAAGCCTCACGGGCAATTAGTATTGGTTAGCTCAACGCCTCACAGCGCTTACACACCCAACCTATCAACGTCGTAGTCTTCGACGGCCCTTTAGGGGATTCAAGATCCCAGTGAGATCTCATCTTGAGGCAAGTTTCCCGCTTAGATGCTTTCAGCGGTTATCTTTTCCGAACATAGCTACCCGGCAATGCCACTGGCGTGACAACCGGAACACCAGAGGTTCGTCCACTCCGGTCCTCTCGTACTAGGAGCAGCCCCTCTCAAATCTCAAACGTCCACGGCAGATAGGGACCGAACTGTCTCACGACGTTCTAAACCCAGCTCGCGTACCACTTTAAATGGCGAACAGCCATACCCTTGGGACCGGCTTCAGCCCCAGGATGTGATGAGCCGACATCGAGGTGCCAAACACCGCCGTCGATATGAACTCTTGGGCGGTATCAGCCTGTTATCCCCGGAGTACCTTTTATCCGTTGAGCGATGGCCCTTCCATACAGAACCACCGGATCACTAAGACCTACTTTCGTACCTGCTCGACGTGTCTGTCTCGCAGTCAAGCGCGCTTTTGCCTTTATACTCTACGACCGATTTCCGACCGGTCTGAGCGCACCTTCGTACTCCTCCGTTACTCTTTAGGAGGAGACCGCCCCAGTCAAACTACCCACCATACACTGTCCTCGATCCGGATAACGGACCTGAGTTAGAACCTCAAAGTTGCCAGGGTGGTATTTCAAGGATGGCTCCACGCAGACTGGCGTCCACGCTTCAAAGCCTCCCACCTATCCTACACAAGCAAATTCAAAGTCCAGTGCAAAGCTATAGTAAAGGTTCACGGGGTCTTTCCGTCTAGCCGCGGATACACTGCATCTTCACAGCGATTTCAATTTCACTGAGTCTCGGGTGGAGACAGCGCCGCCATCGTTACGCCATTCGTGCAGGTCGGAACTTACCCGACAAGGAATTTCGCTACCTTAGGACCGTTATAGTTACGGCCGCCGTTTACCGGGGCTTCGATCAAGAGCTTCGCGTTAGCTAACCCCATCAATTAACCTTCCGGCACCGGGCAGGCGTCACACCCTATACGTCCACTTTCGTGTTTGCAGAGTGCTGTGTTTTTAATAAACAGTCGCAGCGGCCTGGTATCTTCGACCGGCATGAGCTTACGGAGCAAGTCCTTCACCCTCACCGGCGCACCTTCTCCCGAAGTTACGGTGCCATTTTGCCTAGTTCCTTCACCCGAGTTCTCTCAAGCGCCTTGGTATTCTCTACCCAACCACCTGTGTCGGTTTGGGGTACGGTTCCTAGTTATCTGAAGCTTAGAAGCTTTTCTTGGAAGCATGGCATCAACCACTTCGTCACCTAAAAGGTAACTCGTCATCAGCTCTCGGCCTTGAAACCCCGGATTTACCTAAGATTTCAGCCTACCACCTTAAACTTGGACAACCAACGCCAAGCTGGCCTAGCCTTCTCCGTCCCTCCATCGCAATAACTAGAAGTACAGGAATATTAACCTGTTTTCCATCGACTACGCTTTTCAGCCTCGCCTTAGGGACCGACTAACCCTGCGTCGATTAACGTTGCGCAGGAAACCTTGGTCTTTCGGCGTGGGTGTTTTTCACACCCATTGTCGTTACTCATGTCAGCATTCGCACTTCTGATACCTCCAGCAAGCTTCTCAACTCACCTTCACAGGCTTACAGAACGCTCCTCTACCGCATCACTTACGTGATACCCGTAGCTTCGGTGTATGGTTTGAGCCCCGTTACATCTTCCGCGCAGGCCGACTCGACTAGTGAGCTATTACGCTTTCTTTAAAGGGTGGCTGCTTCTAAGCCAACCTCCTAGCTGTCTAAGCCTTCCCACATCGTTTCCCACTTAACCATAACTTTGGGACCTTAGCTGACGGTCTGGGTTGTTTCCCTTTTCACGACGGACGTTAGCACCCGCCGTGTGTCTCCCATGCTCGGCACTTGTAGGTATTCGGAGTTTGCATCGGTTTGGTAAGTCGGGATGACCCCCTAGCCGAAACAGTGCTCTACCCCCTACAGTGATACATGAGGCGCTACCTAAATAGCTTTCGAGGAGAACCAGCTATCTCCGAGCTTGATTAGCCTTTCACTCCGATCCACAGGTCATCCGCTAACTTTTCAACGGTAGTCGGTTCGGTCCTCCAGTCAGTGTTACCTAACCTTCAACCTGCCCATGGATAGATCGCCCGGTTTCGGGTCTATTCCCAGCGAC